>NZ_AP027368.1:310849-621699 GCF_030296015.1 Ferrimonas sp. YFM
GGTTTGTCCGTGAGGTCTCCCTGCCCAGGGGAGACACCGAGGAGCTGGCGCCCTGGGTGGATCAATTGGCGCAGCAACTGCAGCGCAGCATTCAGATTCATCTGGGGGGGGCAGAGGGACGCCGGGTGGCGCGAGTGGTGCTCTGCGGCCATCAGCCTGACACCCTGGCCCCCATGCTGCAGGAGCGCCTGGGGCTGCCCTGTGAATGCGCCAGGGTGAAATGCCAGGAAGGGCTGCAGCTGACTCAGCCGGCTCAGTTTCTGCTGGCGGCCGGGCTGGCGATGCGGGAGGCACCATGAGTCGCATCAACCTGCTGCCCTGGCGGGACACCCTGCGCCAGCGCCAGAAACGCCATTACCTGATGGTTTTGGCCCTGGTGGCCGGCGGGGCGGCGTCCCTGGTGTTTGTGATTCACCTGCTGGTCACGGTGCAGGTGGAGGCGCAACTGGCCAGGAACCATTACCTGCAGCAGGAGATCGCCCGGGTTGAAGCGCGAATCCGGCAGATGAGTGAGATTGAGCAGCGCAAGAGAGAGCTGAACCAGAGGATGGGACTGATCGTGCAACTGCAGCAGGAGCGCAACCTGCCGGTTCATCTGCTCAATGAATTGCATCGGGTGGTGGTGCCCGGGGTGATGCTGACCCGGCTGCGCCTGGAGGGGGGACAGCTGAGCCTGTCCGGCTACTGCGAGTCCAACAATCAGCTGGCGGAGCTGCTGAGAAGAATGGAGGCCTCCCCCTGGCTGATTCGCCCCCGGGTGCAGCGGGTTCAGGCGGCGGACCAGCAGGCGGTGCGCCGCCACAGCTTCGAGCTGACCCTGGCGATGAAGCGGGAGGTGTCGGGATGACCCTGGAGGAGCTGAGGTACCTGGACCTTGAGGGAATAGGTCAGTGGCCGCGCCAGGTGAAATGGGCGGTGGCCCTGATTCTGGCCCTGGTGGTGGGTGGCCTGGGGGGCCACTTCCTGGTGGGGGAGGATCTCAGTCGGCTGCGGGCTGAGCAGCAGCAGGAGCAGCAGCTCAAACAGGTCTTCAGAGACAAGTTTCAGTTCTCCGCCCACCTGGAGCGGCATCAGCAGCAGCTGGTGCAGACTCAGCTGGCCCTGGAGGAGATGCTGGGGATGCTGCCCAAAGAGGATGAGATGCCCGGGCTGTTGGATGACATCACCTACCTGGCCACCAAGACCGACCTGAGGATCCTCAGCATAGGCTGGTTGCCAGAGCAGCCCGGCGAGCTTTACGTCACCCTGCCGCTCAAGGTGGAGCTGTCTGGCCACTACCCCCAGTTTGGTGAATTTGCCGCCAGCCTGGCGGCCCTGCCGAGGATCGTCAACCTGCAGGATCTCTCTCTGAGTCGCGGGGAGTCCGAACTGGCCATCGAACTGGTGGCGCGAACCTACAGGCTGGCGCCGGATTCCGGGGAGGGGCAATGAGGAGTGTGATGCTGCTTTGCCTGGGGCTGCTGGCGGGCTGCGGCGGCGACCTGGCCGATCTGCAAGCCTACGTGAGTCATGTCCAGGCCAATCCGCCCCCCTATCGGGGGCAGTCCCCGGCCCTGCCCAGTTTTCACCGGGTCGGCTATGAGCCTGGGGAGAGGGCCAGCCCCTTCGTGGATGCGGCCCGCACCAGTGCCGAAGCCAGAGCAGGTCGCCCCGGTTGCCTGGGACCTGTGCCCGGTCCCGTGCCTCCCCTGGCCAGGGTGGCGCTGGACTCGCTGTCGATGCGCGGCACCCTGATGGAGGATGAGCGGCGCTGGGCCCTGATTCAGAGCAGTGATGGCCGGATTCACAGGGTCAGGGTCGGAGACCGGCTGGGACTGTTTGGGGGACGGGTGGACCGCATTGGCTCGGAGAGCATCGAGCTGACCGAGCGGGTCGAGCAGGGAATGGGATGCTATGTGGAGCGGCAGGCCAGTCTGAGCCTGCCTCTGCCTGAGGGAGAGAGTCTATGAGTCGAGCGGGTGTCTGGCTGATGGGGTTGTGGCTGCTGGTGTTGCCTGTGCAGGGGGCGGAGTTGCTGGAGGTGCGGGTGTCTGACCTGCCGGGAAGCCGGTTGTCGCTGCATCTGGTGTTTGACCAGCCGGGGCCGGCCCCTCAGATAGTGCAGTCTGATGAGGGGGCCACCCTCAGCCTGTGGTTTCCCCAGAGCCGGACCCAGCTGGCCTCCCAGCAGATTCCGGTGGCGGCCCCTGAGGTCACCTCCCTGACCGCCCGCAATGAGGGGGAGGGGGTGATGGTGACCCTGGCGCTGGACCGCAGTGGTCCCTATCGGGGCCAGTGGCAGGGCAGTGATTACCTGATCACCTTTGCCGACCGCTCCATGGTGGCCGCGGCCCTGAAGCAGGAGACGGCGCAGGCACTGCCCCTGGCCAGGGTGGAATCGGTCCGGTTCCATCCCCGAGGAAAGGGCGGGGACCTTGTTTTCAGCCTGGATCGCCCTGCCGGCAAGGCGCAGCTGGCTCAGCAGCCCGGTCGCCTTGCCATTACCCTGCCTCACAGCCAGCTCCCCCCCCGGGAGCAGCGGGTGATGGACCTGTCGGAACTGGGTACCCTGGTGCGCAGTTTCGAGACCTTCAGTGAGCCGATGCAGACCCGGGTGGTGGTGCAGCTGGATGGGGACCTGAGCAGCAGTGAGCAGCGCCGGGGCAATCAGCTGGTGCTGTCTCTGACGCCGAAAACCCCTGTTAAGGCCCCTCAGGGATTCCGGGGGGACCGCATCTCCCTCAATTTTCAGGATGTGCCTGTGCGCAGCGTGCTGCAGATCCTGGCGGAGCATAAGCAGCTCAACTTGGTCACCAGCGATTCGGTGGACGGCAATCTGACCCTGAGGCTGGATTCTGTGCCCTGGGATCAGGCCCTGGCCCTGGTGCTCAAGGTGCGGAGCCTGGCCAGCCGCCGTGAGGGCAATGTGTTGCTGGTGGCCCCGCGGGAGGAGCTGGCGGCTCAGAAGCAGGCGGAGCTGCAATTGCAGCAGGAGGCTCAGCAGCTGGCGCCGCTGATCTCCCGTCACTACAAGATCAACTACGCCAAAGCCGACGACATTGCCAACCTGCTTCGGGGTGAGTCGGGCAGCAACCGCCTGCTCAGTGACCGTGGTTCCGCCACCGTGGATGAGCGCACCAACATCCTGCTGCTGCAGGATGCGCCCAGGCGCCTGGCCGAAGTGGAAGCCCTGATTCAGGTGCTGGATGTGCCGGTACGTCAGGTGGTGATCGAGTCGCGGATGGTCAATGTCCGGGACAACGTGGACAGCGAACTGGGGATCCGCTGGGGGGTCTCCTCCGGTCAGAGCGACGGTTCGGTGTCCGGCTCCATCGAAGGCAACGACAGCATTCGCCAGGGGGTGATGCCGGCCATCGGCGATCGCCTCAACATCAATCTGCCCGCGGTGAGCAGCAACGCCTCCAGCTTCGCCTTTCAGGTGGCCAACCTGGGGGATGAGTTCATCCTGGATCTGGAGCTGTCGGCCCTGGAGGCGGAGGACAAGGGGGAGATCATCGCCAGCCCGCGGCTGACCACTTCCAATCAGTACACCGCCTTCATCGAGCAGGGGGAGGAGATCCCTTACGAGGAGAGTACCTCCAGTGGCGCCACCTCCATCGCCTTCAAGAAAGCGGTGCTCAGCCTGACGGTAACGCCCAGGATCACTTCCGACGACAAGGTGGTGCTGGACCTGCTGGTCACCCAGGATACCCGGGGGCGGGAGAGCTCCAGCGGCGAAGTGGGGATCAACACCCAGAGGATCTCCACCCAGGTGCTGGCCAAGAATGGCGAAACCGTGGTGCTTGGGGGAATTTTTCAGCAACAGGAGCTGAAGACGGTGAGCAAGGTTCCTGTGCTGGGAGACATCCCCTACGCGGGCTGGTTGTTCCGCAATACCCGCAATACCGCCATCAAGTCAGAGCTGCTGATTTTCGTCACTCCGAGGATAGTAGTGGAGAGCTTTTAACCTGAGCCACCACCATAGCGGGCACCTCTATTGCCTTCACCGGGCCTTCCTTGCGATAATCGTCCACCAAATTTATGTCACAGTGGTGTTTTAAAGCCATCTGCTGATGGTCGACTAATTGAAGATTTGAGTATTTAGACGTAGAAAATGGCTGAAAAAAGAAACATTTTCCTTGTGGGACCCATGGGTGCAGGCAAGAGTACTATTGGCCGTCACCTGGCCGGAATGCTGCATCTGGACTTCTATGACTCCGATCAGGAGATCGAGGCACGCAGTGGCGCCGACATCGCCTGGGTGTTTGATGTGGAAGGCGAAGAGGGCTTCCGTGTCCGTGAAGCTCGCGTAATCGAAGAGCTGACCGAGAAGCAGGGCATCGTCCTGGCGACCGGTGGTGGCTCAGTAAACAGTAAGGAAATCCGCAACCGTCTGTCGGCCCGTGGTATTGTGGTCTATCTGGAGACCACCATCGACAAGCAGGTTGCCCGTACCCAGCGTGATAAGCGCCGTCCTCTGCTGCAGGTGGACGATCCACGTCAGGTGCTGGAAGATCTGGCGGAAGAGCGCAACCCCCTGTATCAGGAGATTGCCGACATCGTTATCCGCACCGATGACCAGAGTGCCAAGGTGGTGGCCAGCCAGATCGTAGAGAAGCTCGGCTTCTAAGGTTTGCTTATTTCGGGGGATGCATGGAACAGATTCAGGTTGACCTGGGGGCGCGCAGCTACCCCATTATGATCGCCGAGGGGGTGCTGACTCAGCCCGCCCTGTTCCAGCCCTACGTCGAAGGCCGCCGCCTGCTGGTGGTCAGCAACGATGTGGTGGGCCCCCTGTACCTTTCTGCCCTGACCCAGACCCTGGGTCAGGCCGGTGCCCAGGTGGAGTCTCTGGTGCTGCCCGATGGTGAGCAGCACAAGAATCTGGAGCATCTGAACGCCATCTTTACCCGTCTGCTTGAGGCCAACTTTGGCCGGGACACCTTGTTGGTGGCCCTGGGGGGCGGTGTGATTGGCGATATGGTGGGCTTTGCCGCCGCCTGTTATCAGCGCGGTGTGCCCTTCCTGCAGGTGCCCACCACCCTGTTGTCCCAGGTGGATTCCTCGGTCGGTGGCAAAACCGCCATCAACCACCCCCTTGCCAAGAACATGATTGGTGCCTTCCACCAGCCCCAGGCGGTATTCATCGATACCCGGTGCCTGGCCACTTTGCCGGCGCGGGAGTTTGCTGCCGGAATGGCGGAGGTGATCAAGTACGGCATCATCTGGGATAAACCCTTCTTCGAAGAGCTGGAGCAGAATGTGGACGCCTTGCGCGCCCTGGCGCCGGCTCAGATTGCCCGCATCATCGCTCGCTGCTGTGAAGTCAAAGCCGAGGTGGTAGCCGAGGATGAGACCGAGCGCGGGGTGCGTGCCCTGCTCAACCTGGGACACACCTTTGGTCACGCCATCGAAGCGGATCAGGGCTATGGCGTCTGGCTGCACGGCGAGGCGGTGGCCGCCGGCACCGTAATGGCGGCCAGGCTGGCCCACCGCCGCCATCAGATGAGCGCCGAAGAGCTGGACCGCATCGTCGCCATCCATCAGGCCTATGGCTTGCCGGTGGCCCCTCCTGCTGAGATGACCCTGGAGCGTTTCCTGGCCCCGATGCAGAAGGACAAGAAGGTGGTGGCCGGTACCTTGAGATTCGTTTTGCCCCGCCATATTGGCGAGGCGGAGCTGGTGGCGGACGTGACCCGGGACGAACTGGCCGCCCTTATCGCCGCCGATGAGTGATACCGCCCCCTCCCTGCTTCCCAGCCAACAGGTGCTGCTGGAGCGACTGAAGTACCTGATTGAGTATGGTGATCACGCCATCCTGCTTCATGGCAAGCCGGGTGTGGGTAAGAGCACCCTGGCTCAGGCGTTGCTGGGCATCAGCGAAGGCTTCAATCAGGGGATGGTGCTCTGTCCCGCCCAGGCGGACCCCGCTCAGCTTAGGGTGGACATTCTGCATCAGTTGTTCACCGATCCCCTGTTTGATCCCCATGAGCCGTTGATCGACAGCTTCGAGCGTCTGCTGAAGGAGAGCGAGCAGCGGCTGTTGCTGGTGATCGATGACGCCCATAGCCTGCCCCAGGTGATCCTGGCGGAACTGCTGGCGATGCTGCTGGAGCAGGGGGAGCGCAGCTGGCGACTGACCCTGATCCTGGTCTCCCGGCCCAAGCTGGTGCAACACCTGCTGGCGGAGCTGCCGACCGAGTGTCAGCAGCATCTGCTGCCGGTCACCATCGAGCCCCTTTCCCTCAGTGAACAGAAACAGCTCTACCGGGCCTTGACCGCCGATCGTCCCCTGTCCCGCTTTATCAATCAGCTGGGCATCGAACCTTTGCTGCAGAGATCCGATGGCTCCGCTCAGGCGGTGGTGGATCTGGTGACGGGCAAGGGGGAGGAGACGCCGGCCAGGGCCGGGCTGCTGCGTCACCGAGCGTTGATTTTTGCCCTGCTGGGTGTGGTGGCTGCCCTGGCGGTGTGGATCGCCGTGGATCCCCTCGGCCCTGAGCCGCAGCAGGATTCCCAGGGGCGCTCCGACAGTGTGCGTCTGGTGGACGTGGCCCCAGGGCTGACAGAGTCGGAACCGGCACAGTCGCAGGAGAGGGTTGAGGCCCAGGCTGATGCGCCGCAGGATAATGGCGAGGAGTTGGGATTGGCCGGCGAGTGGCAGGCGATCAACACCCCTCAGCCCAAGCCGGAGGCCAAACCCGAGGATCCTCTGCTACAGTCTGCCCGGGAGGGACTGGCGGATCTGGAACAGCAGCTGGCGGCCAAACAGGCGGCGGATACTCCGGCGCCCGAGCCGGCGCAACCTCAGGCAGAAGCCCCGGAGCCTCAGCCAGAGCGCAAAACCCGAACGGTGCCTGAAGCCAAGCCAGTGCCCCTGTCAGAGCAGCCTCTGATGGCGCGCCCCGGTGACAGTTACACCCTGCAGCTGGCGGTCTACTCCTACCCCAACCTGGCGGCTCAGTATCTGAAGCAGCTGCCTCTGAAGCAGGGCCTGGCCCTCTACGTCAACAACCGCCAGCCCCGTCCCTGGCATGTGGTGGTCTACGGCGGTTTTGAGACCAAGGCGGCGGCCCAGGCGGCGGTGTCCACCCTGCCGGAAGCGCTTCGAAACAACAGTCCCTATGTCAAACCGATGCAAGACGTGCAAAAGGAGTTGGTAGAGCAACTCGATTTAGCTGCGTTTTTATCGGAGTGACGGTAGAATCCTATCTTTTCCACGGTGGTCGGCGAGCCAATGACAAAGAAAACAAGGGCTTTTTTGAAATGGGCAGGGGGCAAGTTTGCCCTGGTCGAGGAGATCGCCCGCCGTCTGCCGGACGCCGACAGACTGGTTGAGCCCTTTGTGGGGGCCGGCTCGGTCTTCATCAACACAGACTACCCCTCCTACCTGCTCAGCGACATCAACCCGGATCTGATCAACCTGTATCAGACCCTCAAGCATGATGCGGACCACTACATCTGTGAGTCCAGGAAGATGTTCGTGCCCGAGTGGAATGATAAAGAGGCCTACTACAAGGTTCGTCAGAGGTTTAACGACACCAACGATCAGTTTGAGCGGGCGGTGCTGTTTCTCTATCTGAACCGTCATGGTTACAACGGCCTGTGTCGCTACAACAAGAAGGGCGGATTCAATGTGCCTTTCGGTTCCTACAAGCGGCCCTATTTCCCCCAGAAGGAGATGGAGTTCTTCGCCGAGAAGGCCCAGCGGGCCACCTTCCTGTGCGCGGACTACCACACCACCTTTGCCCAGGTTCAGACCGGGGACGCGGTCTACTGCGATCCTCCGTACCTGCCTCTCTCCAGCACCGCCAGCTTCACCAGCTACGCCAGTGGTGGCTTCAATATGGAGGCCCAGCATGCCCTGGCGGAGTGCGCCAGAGAGGCGGCCGTCAAAGGCGCCAGCGTGCTGATCAGCAATCACGACACTGTGGATGCCCGTGAGATCTACCATCATGCGGACCGTCAGGAGTTTTTGATGGTGAAGCGCACCATCAGCCAGAAGGGCAATGGTCGTAAGAAGGTCAATGAGATCTTTGCCGGCTACGGCGCCAGTCGCTAGGCCAGCACCCAGTTCACCAGGGCGATCAGTCCAAGCACAAACAGACTCACCAGCACGACACCGGTCAGAATAAAGGGCAGGGGAGAGGAGTGACTGAAGTCACGTTGACGGTTGGCTTCACTCTGGACACCGAACAGGGCCGCCAGGACACTGGCGACCACCTTCATTGGGCTCACTGTTGATCCATGAAGGCGTTTTGTTCCTCCTGCTTGTCATCGTGGGTGGCACGATACAGCAGTTCCAGAAGATCGATAAAGTGATACTGGCTTGAGCCACTGCTGCCCACCAGCCAGGTGCGCCATTTGATGGAGGCGATCTCTGTGTGGTCGCAGTCTAAGCCGCACTGATGAAGATTCCAGGCAACCGTGCCGCCCAGAGGCAGGGACAGGGCCAACGCGAACAGCCAAATTTTCCTTTTTTTCAGCATGATGACGTATTCCTGGAACACACAAGTTTCTTGAGTATAACAGTGAGACGAGAAATTGAACAGCCCCGCAACAACGGGCGGGGCTGTGATCCTCGTCATCCGTTAGAAGTAGACGGACACACCCACCAGGTAGGTCTCATCTTCCTCTTCGTGGTGGGCGATGCCACCGTAGAGATCGACGTTGTCGTTGAGGCTGTAGTTCAGGGTGGCCATCAGGTCGTAGGCGCCGTCACCCTCGTCAGGCTCGGCGTAGCCACCGTGCAGGCTCAGGGTCAGGGGCTCAGTCAGGCTGATGTCGTAGTTGGCTTCGCCGTACCAGGACTCCAGAGTCTGGTCATAGTGCAGGGCGGTGCCGATGCCGTACAGATCCAGGCCCACGTGCCATTCGGTGGTGTGGCCACCCACATCGGCGTAGTAGTAACGGATACCGCCGATGTCGACGCTGACGTCGTCACTCAGGTTGAAGCTGTAACCGGCGTACCAGTCCACCTCGATCTCGGAGTCGCCGCCATTGTCGTAGTTGGAGGCCCAGATGCCGGCGTAGAGGCCGCTGTTGTGGGCATAGTCCACACCGCCCTGGATCGCTGGATCTTCATCGGACAGGGTGACGCCACGGAAGATGTAGTTGCTCACCAGGCTGGCGTTGAAGCTCACCTCATGGCCACCTTCAAACTCAACGGCGGATACGGAAGTCGAAGCCAGAACCAGTGCGGCAATGGCGGAAGTTTTGAACAGAGTTTTCATGTGTCCAGACCCTTATTAATTAACCGGCGGATTTTGCCATAAAAAACGTAAAAAGGAGTCGGACCTGGGGGTCTTTTTGAAACTAATCACTTTTGGCGCACTTGGCAAGGTATTTGCCGCTTGGGTCGCGTCCCCATAGGGGCTAAAATATGCGCCAGTTATCTGACTATACCGAATAAGGAATGGTGATGAGCAAGTTTCTGATTGCGCCCTCTATCCTCTCCGCCGATTTCGCCCGCCTGGGTGAAGAGGTGGAAAACGTCCTGGCCGCCGGCGCCGACGTGGTTCATTTTGACGTGATGGACAACCACTATGTGCCCAACCTGACCATTGGCCCCATGGTGTGCCAGGCCCTGCGCGACTATGGCATCCAGGCCCCCATTGATGTGCACCTGATGGTCAAACCGGTGGATCGTATTATCCCCGATTTTGCCAAGGCCGGTGCCTCCATCATTACCTTCCACCCGGAAGCGTCCGAGCACGTGGATCGCTCCCTGCAGCTGATCAAGGACCACGGTTGCCAGGCTGGCCTGGTGTTCAACCCGGCCACGCCGCTGCACTACCTGGACTATGTGATGGACAAGGTGGACGTGATCCTGCTGATGAGCGTCAACCCGGGCTTTGGCGGCCAGTCCTTCATCCCTGCCACCCTGGATAAGATCCGCGAAGTGCGTCGTCGTATCGAGGCCAGCGGCCGCGATATCCGCCTGGAGATCGACGGTGGCGTCAAGGTGGACAACATCGCCGAGATCGCCGAGGCCGGTGCCGACATGTTCGTGGCCGGTTCCGCCATCTTCGCCAAGGAAGACTACAAGGCGGAGATCGACAAGATGCGCGCCGAGCTGGCTAAGGTAGCCGGCTAATGAGTGACCTCTCCGCCATTCGCGCCATCGCCTTCGACTTGGACGGTACCCTGGTGGACAGTGTGCCGGACCTGGCGGTGGCCTGTGATCGCGCCCTGAAGCAGCTGGGCCACCCCGGCTGTGACGAAAGTCAGGTGCGCAACTGGGTTGGCAATGGTGCCCGGGTGCTGATGCAGCGGGCCCTGGCCTCGGTGGGCATCGACGCCGACGAGGCTCAGTCCGACGACGCCCTGGCCGCGTTTCAGCATCAGTATCGGCAACATTTGAGTGGAGGCAGTCGCCTTTACCCCGGTGTGTCTGATACCTTAGCCTGTCTGGCCCGGCGCGGTTACCGAATGGCGGTGATCACCAACAAGCCCATGGAGTTTGTTCCCGGGCTGCTCAAGGCCCTGGAGATTGACGGTTACTTCGACCACATTTTTGGTGGTGACTCCCTGGCGGAAAAGAAGCCGTCGCCCCTGCCCCTGAACCATGTGCTGGGCCTGTGGCAACTGGCCCCGGAGCAGATGCTGATGGTGGGGGACAGCCGCAATGACATCCAGGCTGCCCAGGCCGCCGGCATGGCCAGTGTTGGCCTGAGCTACGGCTACAACTATGGCGAGGATATCCGTGACAGCGGCCCGACCCTGGCCATGGACCAATTTGAAACCCTGCTGGCGCACCTGCCGGCACTGAACCAAGAAGAGACCACAGAACATGAGTAAACCTGTAGTATTGAGCGGCGCCCAGCCCTCCGGCGAACTGACCATCGGCAACTACATGGGTGCCCTGCGCCAGTGGGTCAAGCTGCAGGAAACCCATGACTGTCTGTTCTGCATCGTGGATCAGCACGCCATCACCGTGCGTCAGGATCCCGAAGCCCTGCGTAAGGCCTGTCTGGACACCCTGGCCCTCTACCTGGCAGTGGGTATCGATCCGGAAAAGAGCACCGTCTTCGTCCAGTCTCACGTGCCCGAGCACGCGCAGCTGGCCTGGGTGCTGAACTGCTACACCCAGATGGGTGAGCTGAACCGCATGACCCAGTTCAAGGACAAGTCCCAGAAGCACGCCAGCAACATCAACGTCGGCCTGTTCAGCTATCCCGCTCTGATGGCGGCGGACATCCTGCTCTATCAGGCCGACGAGATCCCCGTGGGCAGCGATCAGAAGCAGCACCTGGAACTGACCCGGGACATCGCCACCCGCTTCAACAACGTCCACGGCGACATCTTCACCGTACCAGAGCCCTTCATCCCGCCCGTGGGCGCCCGGGTGATGAGCCTGCAGGACCCCACCAAGAAGATGTCCAAGTCCGACGACAACAACGCCAACGTCATCGGTCTGCTGGAAGATCCCAAGAAGGTGACCAAGAAGATCAAGCGCGCGGTGACCGACTCCGATGAGCCGCCAGTGGTGCGCTTCGACGTGGAGAACAAGCCTGGTGTGTCCAATCTGCTGAGCATCCTCTCCGGCGCGTCCGGCAAGAGCTTCGACGAGCTGGAGACCGAGTTCGAGGGCAAGATGTACGGCCACCTGAAAGGGGCCACCGCCGACGCCGTGGTGGCCATGCTGGAGCCGCTGCAGGAGCGTTACAACGCCATCCGCAACGACCAGGAGTACCTGGAAAAGGTGATGCGCGACGGTGCCGCCGAGGCGCGCAAGCGTGCCGCCAAGACTTTGAAGCAGGTCTACCAGGCGGTCGGTTTCCCGGTTCTCTAAGAGTCGAGTTCCATAAAAAAAGCCGGGCAGTTGCCCGGCTTTTTTGTGCCTGATGCGATCAGAGCATCTCGAACACCTTGACCACCTTGCGCACGCCGCTGGTGTTGCGGGCGATTTCCACCGCCTGGGCGGCTTCCTCCCGGGTGACCAGCCCCAGCAGGAACACCTCGGCGTTCTCGGTGATCACCTTGACCCGGGTGCTGTCGAAGTTGTCATCCGCCAGCATCCGGCTCTTCACCTTGGTGGTGATCCAGCTGTCGTTGCTGATGGTGCTGAAGCCCACTGGATTGCCGATGCGGATCTGGTTGTGCACCATGCGCACTCCGGTCACGGCCCGTGCCTTGGCCACGGCACGATCCCGCAGCATGGTGTTGGGGGCCTGGCCCACCAGCAGCACCGACTGGTTCATGCTGGTCACCGAGATGTGGGTCTGGTTCTTGATCCCCTCATCTTCGTCCATGGCACGACGAATCTGCACCTCTAGGGTCTGATCGTCGATCTGGCTGCCGACGCTGCGGCGGTCGTTGACCATCATGGCACCGCCGACGGTGCCGAGCATCACCGCACCGGCACAGCCGTTGAGGATAAGCAGAATAAGAGCGGTTACGGCCCAGCGCATATCAATCCTCCTGCTGAGGGAACAGGGTGCGATCGATGGCGTCGCACAGGCAGTGAATGGCCAGCAGGTGCACCTCCTGAATGCGGGCGGTGCGGTTGCTGGGGACGCGAATCTCCTCATCCCGGTCGGACAGCAGCCCGGCCATGGCACCGCCATCCTTGCCGGTGAGGGCGACGATGGTCATGTCCCGGTTGACCGCCGCTTCCATCGCCTTGATGACGTTGTCCGAGTTGCCACTGGTGGAGATGGCCAGCAGCACATCGCCGGGCTGGCCCAGGGCGCGCACCTGCTTGGAGAACACCTCGGAGTAGCTGTAGTCGTTGGCGATGGAGGTCAGGGTGGAGGAGTCCGTGGTCAGGGCGATGGCCGGCAGGCTGGGGCGCTCGGTCTCGAAACGGTTCAGCAGCTCAGAGGAGAAGTGCTGGGCATCGCCGGCGCTGCCGCCGTTGCCGCAGGTAAGGATCTTGTTTCCGTTGAGCAGGCACTGAACCATGATGTAGGCGGCCTTCTCCAGACTCTCGGGCAATGCCTCCAGGGCATCGATCTTGGTCTGGATGCTCTCAGTAAAACTCTCTTTGATCCGCTCTAACATTGGAACCTCATTAAAATGCGTTTTGAATCCAGTCGATGTGCCCGTTCTCCACGGTGACCACATCAAAGCGGCAGGGGCGATCGCTCCAGCCCTGCTGCTGCAGATAGAAGGCAGCGGCGCGCCGCAGTTTCTGCTGTTTGCTTGGGGTGACGGCGGCGAGGGCGCCGCCGTATCCTGGTGTTTGCCGGTATTTTACCTCAACAAACACCAACTCGTTAGCCTGGGTCATCACCAGGTCCAGTTCGCCAAACCGGCAATGGACGTTGCAGGCCAGGGGCGTCAGCCCCTGTTCGGTCAGCCACCCCTGAATCTGCTGTTCGACAATTTGACCCTTGCTGCGACTCATTGTTCTGCGCGCAGCCGCCCGCGACGATACTGGGCCCAGCCTAACTGCCGGCGCAGCACCCCGTCCTCGGCCACAGCCAACTGGCCGGACAGCCCCTGAATGCGGTAGCCGGAGAACACCCGCATCTGCGCCAGGCGATCGATCAGTGCCCAGCTGTCGTGGCCCATGGCGTACAGGCGCAGCTGGCTGTCGCTGCGCTCGGGCCACAGCTCACCGACCTTGCTGCGTACCGGGGTCTCCCCCAGCAGCCAGGGCATGTCACTGATGTAGAGCCGGTCCAGGTCACGCCGCTCCTGGCCGTTGTCCGCCTTGGCGTTGGCCCGGCTGCTGGTGTACAGCTGGGGCGGCTGGGCAAACACCGAAATGTTTACATCGATAAAGGGCTTGAGCAGCCTGATCTCTCCGGAGTCGGCGATGATGAAGATGGCATCCACGTCACCACGGGAGCGGAAATCCGCCTTGGTGGTGCGGCCAAACGCCTGCTTCACCGTCTTAATCCGATCCAGGCTGGCGTCCACCTGCAGGGCGCTGCGTACCGAGGCTTGCATGGTGTCGGTGCGGTCGAAGTAGTGCACCTCCGCCGGCTCCTCGGTCAGTGTCAGCCAGGTGGCTTCAAACTCCCGGGCCATGCGCCGTCCCAGGGAGGAGGCGGGCGCCAGCACCAGGGGATATTGTCGGCCGTCCTGGTAGAGCTTCTCGGCCACATGCATCGCCTCCTCTTCAGGGGAGAGGGCGAAGAAGTAGTGATGCTCTTCCGGCTGCGGCAGGCTGGCGGGTTGATTCAGCAGCAGCATGGGCATCTGCGGGTCGGCCACGGCCAGCACCTTGTCCACATTGCTCTTGAGCAGGGGGCCGATGATGAACTCGGCGCCATCGGCCACCGCGGCCTGATAGGCTTCGGCCGCATCCAGGCTGCCGGTGTCATAGAAACGGATCTGACGGCCACTGTCCTGCTCCAGGGCCCGGGAGAGCAGCCCATCCTGAATCGCCTTGGCCTGGGCGGCCACCCGGCCGGAGAGAGGCAACAGCACCGCCACCGACTGGGGACGGTAGGGCTGCACCGTCAGGGCGCGCTGAAGGTCCGACGGCAGATTGCGGGCGGCGGGGTGTGACGGGTTATTGCGCTGCCAGCGTGCCAGCTCACCCACCAGAGTGGAGGGCTGGATGGCAAAGTGCTTGGCCAGCCAGGCCAGTTCAAGCCAGCCCCGCCATTGGGGATCCTGGCTTTGGCTGACCGCCTCCAGCAGGGCCTGTTCATCCACCTGCCCCAGGTTGCGCCACAGGGCCTCGTAGCTCTGTTGCTGTTGTTCAGTCCCCTGGTATTTGGACAGGGTATAGAAGGCCGCGGAAGCGGGCAGAGGGGCGGCGGAGAGTTGGTAGAGCTCCCCCTTCAACCGGTAGAAGTGTTGCCACTGGGGCCTGTCCAAGGGCCAGTCCAGAGGCCAGTCCAGCAGGGCCAGGGCCTCGCTGCGCTTCTGCTCCCTCAAGGCCTGCTCGGCCATCAGCAGTCGGTATTCCGCCTGAAGCTTCGGCGAGGCCGACAGGCTCTGCTCTAGGGAGCCGAGCAGTTGGGCGGCAGAGGTCAGATCGCCCTGTTCGGTGTAGGCGCGGGCCGCCAGCAGCAGCCACTGCTGACGCAGCTCCCCCTCACTGGCGGAGGCTTGTTGCAGATACTGGGAGGCACTCTGGGTGACCAGGCCCATCTCGATCTTGGCCTCGGGTGCCTTGGGAGCCGGTGCCGGCCCGCTGGCACAGGCGGCCATCAGGGCAGCCAACAGCAGAGGCACTGCCCTTTTGCTCAGTTTGCATGAGAAGTTTTTCAACAGCCAAACCCACTCTGATAAAATCACAGCCAATAGTGTAACCCCCTGTCGATGCTAAACCAATCAACAGACACCAAGAGATTTTCCATGGAATCCACTGCAACTCTCTATATTGTGCCCACCCCCATAGGCAACCTGGCGGACATTACCCAGCGGGCACTGACCGTGCTGGAGCAGGTGGATCTCATCGCCTGCGAAGACACCCGCCACAGCGGCAAACTGCTCAGCCACTTCGGCATCGGCACCAAGACCGTGGCGATTCACGACCACAACGAGCGCCAGCGCGCCCAGTGGGTGATCAGCCGACTGGAGCAGGGGGAGTCCATCGCCCTGGTTTCCGACGCCGGCACGCCGCTGATCTCCGACCCCGGCTATCATCTGGTGACCCAGGTGCGCGAGGCGGGTCACCCTGTGGTGCCTCTGCCCGGCCCCTGCGCCGCCACCACAGCCCTGTGCGCCGCCGGCCTGCCATCGGATCGCTTCAGCTTCGAGGGCTTCTTGCCCGCCAAGGGCAAGGGGCGGCTGGATCGCCTCAGCGCCCTGGCCAAGGAGCCGCGCACCATGATCTTTTATGAGTCCCCCCGCCGGGTGCTGGACACCATCGCCGACATCGTCGAGGTGATGGGGCCGGAGCGTCCGCTGGTGCTGGCCCGGGAACTGACCAAGACGTTTGAGACCATCGAGGGACAGCCTGCCGCCGAGCTGCTGGCCTGGCTCAAGGAGGATGATAACCGTACCCGGGGTGAGATGGTGCTGATGGTTCACGGCCATAAGGCTCAGGATGATGAGTTGGATGGTCAGACGGTTAAGACCCTGGAATTGCTGGCCAAGGAGCTGCCGCTGAAGCGGGCGGCGGCGATCACCGCCGAGATCTTCGGTCATAAAAAGAACGCCCTGTACAAGTACGGCTTGGAGCAGGGCTGGTAGCGGGTTATACTCCGCCTCCGGAGTCGGCCAGACAATCGCTGCCTTGTCGTTGTGCAGGTTTACCTGCAGACGGGCAAGGGGGAGGAAAGTCCGGGCTCCACAGGGCAGGGTGCCAGGTAACGCCTGGGGGGCGAAAGCCTACGACCAGTGCAGCAGAGAGCAAACCGCCGATGGCTCCTTCGGGAGCACAGGTAAGGGTGAAAGGGTGCGGTAAGAGCGCACCGCGCGGCTGGTAACAGACCGTGGCACGGTAAACTCCACCCGGAGCAAGACCAAATAGGCCCCCATTGGCGTGGCCCGCGTTGGGGGCGGGTAGGTTGCTTGAGCCCAGGAGCGATCCTGGGCCTAGAGGAATGATTGTCCACGACAGAACCCGGCTTATCGGCCGACTCCGACCTACATATGAAAAAGCCGCTAACTCGAAAGAGTTAGCGGCTTTTTTCTTACACGCGAATCAGAGTGTGGTGCCCGCAGGCAACCGCTGTGGCAGGTTGGATGATTGTCCACTCCGCTCGTGTCAAAATCGCGGCTTATGGGCCGACTCCGACCTACATATGGATAACCCGCATTGCCGAAAGGTGATGCGGGTTTTTCTTTATCTAAAGCATTGGTGCCCGCAGGCAACCGCTGTGGCAGGCCGGATGTGGGTCCACTCCGCTCGTGTCAAAATCGCGGCTCACCGGCCGACTCCGACCTACATATGGATAACCCGCAGACTCGAAAGAGTCTGCGGCTTTTTCTTTATCCAAGGCATCGCTATGAGTTGTGGCGGGCCGACACGTCAATACTCTTCCTTTATCGCCTCAGAAACAGCCAGAATCAGCGCTCCAACTGATTCCAATCTAAGCTTTTTTCCTCAGCCTTGGTCGGTTGACGACTGTGCTTAATCCGCTATCAGCCACCAAAAAAGCTTGATCGCGATCATGTTTCTGCCGGTTTTTGCGTGGTAAAAACCTGACCTCGTAGGCGAACACGCTTCACATTTTCATGCTTTGGCCGATAGAACGGTTAACAGGGACAGAGCATCAGTCGATAACTTTAATTGTTGTCTTTCTGATGAAACAAATGGGCGGTACGCCGCCATAAATGGAGAGGAATCCATGGCCAATACGCTGAACCAGTGGCTCCATGCCGTGCTGCGTCTAGTGGGTATCAAGTCGGTAAAGGGACAGTTCCTGGTGATCTTCCTGGTGCTGTTTCTCCTCGCGGCGGTCAATGCCGTCATGCTCTACGCCACCTCGGGCAACAGTGCCGAGCGGATCAACATCGCCGGGGCCCAGCGGATGCTGAGCCAGCGCTACGCCAAAGAAGCCTTGCTGGTGGTCCAGGGAGGACTGGTGCCGGCGGCCATGGAGAAGACGGTGACCCGCTTCGAGAAGGCCCATCAGCTGCTGCTGAGCGGGGATCCCAGCCGCAAACTGGCGCCGGTGAGTGAGCCCCACATCCGCGAGCAGTTGCTCAAGGTGGGCGGCCTCTGGCGCACCTACAGAGAGCGGGTGGAAGCCTATCTGCAGATGCCCGAACCCGCCGCTCTGCCGGAGATTCAGGCCCTCTCCATCGAGGTACTCAAGAACATGCACCAGGCGGTGGGGATGATGGCACAAAGCGCCAACTCCACGGTGGCGATGCAGCAGCGGGTCGCCCTGGGCACCTCCCTGGGGATCCTGCTGATGGTGCTGCTCGGCCAGCTTTATGGCAGCCGCACCCTGATACGCCCCCTGGCCCAACTGGCGGACGCCCTGCAGCGGGTGGGCAGAGGGGAGTTCAATCACCCCATTGCCGCTTCGGTCATTGGCCGGGACAACGAACTGGAACGGGTGCATCAGGCCTACAACTCCATGCTGAGTCAGGTGAGTGAGCTGTTGACCAAAATCCAGGGGGTGACCGGCAAGGTGGAGCACAGCGCCCTGACGGTGCGGGATGCGGCGCGGGAAGCCCGCGACGGCATGACCCGTCAGTCTGACGAGGTGGCCCGCATCTCCCAGTCCATGAACGAGATGAACCGCACCGTCCATCACGTGACCGAGAACATCTCCAGGGCTTCCGAGGCCGCGGCCCATGCGGACGAAGAGGCCAGGTCCGGCTCTGTGGTGGTGTCCGATACCGCCGGCGCCATCAACCTGATGGCGGAGCAGGTGGAGAGCGCTTCAGGTGAGCTGACCAAGCTGGAGGAGGAGAGCCGTCAGGTGGGGCGGGTGCTGGAGGTGATCACCGGCATCGCCGAGCAGACCAACCTGCTGGCGCTGAATGCGGCCATCGAGGCGGCCCGGGCCGGTGAACAGGGACGGGGCTTTGCGGTGGTGGCCGATGAGGTGCGCACCCTGGCGCAGAAGACCCAAAACTCCACCGAGGAGATCCGCGAGATCGTCGAGCGCCTGCAGTCTCAGGCACTGAGCGCCGTGGATGTGATGGGACAGAGCCGGGAACAGGCTCAGGGCAGCGTCGCAAAAACGGAGCAGGCGGACGGCGCCCTGGCGCAGATCGTCAGCTCGGTATCGGTGATCAGCGACATGAACCGTCAGGTGGCCACGGTGGCAGAGGAGCAGAGCGCGGTGGCCGAGGAGATGGACGCCAGCATGCAGAACGTCAGTGGCCTGGCCCGGGAAACCTCCCAGACCGCGGAGCGGATGCTGGAGTCGGCCCGCCAGATCGAGGGAGAGATGGCGGAGCTCCATGGCCTGGTGGGACGCTTCTCCCACCTCTGATGAAAATAAAACGCCCCGCCAGTTCCGTGGCGGGGCGAAAAGGACGAACACAACCATTCAAGGTAGTCACATCGCAAGTGACTCTCTCAACCTAGTCCCTGCCGATGCAATATTCAACAAAAATGAATAAATATTAATCAGTGGTCTCTTGTCCTGGGTTGAGGTTCTCCTCGAACAGGCGGTAGATGCGGCGGTACTCATCCAGCCAGCTGGAGGGCTGGCGGAAGCCGTGGGGCTCCACCGGGTAGATGGCGGTCTCAAACATCGGCTTCTCCAGCTCGATCAGCCTCTGCACCAGGCGCACACTGTCCTGGAAGAAGACGTTGTCGTCCAACACGCCACTCATGATCAGCAGGGGTTTCTGTAATCCCTGGGCAAACTCGATGGGGGAGCTGCGCTCATAGGCGATGGGATCCACATCCGGGGTGTTGAGGATGTTGGAGGTGTAGCCGTAGTTGTAGTGGGCCCAGTCGGTCACCGGCCGCAGGGCGGCTCCGGCCTGGAAGCGTTCAGGTTCGGTAAACAGCGCCATAAAGGTGAGGAAACCGCCGTAGGAGCCGCCGTAGGTGCCCACCCGCTGCGGGTCCACCCCCAGGGAAGCGGACATCCAGTCGATGCCGTCGAGCATGTCTTCCACTTCGCTGTGGCCCATGTTGCGGTAGATGGCGGTGCGCCAGTCTCGGCCATAGCCCTTGGAGCCGCGGTAGTCGATGTCCATCACCACGTAGCCCTGTTGGGCCAGCAGGTTGTGGAACATGAATTCGCGGAAGTATCCGGACCAGCCGAAGTGGGCGTTCTGCAGGTAGCCGGCGCCATGGTTGAAGATCACCGCCGGGTATTTGCCATCGCGCTTCTTGCTGTCGTTCTGGGGGCGGAAGATGCGGGCATAGACCGGCTTGGCCTGATGGGTGGAGGGAATCGCCACCACTTCAGGGGCCAGCCAGGGGTAATCCAGGAAGGCCTGGCTGGTGGTGTGGGTCAGCTGAGCGGGTTGAGCGCCCAGAGGCTGCAGGAACAACTCCGGCGGCTTGGTGCGGCTGGAGGCGGTGAGCAGCAGCTGGGTTTCATCCGGGCTGAGGCGATACTCCAGGCCACCCTTGAGATCGGTCTCCTGACGCAATTCGCCGCCGTCACTGGCCACGCTGAACACCTCATACTGGCCGGGGTGATGGCGGTTGGCCTTGAAGAAGAAGCGGCTGCCGTCGCGACTCTGGGTCAGGTTGCTCACCACAAACTCGCCCCGGGTCAGCGCCCTGGCTTTGCCATTCAGTGGCTTGAGGTAGAGGTGGGAGTAGCCGCTCTCCTCGGAGAGGTAGTAGAGACTCTGACCATCCCGGCTCCAGCCAAATTCGTTGTGGGTGTAGTTCACCCAGGCCTCATCGTGGAGGCGATGTTCGGTGGTGAGGCTGCCCTTGGCCAGATCCACCGTCGCCAGCCAGCGATCCTTGTTATCCGCCTGAGACTCCAGCATCACCGCCAGCTTGTCACCCTGGGGAGACCACTGGATTGGGCTCTGCTCCCAGCCCCAGTCCTGCATCAGGGTGATCACCCGCAGCGCCTTTTCACTCTGGTAGGTGTCGCCGCGCTTGGCAGCGTTCTCCGCCTTGACGCTGGCCAGCACATCCTCATCGAAACCGGTCAGTCCTTCCCAGCTGATGTGGGTGACGCTGCCGTTTTGGCTGTCCAGCAGCACCAGCCTGTGGGCCTTGACCTCGGCTTCGGCGACCCGGGCCCGGGCGGGCTGGGCAGCCACATAGCCCTTCTTGTCCAGGTAGTTGGGCATGATGTCGTGATCTTTGCGCCAGCTGCCCTCCTTGTCGGTGACCACCGCCAGGATATGGCGACCGTCGGGGGAGGGGCTCAGGGTCACCAGTCGCTCACTGGCATTCAGGTAGAAAGGCTCCGGCGCCAGGCTGGCGTCGGCCTGACGACGTTGCGTCTGACGGGCAGTCTGTTCGGCGGCGTCTTTGTACTGATTGTCCACGTACTGGATCAGCCGTTTTTGCTGCTTGGCCAGGTAGGTGTCAGCCACTTTGGCGCCGTCTGGCTTCTGGCCAAACACCAGCTCGGCGTGCAGCAGGGTGCGGCCACTCTTGGGGTCGATGCGAAACAGCTTGTTGCCCCGCCGCACCAGCAACTGGTTGTCCTGGGTGAAGCTGAACTGGTCGATGGCACTGCTGTCCCGGGTCAGCTGACGGGGTTGGTCGCCGGGGCGGGCCACAAACAGGTTGCCCTCATACAACCAGGCGGCCAGGGTGCCGTCCGGGCTCAGGGTCTTCCTTTCGGCCAGGGCCCAGTCGCTGAAGGCCAGGGGTTGGGGATCGCCCTTGGCGTCGACCTGGAAGGCGCGGCTCAGCTTGGACCCCTGCTCCTTCTGCCAGTAGTAGACCCGCTGGCCATCCAGAGACCACAGGGGCTGCTGAGGCGCATTCCCCATCCAGTCTGGGTCCGCCATGATCTGTTTCAGGGTCAGAGGCTGTGCCGCGTCAACTATGGGCAACGGAGCCATCACTTGAGGTGGAGATTGGGTGACAGCGGTGGGGGCGTCGGGCGCGGTGGCCGCGCAAGCGCTCAGCAGACTGAGGGAGATGCCCAGACTCATCCATTTTTTCATTGTTGTAGGGATCCTTGGCGTTTGTTTGACCGTGATTTATATCACAGTGACTCCTCGGCATCAGCCAGGAGAGAGGCCTGGGGTGTTCAGTTTTGTTTCAAGAAGTTATCCAGCAGCGCCAACCCCTGCTCGGTGAGCACGGACTCGGGGTGGAACTGTACGCCCTCCAGGGGCAGGGAGGTGTGGCGCAGGCCCATGATCTCCGGCTGTCCCAGCTGGTTGTGGCACCAGGCGGTGACCTCCAGGCAGTCGGGCAGGGTATCCGGGTCCACCACCAAGGAGTGGTAGCGGGTGACCCTGAGGGGGTCCGGCAGCCCCTGAAACACCCCCAGGTTGCGGTGGCGAATGTTGGAGGTCTTGCCGTGCATCACCTGGTGGGCCCTCACCACCTTGGCGCCCAGGCTCTGGGCGATGGTCTGGTGCCCCAGGCAGACGCCGAGGAGGGGCAGCCGGCCGGAAAAGTGTTCCACCAGTTTGAGGGAGAGTCCGGCTTGGTTGGGGCTGCAGGGCCCGGGGGAGATCACCAGGTAGTCGGGATTCAGGGCTTCGATCTCTGCCAGGCTGGTGGCGTCGTTTCGACGGACCACGACCTGTTCACCCAACTGCTGGAAATACTGCACCAGGTTGTAGGTGAAGGAGTCATAGTTGTCGAGCATCAGCAGCATGGAGGGTCCCTGTCGGCTTAGGCGAAGCGCTGGCATTCTACCCCCATGGGCCCAAGAGATCACCCTGGATGGACGGGTTGCCCTGTACAGGGGAAAGATCTTTGCGGGAAGATGGGTCTATTCAACGTATTCTTCCAAGGAGAGAACGGATGTCCCTGTTTGCCCTGTGGCTGGCGGCCAGCCCAATGCACCTGCCCCCCATGCCGGAACCGGTCAGCAACAATGCGGTGGCCAAGGTGGTCAGTGAGGGCGTGCCCTACGTGCTGAGCTTCAGCGGCCTGGGGCCGGATAAGGATTACCGGGCGGTGCACAACCGGGCCTGGGCGCTGCCTCTGACCGATGACGGACAGTGGCGTGCCCTGGAATCGGTGCCCGGACAGGGGCGGCTGGCGTCGGTGGCGGTGGGGCTGGGGGCCGATGCCTATCTCTTCGGCGGCTACACGGTGGAGGCGGACCACAGCGAGGTCTCCCTGCCGGATGTACACCGATTCACCCTGGGACAGGGGTATCAGCCCCTGGCGCCCATGCCGGTGCCGGTGGACGACGCGGTGGCCCTGGTCTACCAGCAAAGGTACATCTACCTCGTCAGCGGCTGGCACAACGACGGCAACGTCAATCTGGTGCAGCTGTACGATACCCAGACCGACCGCTGGACCCAGGCCAGCCCCTTCCCCGGAGTGCCGGTGTTTGGTCACTCCGGGGCGTTGCTGGGTAACACCCTGCTGGTGTGTGATGGGGTCAAGGTGGTTTATCACGACAATCGCCGTCGCGGCTTTGCGCCTGAAGCTGCCTGCTACCTGGGCAGCATCGACAAGGACAACCCCACTCGTATCGACTGGCGCCTGGCGCCGCACCACAGTGGCACGGCCCGCTACCGGATGGCGGCCGCGGCGGTGGCTGAGCGCAATGAGCTGTGGTTTGTCGGTGGCACTCACTCCCCCTATAACTACGACGGCACCGGCTATGACGGGGTGGCGGCCCACCCCAGTGAGCGGATCAGCGTCTACAGTCTGACTGACGGGCGTTGGCGCAACCTGGCATCAACCCAGGCCAGCATGGATCACCGAGGCGCCGTGCAACAGGGGGATCGGCTGTTGGTTCCCGGAGGCATGGGACCCGGGCAAGAGGTGCTCACAGAGGTTCGGCAGATCCCTCTGTCCGGTGGGGATTAAAGCTCCTTCTTGGCGGTCTCCGCCAGACTCTCCCCGGCATCCTTGAGCAGGGTGACCGGGGCGGTCAGCACCCCTTTCACCGATCCCTGTACCGCCCCTTCGGTGGCCTTCTGGACAATCTGCTCGGCATTCTTGGAGAGCGTCTGGGCTTCCGCCAGCAGTTCCGGGGCCAGGGTGCGCACCTCGGCAGACTCCTTCAGCAGTGCCGGGATGGTGTCGTCCTGCATCTGCCGGGTCTGGGACAGTACCTGGGGCAGAGTCTGAGTCCTCAGGGTTTCAACTTCACTCAATACCCGGGGCAGGGTGTGCTCGTTGGTCAGGGCCACCTGCTCAATCACCGGTGGCACCACCTGGGTTCGCACCAGACGGACCTCGGTGAGGATGTTGGGCACAGTGTGCTGCTGCAGCTGGTCGACCTGGCGAACGATGTCCGGCAACTGGCGGTTGATCGCGTCGATTTGGGCGATGGCCGGAGGCAGCTGCTCATTGACCTTCTCTGCCAGCGCCAGCCATTGGCTGATCTGCAAGGAGTGCTCCAGGGTTTGCACCCGCTCCACCAGCGGCGGCAAAGCCTGCCTGACCTGACGCACCTCCTGGGTGACCTGCAGCAGGGCATAGGCCAGGAAGGCGATGGCGCCGGCCAGGGCGAGAAGGGCGATCTGTCTGAGGTTGGCCACCATGGCAACGGCTCCCTTGGGGCGATGGAAAACGGAGGTATGCTAGCACGAAAGTGCTGGAGGGTAGGGTGAGCGAAAGTCAGCAGAAACAACAACGCCGCTCAGGGAGCGGCGTTGACAGGGTAAGGCGCGTGGGCGGCCTTACAGGCTCTCGGTGAAGGTCCGGGCAACAACGTCGCGCTGCTGTTCCAGAGTCAGAGAGTTGAAGCGTACGGCGTAGCCGGAAACCCGGATGGTCAGCTGAGCGTTGTCGCTGATCAGGGCGTAGTCGTCGTCGTTGGCGGAACCGGCTTCGACACGCTCACGGGCGTCCATCAGCTTCTGCAGAACGTCACGCTGCAGTACGTTCACGTTCAGGTGCTGACCACCTTCGCGACCGGCTGGGTTGGCGGACTCAACAGGCAGTTCACGGGACTCGTACTCACCCAGGTCAGACAGGGCAACAACCTGGTCGGCTTCATACTTCTCTTTCGCGGCGACACAGCGAGCTTCGCCAGCGGCCTTGTCAATCAGCCAGATGCTGCCTACCAGGGCGGTGTCGGCGGATTGAGTGATCTGAATTCCTGTTACCATCTTCGTACATCCTATTGTGATAGTGAGAACTGGCTTCAGATTACGCCATCCCCACCCCGTTGACACATGACTTATTTCGTGGTGGTTAATGAAACCCGCTCATGCGGTGTGGTTTTTTGTGATCTGGATCTGTGGTAGGGCGCTGAAACCTTCTCGCCGGGATGCACCCTAATGGTGCGTGGGAATTTCCTCTGGGGAAAAACTGTTTCCGCAAGGCGGCATTTCCCTAAGTGCTTGTGATATAAAAGTCAAAAAGGTCCAACCATTAGATAACAGTGAATACCCAACTTCCCAAACCTCAGATGCTGGAGCAGCTCGAACAGCAGTTCTGGCAGTATCAGAGCCTGTCTGAACCCGTTCACGCCCCCTCTGCCTCCATGGAGGATGAGGTCGCCTTCGTCTGGCGTCATAAACTGGCGGTGGAGCGGGCGGCGGAGTTCAAGAGGATCCAGAAGAATCTGAAGCGCAATGAGGAGCAGGAGAAGCTGAGGCAGTTCTTCTGCCGCGCCTATGAAACCGAGTTGGGACGCCTGATGGCTCAACCCGAGGGGCTGCAGAAGGTATTGGGCATCGAGGTGGCTCAGCTGGATATGCTGGAGCTGCTGCTCAACCCAGATGGGGATATTCGCCGACTGACCCGGTTCATCGAAGCGGATCCCTGGCTGAGTCAGGCGCTGATCCGTCACATCAACTCCAACCGTTCCGAGTACCGCCGCGCCAGTGGTTTGCAGGATGTGCATCTGGCGATCAACTACCTGGGCTATGAAAAGCTGGCCCAACTGGTCCCAGGTCTGGTGTTTGAACACTGGAGCTGGTCACCGGATCAGAGCCAGGGTCTGCACCAGCGAAAGTTGTGGCGCTGGTGTCGTTTGCTGAAATCCAAGGCGGAGTACTGGCTGAGGGAGGAGGGAGAGAGTCCCGACCATGCCCGCATCTATGCCTGCCTGTTTGCCCTGGGCCCCATACTGATTCACCGCAAGGCCACCCGCCTCTATCAGCGGATGAAGGGGGAATGGATGAACCAGGCCAGGCTGGAGCCCGGCGGCGAGCTCTACGAAGCCCTGCGCTATCTGCGCCTGCCCTGTGAGCCGGTGGCGAAACACCTGCAACAGCATCTGGTCATCGGCCGCCGTTTTCTCGAGGGGATCGGCTACCAAGGGCGGTTGTTGGAGCTGATGGGTTCACTGGAGCAGCCCTGGTTGCGCGCCGAGCCTGCCGCCCGTGCCATGAGCCGCGCCTTCGGCGAGGTGGTCTACCTGACCCTGTCCGGCCGGGTAATGAAAGAGGTGGAGGGGTTGGAGGTGATCACCGGCTATTACCAGATCCCGGAAGCCAGAGTGAAGGTCCAGAACCGGCGCTGACAGGTTTTTTTCGGTGAATGGGGCAGCGATAATGCTGCATAGATAACGTAAAGAGGGGTTTGGTCAGCAAAAATCTTCAGAATCCGCAATTACTTAGTAAAAGCCTAGGATACTATTAGATTACAATGGGTTAATTATTGTTCGGCTATTATATATGGATGTATCAGTGTCTTTAATGGTGAATAATTACCCTGTTTTCGCGCTTTTGTCCTGCACTTCGCCATTTTGACTGCAAAGCGACAATTTTATATGGTTGGTTGTTATCAGAATGATAATTAGGTCACATTTGTGCCTCACACCCGAGGGGCGCAAAGAGTAAGGCCAAGGAGAACATGACAATGCAATCACAGCTTAACCGCGCCCTGTTTGACCAGGTAATGGTCCCCAACTACAACCCCTCCAGTGTTATTCCTGTCCGTGGCGAAGGCGCCCGGGTGTGGGATCAGGAGGGTCGTGAGTTTATCGACTTCGCCGGCGGCATCGCCGTGAACTGCCTCGGCCATTGCCATCCCGCCCTGGTCGGCGCCCTGAAGGAGCAGGGAGAGAAGCTGTGGCACCTCTCCAACGTAATGACCAACGAGCCCGCCCTGCAGCTGGCCAAAACCCTGACCGACAGCACCTTTGCCGATCGCGTCTACTTCGCCAACTCCGGTGCCGAAGCCAACGAGGCGGCCCTGAAGCTGGCCCGTCGCTGGGCCCTGGAGAACGGCGGCGAAGAGAAGAACCAGATCATCGCCTTCACCAAGGCGTTCCACGGCCGCACCTTCTTCACCGTGACCGTAGGTGGCCAGCCTGCCTACTCCGACGGCTTCGGTCCCAAGCCTGAAGGCGTTGACCACATCGAGTTCAACGATCTGGCCGCCCTGGAAGCGGTGATCTCCGACAAGACCTGCGCCGTGATGATGGAACCCATCCAGGGCGAAGGCGGCATCATTCCTGCCACCCAGGAGTTCATGGACGGGGTACGCGCCCTGTGTGATAAGCACAACGCCCTGCTGATCTTCGATGAGGTTCAGACCGGGGTTGGTCGTACCGGCGCCCTGTACGCCTACCAGCACTATGGTGTGGCCCCCGATATTCTGACCACCGCCAAAGCCCTGGGCGGCGGTTTCCCCGTGGCGGCCATGCTGACCAAGGCCGAGATCGCCTCCAGCCTGAAGGTGGGCACCCATGGTTCCACCTATGGCGGTAACCCTCTGGCCTGTGCCGTGGCCAACGCAGTACTGGACGTGGTCAACACCCCGGACGTGCTGGAAGGGGTAACCGTTAAGCACCGCAAGTTTGTCGACGGCCTCAACGCCATCAACGACAAATACCAGGTGTTCTCCGAAGTGCGTGGTCAGGGCCTGCTTATCGGCGCGGTACTCAACGACGAGTTCCAGGGCCGCGCCCGTGACTTCCTGGTGGCCTCCGCCGAAGCTGGGCTGATGTGCCTGGTGGCCGGTGCCAACGTTGTGCGTTTCACCCCCTCTCTGGTGATCACAGACGAAGAGATTGAACTGGGTCTGGCCCGCTTCGAGGAAGCGGTTGCCAAGGTAAAACAGGGCTAACTCCCTCCCCGCCAGGGCGAGTAGGAGAGGAGACCGGCCATGCTTAGAGTACGACCGATCGCCGAGCGGGATTACCCCGCTCTGTATCAGATTGCCGAGGATTCCGGCCACGGATTTACCTCGCTGCCAATCGACGAAAAACTGCTGAAGAGTAAGATCCAGCGCTCTGTCCGCAGCTTCGCCAAGGAGGTGGAGCAGCCGGGTGACGAGCTCTACCTGATGGTGCTGGAGGAGATGGAAACCGGTGAGGTGGTGGGCACCTGCGCCATCGAGGCGGCGGTGGGCATCGAAGATGCGTTCTACCACTACCGCCTGGGCAAGGATGTGCATGTCTCGCCTCAGCTGGAGATCCGCCGGGAAGTGAACACCCTGACCCTGTGTAACGACTACACCGGGGCCGCGGAGTTGTGCACCCTGTTCCTCAAGCCGGAATGGCGTAAAGGGGACAACGGCCGCTTCCTGTCCATGTGCCGCTTCCTGCTGCTGGCGGCCTTTCCCGAGCGCTTCGGGGATAAGGTGATTGCCGAGATGCGCGGCGTCAGCGATGCCAACGGGGCCTCCCCCTTCTGGCAGTGGCTGGAGGATCACTTCTTCGGCATCGACTTCCCCACCGCAGACTACCTGACCGGCATAGGTGACAAGGTGTTCGTGGCCGAGCTGATGCCGCGCCACCCCATCTACGTCAATCTGCTGAGCGAGGAAGCGCAGGCGGTGGTGGGCGAGGTGCACGAGAACACCAAGCCAGCCCTGAGGCTGCTGCAGAGCCAGGGGTTCCGTTGCCAGGGCTACGTGGACATCTTCGATGCCGGCCCGACGGTGGAGTGTCAGCGCAGCGAAATCAAGGCGGTTCGCGAATCCGCCAGCCTGACCCTCAAGGTGGGTGAGCACGACGGTGACGACAAGGTGATCGTCACCAACGCCAACCTCAAGGATCTGACCATCATCAGAGCCAGTGCCAAGGTCGACAGGGAGGCCGGAGAGATCTTCCTGAGCCAGGCTGACGCCGACGCACTGGCCCGAGACACCGGGGCCACTGTGTGGGTCCTGGGCATGAATCGATAAGGAAGCAGTGATGAGCCATTTGATTAACGGCCAGTGGGCCCAGGGCCTGGGGCATGAGATGCACTCGGTGAACCCGGCCACCAACGAGGTGATCTGGCAGGGCCAGAGCGCCACTCCTGAGCAGGTGGATGCGGCCCTGAAGGCGGCCCGCTCAGCCCAGTTCCCCTGGTTCAGCCTGGGCCTGGAAGGGCGCCTGGAGATCATCAACGCCTATAAGGCGCAGCTGGAAGCCAACAAGGAGCAGATGGCCCTGACCATCGCCGAGGAGACCGGCAAACCCCTGTGGGAGACCCGCACCGAAGCCGCCGCCATGATTGGCAAGGTTGGCCTGTCCATCACCGCTTACAACGAGCGTACCGGCTCCAAGGAGAGCCAGGCACCCGCCGGCCGTGCCGTGCTGCGACACAAGCCCCATGGCGTGGTGGCGGTGTTTGGTCCCTACAACTTCCCCGGCCACCTGCCCAACGGCCACATAGTGCCGGCGCTGATCGCCGGTAACACCGTGGTGCTCAAGCCCTCGGAGCAGACCCCCAAGGTGGCGGAGCTGATGCTCAAGCTGTGGCTGGAAGCGGGCCTGCCCGCCGGAGTCATCAACCTGGTTCAGGGTGAGCTGGAGACCGGCAAGGCCCTGGCGTCCCACCAGGAGATCGACGGCCTGTTCTTCACCGGCAGCTCCCGCACCGGTCACCTGCTGCATCAGCAGTTCGGTGGTGAGCCCGGCAAGATCCTGGCCCTGGAGATGGGCGGCAACAACCCGCTGATCGTTCGCCAGGTGGCGGATGAAGCGGCGGCGGTGCACGACATCATCCAGTCCGCCTTCATCTCTTCCGGCCAGCGCTGCACCTGCGCCCGCCGTCTCTACCTGCCCCGCACCGGGCAGGGAGACGCCATTCTGGCCCGTCTGGTGGAGGCCACCAACAAGATCCGTGTCGGCCAGTTCGACGCCGATCCTCAGCCCTTCATGGGGTCGATGATCTCCGCCGCTGCCGCCCAGGCGATGGTGGAGGCTCAGACCAAGCTGCGTGAGCTGGGGGGCGAGCCACTGGTGGTGCTGCGTCAGCTGGAGGCGGACACCGGTCTGGTGAGCCCTGGCATCATCGACGTCACCGCCATCGGCGAGCTGCCTGACGAGGAGTACTTCGGTCCCCTGTTGCAGGTGATTCGCTACGACGAGTTTGATCAGGCCATTGAGCTGGCCAACCGCACCCGCTACGGCCTCTCCGCCGGCCTGCTGTCTGACAGCAGGGACGAGTGGGAGTACTTCCTGGCGCGCAGCCGCGCCGGCATCGTCAACTGGAACAAGCAGATCACCGGCGCTGCCGGCTCCGCCCCCTTCGGTGGCATCGGCGCCAGCGGTAACCACAGGGCCAGTGCCTACTACGCGGCGGATTACTGCGCCTACCCGGTCGCTTCCGTGGAAGCGGATCAGGTTGCCATGCCTGCCACCCTGGCCCCGGGCCTGGAGATCTAAAAGGAGCAAGATGGAAATGGATATTCAACACCTGTTTGGCCAGCTTTGGCAGGACTACCTGAAGCAGTGCCCCAGCGCCGACAAGGTACACCAGCTGCTGGGTCGTGGTGAGACCATCATCAACGACCACGTGGCGTTTCGTACCTTCCGTGCCCCGGGCCTGGGGATCGACAACCTGGCCCAGCACTTCCTGGCTCTGGGGTACGAGCAGAAGGGGGAGTACCAGTTCGAAGCCAAGAAGCTGTATGCCCGCCACTACGAGCACCCGGACAGCACCCAGCCCAAGGTGTTTATCTCTGAGCTGAAGCTGGAGGAGTGCAGTGCCCAGCTGCAGGAGATCGTGGCGTCTTTGGTGGCGCAGATGCCCCAGGGGCTGACCCAGGATGTGGCTCACGCCTACGGTGGCGCCCCCTGGAAGGCCACTCAGGAGCAGTACCGCACCCTGCTGGAGGAGAGCGAGTACGCCGCCTGGCTGGCGGCCTTCGGTTTCCGCGCCAACCACTTTACCGTCAGCGTGAACCACTTGAGCGAGTTTGGCACCCTGGAGAGCGTCAACCAGGCGCTGAAAGAGGCCGGTTTCGATCTCAACAGCTCCGGCGGTGAGATCAAGGGCAGCCCGGAAGTGCTGCTGGAGCAGTCCTCCACCCTGGCAGACAAGGTGGCGGTGAGCTTCGCCGACGGCGAGATGACCATCCCCGCCTGCTTCTATGAGTTTGCCCTGCGCTACCCCATGGCAGACGGTGAGCTCTACACCGGCTTTGTGGCAGCGTCGGCGGACAAGATCTTCGAGTCCACCAACGTACGCTGACCGGCAGGCTGAAACGAGAAAAGGGCGCCCAGGCGCCCTTTTTTATTTCTCAAATCTCAGCCATTAAAAAACCCCGCATTGGCGGGGTTTTTCGATTCTGAGCTAAGTCCTTAACGGGTGCCGTAGACCACGATGGTCTTACCGTGCGCCTGGATCAGGTTTTGCTCTTCCAGCATCTTCAGGATGCGGCCCACGGTCTCACGGGAACAGCCAACAATCTGGCCGATCTCCTGGCGGGTGATCTTGATCTGCATGCCGTCTGGGTGAGTCATGGCGTCGGGCTGACGGGCCAGGCTCAGCAGAGTCTGGGCGATGCGGCCAGCCACATCCAGGAAGGCCAGGTCGCCCACCTTCTGAGAGGTGTTTTGCAGGCGGTTGGCCATCTGAGCGGACAGCTTCATCAGAATGTCAGGGTTTACCTGGATCAACTGACGGAATTTCTTGTAGGAGATCTCGGCGATTTCACAAGGAGACTTGGCACGAACCCATGCGGTCCGCTCAGGCTGCTCTTCGAACAGGCCCAGCTCTCCAATGAAGTCACCCTGATTCAGGTAGGACAGGATCATCTCCTTGCCCTCTTCATCCTTGATCAGTACCGCGACGGAACCCTTAACGATGTAGTACAGGGTATCGGACTCTTCACCGGCGTGGATCAGAGTGCTCTTGGCAGGATACTTGTGGATGTGGCAATGGGAGAGGAACCACTCTAGAGTTGGATCCGGTTTTGGCTTGCCGATTAGCGCCATAAGTGCTGTCCCTCAGTTTGGTAAGGAAAAGATAAACAACTCAGAATTCTAGGTTCAAATGTTAAATAGGTCTAGCCCAAAGCTCTATGACCTTGATCCAAGTTTTTTATATCCGCAGAAAAAAAAGCTCGGATAAAGAGGATGATCTGCCCGAAAAGACCCAATTTGGTCAAACAAAATTACTGCTGACGGGATCCTGGGTTATTTCAGGTTAGCTCAGCTCTCCGTTGTTGCCCTGTTCAAATTGTTCCTTGATCAGGGTTTGTTTACGCTGCTGTATCAATTTTTTGATCACCGGCGTCAGAATCAGCTCCATGGCCAGGCCCATTTTGCCGCCTGGCACCACCAGGGTGTTGATCCTGGACATAAAACTACCCTGAATCATCCTCAAATAGTAGGGGAAATCCACATCTTTCAGTCCCCGGAAGCGGATCACCACGAAGCTTTCGTCATCGCTGGGAATATCCTTGGCACTGAAGGGGTTGGAAGTATCTACCGTGGGCACCCGCTGGAAATTGATGTGGGTGCGGGAGAATTGCGGGGTCATGTGATTCACATAGTCGTCCATGGAGCGGACGATGCTGCCCATCACCTTCTCCCGGCTGTGGCCCCGGTCACCGGTGTCGCGGATGATCTTCTGAATCCACTCCAGGTTGACGATGGGCACCATGCCGATCAGCAGGTCCACCTTCTTGGCCACGTTCACCTCATCGATCACCACCCCGCCGTGCAGCCCTTCGTAGTAGAGCAGGTCGGTGTCTGTCTCCAGGGGTTGATAGGGGGTAAAGGTGCCGGGCATCTGGTTGAAGGGCACCGCCTCATCAAAGGTGTGCAGGTATTGCCTTACCTGGCCCTGACCGGACTGGCCATAGGTCTCAAACAGGTCGCCCAGGGCGGCGAAGTCGTTGGCCTCGGGGCCGAAATAGCTGATGCTCTTGTTCTCTTCCCTGGCCCTGCGGATCGCCAGTTCCATCTCCGCCCTGGTGTAGCGGTGGAAGCTGTCCCCCTCCACCAGCGCTGCCTTGACGCCCAACTGGCGAAAGATGTGCTTGAAGGCTTTGGTGGTGGTGGTGGTGCCGGCGCCACTGCTGCCGGTGACCGCGATGATGGGGTGCTTGGCTGACATATCCTTTGGCCCTTCCCTGTAATTGATCTTTTGTTATAAGAGTGTTGACCCCGCCGGGTCAAGCGGCAGGGTCATTCGAAGGCGCTGGCGGTCACCTGATCCGCCGGGCGGATCGCCACCGATTCCTCCTCCTCGCTGAACTCCACCACCAGCTCGCCCCGTTTCAGGGCGGCCTCCACCTGGGGCAGCGCCTGGGACAGGGCCTGGCTGTCGGTCTGGTCAAATCCCTGATCGGTGATCTGCTGCAGCAGGAACTCCCGCATCAGGTTGGTCAGAGCCTCGGCGGAGAGACTCTGCTTCAGTTGGTCGTAGGGGATCAGCATGATCAGAACTTATATCGAATCTTGGCCACCAGGGCCACGTCGGCACTGTTGTCCGGGTACTTGATGTTCTCCATGATAACCCCTTCCAGGGCCAGATTGCGAACCTGGTAGCGGTAGCCCAGGCTGATCTCGTGAACCGATTTGGCGAACTCCCCCAGGTCCGGCAGTATGCCGTCGGCGGCGTTGTACTCCAGCAGAAGCTGGTGACGATCACCGAACTGGCGGCGGTAGCCCAGGCCCCAGTGCCAGCTCGAGGTCTCCAGCTCGAAGCCGAACAGGGCGTCGCCGTCGGTCCAGGCCATGGCCCCCATCAGGTAGGCGGTGTTGCTGCCCCAGGCATACTGATAGTCCAGCTGGACACTGCCGTCCCAGCCACCACCGCTGCGGGGGTTGGTGTCATCCTCGTAGGCCAGCACCGCCGTGGTGCTGAGATCATGGCGGTGGTGGCGGTAGAGGGAGTAGCCCACAGAGAGTTCCAGCTGACGGCCGATGGCCTGGCCGCTGAAATCTTCGATGAGCAGGTCCGCTTTGGGGATCTCCAGGTAGCTGCGATGCTTGGGGACCTTGGTTCGGCCGTTCTGGTCGATGCCAAACAGCTTGTGGAAGGAGAGGGTCAGCTGGTCCAGGTGGGCGTCGTCTGTGGTGTGGCTGGCGATGGAGGCCCCCAGTTGCCAGCGGTCCGACGGACTCCACAGCAGGCTGAAGCGGTATTGGACCGTGTAGTAGTCCATCACATACTCATCGTCGATGGCCCAGATGCTGGCGGCGTAGATGGCGGCGTCGGCGATAACATCGCCCTGGGTGTAGCTGGCCGGCCGGAAGATGGGGCTCAGAACCAGGGACTTCAGCGGCGCCTGGGAGCGCACCATCATCGGCCCGTCGGCCCAGTAACGGCCATGAGCCGGGGCCGCTGCCAGCATCAGGCCTCCGAGGATCCAGACAACTTTCATCTCCACCTCCCGCACACACTCTCAAAGTCTCAGTGTAGGAGGCACCAGGGCAAAGTGCCGGATTTATAAGGATTCGTTCAGGAAGTTGATTGCCCTGGGTTCCAGATAGAAGGCCGGTCGCCACAGGGGGCCGCCACTGATAAAACCCACATGGCCGCCGTAGGGACAGAGCTCCAGGGTGACGCTGCTGGCCAGCTCATGGGGGGCGGGGATCACCGCACCGGTCATGAAGGGATCGTCGGCGGCGTGCAGCACCAGCAGGGGACGGCGCACCCCCTTGAGGAACTGCTTGCCGCTGGCGCGCCGGTAGTAGTCGTCGGCACCGTCGAAGCCGTGCAGGGGGGCGGTGACCCTGTGGTCAAACTGATAGAAGGTGGTGAGCTTGTTGCACTCTCCCGGCCCCACGGGCATGGCCCCGGCGTGGGGGCCGGCCAGCTTCTGATGAATCTTGCCCCTGAGGCGGGTCAGCAGGTGGCGCTGATACACCCGTGAGAAGCCCCGTTCCATGCGCCGGGCACAGGCGGCCAGATCCAGGGGCGGAGAGACCGCCACGGCGCGCTGAATCAGGCTGTTGGCGCCCTGTTCGCCCAGATACTTGCACAGCACATTGCCGCCCAGGGAGTAGCCGATGGCCAGGATGGGCCGGCCGGGGAAGCGTTGGGTCAACTGGCTGAGCAGCTGGCCCAGATCGGCGGTTTCGCCGCTGTGGTAGGTGCGGGGCAGGGCGTTCATCTCACCGCCGCAACTGCGCTGATGCATCACCACCGCCGCCGCACCCTGCTGGTCCAGGCGATGCAGCATCCGCCTGACATAGTGGGAGTCGGAGCCGCCCTCCAGGCCGTGCAGCAGCAGGTAGAGGGGGCCCTGTTTCTCCGGGTTCAGCCAGTCCAGGTGCAGGTGGTCGCCATCGCTGAGGGTGAACCTCTCCCGCTTCAGGGGCGGGGCGGCGGGTTTGACCATCAGCGGCCAGATGGTTTGCAGGTGGGGGTTGCGCCACCAGCGGCTGGGGGAAAAGCGGGTCGTCATCCGTGTCATCAATGTCCGTGGGAATGAGGCTTCAGGGTAGCGGAACTTTTCCCTTTGGGGAAAGGGAAAGAGAAAGGGCCCCGAGAGGGGCCCTTTGTGACTCAGTGGTCCTGGGTTATTGCACCGCCCGCAACTGGGGCTGGTTGATCATCTGGCTGGCCAGGTCGAACAGCTCCGACAGCTGACCCAGAAGCTCAGAGGGCAGGTCCCCGGGATTGAGGTCATGGGCCTGCAGGCAGGCGGTGAGGTTGTCCCCCTCCTGCTCCACCTTGAGGTGTTGCAGGGCCTTGACCATCAGGCGCTGGCTGCGTTTCTCCATCACCAGCTCCACCTCCAGCATCTGCCGGTAGCTGTCGTCCGGCAGGCTGGTTTTGGCCAGCTTGCGCAGCTGGCGGTAGGGGCCAACCATGCGCTCTTCCCACTCATCCTTGGCCTTGCGCAGCGTGGTGAAGCGCTCGCCATCCAGGAACATGTGCTCATGCTCCATCAGGATGGCCAACAGCAGCAGGTTGGGATCGATGCTGTACTGATCCTGCATCAGCAAACAGATCTGGCGGGCTTGTTCCTGCTGCCAGATTTTGTCGCTGAACTGCCACAGGCTCTCGTGACTGATCATCTTGTTATTGCTCCTTCGCGGCGTCCCGAATGGCTTCCATCTGCTCCTGGATATCCAACCACTCCAGCTCAAACTCTTCAAGCTGGGATTGCAGTTCGCCTCTCTCCATCAGCAGGCCATTCAGTTCTGATTTGCACTCATCGGTGTAGAGGCGACTGTCAGACAGCGACTCTTCAATGATGGTCAGACGAGTGTGCAACTTTGACATCCGTTTATCGATGTCAGTTTCGATTTTTTTGAGGGGGGACAGCTTTTGGCGAAGTTCCGCTTCCAGGCGCTTGCGGTTTCGCTTCTGTTCTGACTGGGAAGGACCACTCTCTTCCGATTCGCTGGTTCTGGCTTGCTGAATCAGCCACTGGTGGTAGTCCTCCAGGTCCCCTTCGAAGTCGTTCACCCGGCCACCGTCCACCAGGTAGAACTCACTGCAGGTGGCCCGGAGCAGGTGACGGTCGTGGGACACCACCACCATGGCGCCGTCGAACTGCTGCAGGGCCAGGGTCAGGGCTTCCCTGAGCTCCAGGTCCAGGTGGTTGGTGGGTTCATCCAGCAGCAGCAGGTTGGGGCGCTGCCAGATCAGCAGGGCCAGCACCAGCCGGGCTTTCTCCCCGCCGGAGAAGGGGGCGACCACCTCCTTGGCCTTGTCGCCGCTGAAGCCGTAACCGCCCAGGTAGTCCCGCATCTGCTGCTCGGTGGCGTCCGGGGCGATCAGCGCCAGGTGCTGCAGCGGGCTCTGCTCCGGATGCAGGGTCTCCAGTTGGTGCTGGGCAAAGTAGCCGATCTGCAGGGCAGGGTTGGGGGCCAGCTCACCGCTCATGGGCTGGAGCTCTCCCGCCAGCAGTTTGATCAGGGTGGACTTACCGGCGCCGTTGCGCCCCAGCAGGCCGATGCGGCTGCCGGGCACCAGGTTGAGCTTTATCTGCTCCAGCACCGTCTTGTCACCGTATCCCCCTTGGACCTGATCCATCTGGATCAGCGGGTTGGGCAGGGCCTGGGGCTCACGGAAGCGGATGTTGAAGCTGTTCTGGGCGTGCAGGGGGGCCAGCTCGGTGAGCTTCTCCAGGGCCTTGAGCCGGCTCTGGGCCTGACGGGCCTTACTGGCCTTGTAGCGGAAGCGATCCACGAAGGACTGCATATGGGCCCGCTGGCGTTGCTGCTTCTCGAACTGGGCCTGCTGCTGGGCCAGTTGCTCGGCACGCTGGCGTTCAAACTGACTGTAGTTGCCCTTGTAGTGGTTCAGCTTCTGGTGCTCGATGTGCACCACCTCGCCGGCCACCTGATCCAGGAAGTCGCGGTCGTGACTGATGAGGATCAGGGTTCCCGGGTAGCGTTTGAGCCACCCCTCCAGCCAGATCAGGGTGTCCAGATCCAGGTGGTTGGTGGGTTCATCCAGCAGCAGCAGATCCGAGGGCACCAGCAGGGCCCGGGCCAGGTTGAGGCGCATGCGCCAGCCACCGGAGAAGCTCTTGACCGATTGCCCCTGGGCGCTCTGGTCAAACCCCAGGCCGTCCAGCAGTTCGGCGGCGCGGGCCGGCACCTGATAGCCATGATAGGCCTCGAAGGCGTCGTGGGCGGCGGCGATCGCCTTACCCTCGCCGGACTCCTGAGCGCGCCCCAGCTCCTGCTCCAGGGCACGGAACTGGCGGTCTCCGTCGAGTACATAATCCAGGGCGCTGACCGTCAGGGCCGGGGTTTCCTGGTCCACGGTGGCCATGCGCCACCCTTTGGGCAGGCTCAGATCCCCCGCATCCGGGCTGACCTGACCGGTGAGCATGGCCAGCAGACTGGACTTGCCGCTGCCGTTGGCGCCCACCAGGGCCACCTTGTGGCCGGGATAGATGGTGAGTGAGGTGTTATCCAGCAGCCGCTTGGCGCCGCGGATGAGTTGCACCTGATTTAGCGTTATCATGGGTTCGATAGTCAGATAGGAAGTGGCCGAAGTGTACCACAGGCCAAAGGAGAAGATTGATCATGGAAGCAACCCGCAAGAAGCGGTTTATTGCCGGGGCCAGCTGCCCAGAGTGTCAGGCGATGGACAGCATCATGCTGTTCGCCGAGAACGGCGTTGAGGTGATGGAGTGTGTGGAGTGCGGCCATCAGCAGAGGCAGGCTGAAGCGCCTGCCCAGAAGCAGGCAGGCGCCGGTCAGATCATCGGAGTGTTTACCCCGGAATAATCCTGTTTCTTAGAGCCCCAGGAAGGAACGGTTCTTCTGTTTGCGGATCTCTTTCTCGTCCGCCCACTCAATCAGCCCGCTCTCCAGATCCATCAGGCGCATGGTCATCTTGTAGTAGACATCCTTGGTGGAACCGTCCTGCTTCACGATGCTGGAGAGGTTGCCGTACAACATGTACTGGGCGCCGATCTGGCGGCCGAACTGGATGGCGGTCGCCGGATTCACCAGGCCACCGTTGTTCTGGAAGTCCAGCTGTTTGCGTACCGACTCCACCTTGGTCATGTCCACGAAACGGAACTGGCCGCTGCGCAGCAGGCGGGTGCTGATGGTGTCGGTGATGGACTCGGTATCGATGTGCTCCGAGGTCTTGTTCTTGATCTTGTCAACGAACACCACGGGACGGCTGTCGCCGGTGAGGCGGATCACCGAGGGGGTGGTCAGCATGGAGTCCACCATCTTGGCGGCCACGGACTGCAGATCCGAAGAGCCAAAATCTACGGTGACGGTCTCGGTTTCTGTGGCATCCCGGTACTCCACCTTGGACTGACAGCCGCCGAGCAGGGCGATGGCCGCAACGGCCACGATCAGTTTTACGCTTTTCATCTTGGGTCTTCCTCTTACAAAATCACTGAGTGCATCCGGATCCCCGGGCCGGTCTTCACCGCCCAGACCAGGGTGGTTCGTCCCGCTTTGACTTCCACCGGCTGCGGGGGGCCGTCGATGGCCAGCTGATACTGGCCCGGAGTGACCGCCTTGGGCCACATCCACGCTTGGCGGGGCAGGGTCAGCCAGCTGCGCCGGTCCGCCTGCTCCGTCAGGGCATTGAATATCTGCATGGCGATGGCACCCACGTCACCGCCCTTCTTTTCCGCCCACTCGTTGGTGCCCGCCTTGGCGGCCACCCTCAGCGCCTGGCGCAGGACGATGGCGGGATACTGCTCCTGCAGGGCGCGCACCGCCAGGGTGTCGATCTCCCCTATCAACTGGGCTTCCCCCTGATAGGAGTCAGCTCCCTTCAGGCTCAGCTTGACCCCTGAGTTGGACGCAGGCAAGCCCCGGTAGGTAGGCAGAGAGATCTGCTGATAGTAGCCATCGATGGTGAAGGGGATGGTGACCGACTCCCGGGCGGGCACATAACCGGTTTCCAGCAGGACGATGACCCGCCCCTGGTCCGGGGCAAATTCGGCCGGGGCACCAAACTGGCGACGGGCGCCTTCGCAGTCGATATCCAGCTCGCAGGAGAGGCGCACATACTCGGCCCCCAGCAGGCTGTTGTCCGGGTAGGCCTGCAGCGCCTTGCGCAGGTCGATGAGGGCGTCGTTGTCCTCTCCCTGAGCTTCAAACAGAATGGCGTTCTGATACAGGGTGTAGCTGTTGATGAAGGAGTTGGTGGCGTTGCCTCCCAGGGAGTCCAGCTTGGCCAGTTCCCGGTTGAGGCCGGCGCTGCGCAAGGTCTTCACCTCATCCCTGTCTTCGTAGGCCCTCAGGGCCAGGGTCTGGGCCTGGTCGGCCCGCCTCGCTTCCACCGTGGCCCCGGTGAGATCGCCACTGAGCAGGTAGTTCAGGGACTGATACTGGTGAACCAGCACCCGCTCGTAGGCCTGGCCCCGGTAGGGGATCAGGTTGTCGGAGATGGTGGCAGCGGCGGCCTGGCTGGTGAGGTCGCTCAGGCTGACCAGGGCCTTCCAGTCGCGCTGATCATACTGGCTCAGGGCCTGTTCAAAGTAGCGGCGGCTGGCGTCGAAATTGCCTTGCAATTGGGCGACCCGTCCCGCCTCCTGGGCGTACAGCAGCCGGTCCTGACCCTCCAGTCCGGCCTCCAGGGGTTTCAGAGCCTGGCCCTTGCCGTTGTCCAGCTGGGCCTTCACCTCCCCCATCTGCGCCGGATAGGGCAGGAACAGTGAGTTGGAGGCGCAGCCAGCCAGAATCAGGCTGGCCAGGGCGGCCATGGCGATGGGTTTCATCATCGCTGTCCCTCCCTGAGCCACACCTCGGTGGCCATCAGCTGGCGGTTGTCCTCGACCCGGTCGAGGAAGGTCAGGCCGCACAGGTGATCAAACTCGTGGCAGAAGATGCGCGCCACGAACCCCTCGAGGCGACGCCGGTGTCGTTGGCCAGCGAGATCATCGAAGCTGACCTCCACCCACTGTGGGCGGGCGACCTGTCCGCGAATGCCAGGTACCGACAGGCACCCCTCCCATCCCATCTCCAGGTTTGTGGACTGGGCCTCGATGCTGGGGTTGGCCATCACCACAGGATCCATCTGCGGGGCGTCCGGGTAACGGGCGTTGGGCCGTGAGGCGATGATCATCAATGCCAGGCTGTGGTGTACCTGGGGGGCGGCGATGCCGACCCCTCCCAGCTCATCCATCTTCTGGCGCATGGCCTGGGCCAGCTGCTCTGTTTGTGGATCCGGCAACCGGACAGCGCCGGCGTGCTGGCGCAGCACCGCCTCGCCCAGCAGGGCGATGGTGAGAGAGTCCGGGGAGAGGGTGGTCTGGCTCATATCAGTAATGGGGTGGTGGGGTCTCTTCCGCCTGAGAGGCGATCTGGCTGGGGCCGGTGGCCATCACCTTGTCCGCCAGCTGTTTGACCTGGCGTTGCATCAGGTCCAGCCGCTGGTTCAGTTCCACCACGGTCTGGTTGAGGCTGTCGATGGTCTCCTCCTGGAACGCCACCTTGGTTTCCAGCTCGCTGATTCTTTGTTCGGTTAGGGACATACTGCTGTGCTCAATAAGAGATGACTCACTATCATAGAGGAATGCCCCCTGGGTTTCATGTGTGGATGCGCAGGGATTGGACTGCGGCCCCCGGCACCCTGGGTTACACTTTAGGTCGCGATTCTGAGATTAAGACCCTGATATGGAATATGAGTTCAAACACGGCCTCACCGGAGAGCGGGAGGCAAGGCTGTCCATGGGCCATGAGGCCTTTGGTCAGCTGTTGACGGAGGAGCTGGGCCGGCGTGAACTGGTTGACCAGCTGCTGGGTCAGTTGCGTCAAGCCAACGGGCTGGCGGAGCGCCGTTTCGGCCTGGGGGAGTGGACCCTGGTCCTGGAGCAGGGTGAGGTGATGCTGAGCCACAATGCCCTGGGCATGGAGCAGGAGCAGGAACTGGATCCGGACGTGGAGCTCTACGACCAGGAGAGTGAGTCCAGCTGTGGCCTGGAGGATCTGTGCCAGCTGCTGGAGAGCTGGCACCAGTTTCTGGGGCGCTAGGGCCCACAGAGTATCAACCTGCCCAGGCGTGTTTCAACCGGGCAGGGAACCCTGGGATTACTTCTGCAACACCTTCACCGCCAGCTCCACCCGGGAGCGGCAATCGGTTTTTCTCAGCAGGTTCTTCACATGCACCTTGACGGTGCCCTCACTGATGAACAGTTTTTCCGCCAACAGCTTGTTGCTCATCCCCTCGGCGATCAGCCGGGCGATCTCCTGCTCCCTGGGGGTGAGTTCCTGCCACCAGCTGTCGTCCTCATCTCCTGAGCTTTGCAGGTAGGATTGCAGACGCTCGGTGATCACCTGCTTGCCGGTGATCACCTGTTCCACCTGATCCAGAATCTGTTCCGGTTCACTGTCCTTGAGCAGGTAGCCGTCGGCACCGGCCTGGATCAGGGTGCGCACATCCTCGGCGGCGTCGGACACGGTCAGGATGACGATGTGGCTGGTGACCTCCTCCTGGCGCAGTGCGTTGAGGGTATCCAGACCCGACATCCCCTTCATATTCAGATCCAGCAGGATCAGGTCAGGCTCATCGTCGGCCACCGCCGCCAGGGCATCCACGCCCGAGCCAACTTCGGCAAACAGGTCGTAGCGCTCATCCAGGGTCAGCAGCTGACAGATGCCTCGTCGCAGCAGGGGATGGTCATCCACGACCATCACGCTCCAGGGCTTACTCATGCTTATCGTCCTCTTGTGGTCTGAATATTACCTTCACGCACAGGCCGCCGCCGGGGTTGGAGATGAATTCCAGCTCGCCGCCCAGCTTGCGTGCACGCTCATGCATGATACCAATTCCGAAATGGTTTTCTCTCTCTTTCACGTTTTCGATACCTATGCCCGTATCGCACACGCTGAGCTCGATGCGGTCATCCTCCAGGGAGAGGGCACTGAGGGTGATGGTGTCGGCCCCGGAGTGCTTGATGGCATTGAGTACCGCCTCCCGGCTCAGCTGCAGCAGGTGTACATGCTGCTGAGGGGATAGGGACGGGGTATTGAGCTGGTAGTTGAGCACCAGTTTGCTCTCTGACCTGGACTCCAGCTGCTCCAACATCTGCTCCAGACTGGCCTTGAGATCCTGTTCGGAGATGGTGAGGCGGAAGGTGGAGAGCAGCTCCCTCAGCTGCTGGTAGGCCTGGTTGGTGCCGGAGACGATCTCCTCCATCGCCTGGTCCCTCAGTTCCTGATTGTTGGCGGCGATGGCCCGCTTCAGCAAAGAGGTCTGAATCTTCATGTAGGCCAGCACCTGGCCCATGGAGTCGTGCAGCTCCCGGGCGATGGTGCCCCGCTCCTCCATCAGGGTCAGCCGCTCCCGCTGTTGGCTGGCGCGGTTGAGCAGCACCGCCCGGGCGACGATGATGGCGAAGTTGTGCAGCATCTGCGGTGGCAGCGGACCGTGGCCAATCAGCGACAGGGTGCCCAGGCGCTCATGTTCAAACACCAGGGGCTCGGCGGTGGAGATGGGGGTGTTGCGGCTGGGATCCCCCAGGGTCATGGTCAGGTCTTTGCGGCCGTCGATGGTCAGGGTGACCCCATTGGCGCCGGTGTGTTTCTGCAGGCGCTCCAGGGCCTGTTGCATGGTGTCTGACCCCAGGCGGTCCCGGTGGAACCACAGGGAGGTCTGATACAGCAGCAGCAGACCGGCGTTGGCCTGTTCCAGCTCCCGGGTCTTCTCTTCTACCTGTTGCTCCAGGTTGCTGTAGAGGGCTTCCAGCTCGGCGGCGGTCTCCTTGAAGGTGTCACTCAGGGTCTGCAGTTCGTGGTATTCACTGTCTGGCAGATCCAGATCGAACTTGCGCCGGCTGATGGAGAGGGCGGCCTCCTCCAGTTGATGCAGGGGCCGCAGCACCCGCCCGCCCACGGCCCGCATCAGCAGGAAGCCCATGGCCATCACCGTCAGCAGCCCCAGCAACTGGGTGGCCAGCAGCAACATGGTCTTCTTCTCCGCCTGGCTCTCCAGCATATCCACCAGCATGTCGATCTCATCCACAAACTGGCGCACCTCATTCACATAGGCGCGGGAGTTGCCGTTGAGGGCATAGAGTTTCATCTGGTGCCAGTTGGCGATCACCTGATCGTACTGCTGATGGGTGGAACCCGGGTTGTACCAGCTGCGCGCCTTACCCAGTTCGTCGGAGTAGAGGATCTCCTCAAATTCGGCGATCTTGCGGTCCACCACAGTGCTGCCGGCGTTGGCCAGGAAGATCAGCTGGTAGGAGCGCATTCGCAGGGAGCCGGAGGCGTTGATCGCCTTGGCGTCATCCACGCTGTACATCAGGGTGATCACCGAGAAGACCGCCAGGCCGCCAAAGATGAAAATCACACTGACAATCAGTGACAACACTGTGGTGGATAGGCTTTTGTTACGGCGCATGACGGGCTCTGTTCCTGAGGTTTGTTGCAAGCCTATCGCCAAGCTCCGGTGGATGACAAGAGAAGTGAGTGATTCGCGGGCGAAATCGGTCAGGTTATCTATCCTTAGATGGCAGCCTTAGGGTGGGTTGGCCTTTGGTGTGAGCAACATCGTTGCCGAATGACCGAGCTGCCCCGGTTGCCATCTAAAACAGCAATAATGGAGCGCAATCGTGAACAGGATGAAACTCATTGCAGCACTGTTGTGTCTGGCCGCGCCTTTGACCATCGCCAAAGAGGTGACCGAAGCGGACAGCAGCAAATTCGCCAAATTCAAGAAACAGTATGCCAGTTGGCAGCAGACCGAGGAGAGCAAGGAGCTGGTGGATGCCCTGGCCGAAGACCCCAGACTGGTGGTGCTTTGGGCGGGCTACGGCTTCGCCAAGGATTACAACAAGGCCAGGGGCCACCACTACACCATCACCGACCTGCGCAACACCCTGCGCACCGGTGCGCCCACGGGCAAAGAGGATGGTCCCATGCCCATGGCCTGCTGGTCCTGTAAGAGTCCGGATGTGCCCAGGCTGATCGATACCCTGGGTGAGAAGGAGTACTTCCACGGTAAGTGGGCCAAGCGGGGTGATGAGATCACCAATGAGATCGGTTGCGGCAACTGTCACACCAACAAGGGCAAGCTGAGGATGTCCGTTCCCTTTGCCGAGCGTGGTTTCGCCGCCATCGGCATGGACTGGGAGTCCGCCTCCAAGTCGGACCGTCAGAACATGGTCTGTGCCCAGTGCCACGTGGAGTACTACTTCTCCAAGCCGGACATCATGGTGACCTTCCCCTGGAACAACGGCACCTCGGTGGAGGATATGGAAGCCTATTATGATGCCCTGGAGTTCAAAGACTGGACCCATGGTGTGTCCAAGGCACCGATGCTGAAGGCGCAGCACCCAGGTTTCGAGACCGCCCGCACCGGCCCTCATGGCCGCAATGACGTCTCCTGTACCGACTGTCACATGCCCCGGGTGACCAATGCCGAGGGTAAGAAGTACACCGACCACAATGTGGGCAACCCCTTCGATCGCTTCGAGTTCACCTGCGGCAAGTGTCATGAGCAGAGTAAAGAGGATCTGGAGAAGGTGGTGGCTGACTACAAGAAGATGGTCACCGACCTGAAGATTCAGGCGGAAGACCAGTTGGTCAAAGCCCACTTCGAAGCCAAGGCGGCCTGGGATGCCGGGGCCACCGAGGCGCAGATGAAGGACGCCCTGACCGCCATCCGTCACGCCCAGTGGCGTTGGGATTACGCCATCGCCTCTCACGGGGTGCATGCGCACAACCCGGCCGAGGCGATGCGGGTGCTGGGCACCTCCCTGGAGCGCAGCGCCGAGGCGCGAGCCATGTTGGCCCGCATCCTGGCGGTGAACGGTGTGACCGCCGAGGTGAAGGTGCCGGACATCTCCACCAAGGCCAAGGCCCAGGCGGTGGTGGGACTGGACATGGATAAACTCCGTGCCGACAAGGAGACCTTCAAGAAGACCCTGGTGCCCGAGTGGGACAAGAACTACCCGGGTAAGACCGAGTAGCCGGTACACACCCAGACAAGCCCCGCCCTCTGCGGGGCTTTTTTTGTGCTGCTTTTTTGCGCACCAAAACAGGGCGAAACCGGAATAAAAGCGCACCTAATGGTGCATGGTTAGTCAGTGTGAATGAGCGGCTTTTGGTTAAGGGCATGATTTAAAAGAACAATAAAAATTGGCACAAGAGTTGAATTAGCTATGCCATCAGCACTGGATGAGGGATTGGGAAGATGAAATTGGTAAGCGTCATTATCAAGCCGTTCAAACTGGACGATGTCCGGGAAGCGATCGCAGACCTGGGGGTGGATGGACTGACGGTCACCGAAGTGAAGGGCTTTGGCCGCCAGAAGGGGCACACCGAACTCTACCGTGGCGCCGAATACCAGGTGGACTTCCTGCCCAAGGTGAAGCTGGAGATCGCCACCGCCGCGGACAAGGTGGACCACCTAATTGAGGTGATCAGCCAGGCGGCCCACACCGGCAAGATCGGCGACGGAAAAATCTTTGTATATGACCTCGAGCGGGCGGTGCGGATTCGTACCGGTGAGCTCGACGCAGAAGCGATTTAAGGGGGACGAGAGATGGAAGAGTTAACCAAACTGGGCACCACGGTGTCGGAACTGAGATTTGCCCTGGACACCTTTTACTTCCTGATGTCCGGCGCCCTGGTGATGTGGATGGCGGCGGGGTTCGCCATGCTGGAGGCGGGCCTGGTCCGCTCCAAGAACACCACCGAGATCCTCACCAAGAACATCTGCCTCTACGCCATCGCCTGCGCCATGTTCCTGCTGGTGGGTTACAACATCATGTACGTGGATAACCCGGAAGCGGGCTGGCTGCCCAGTCTGGGCGGGCTGATTGGCACCCAGGCCTCTGACGCAGACCACGCCCTGGAATCGGACTTCTTCTTCCAGGTGGTGTTTGTGGCGACCGCCATGTCCATCGTCTCAGGTGCCGTGGCGGAACGTATGAAATTGTGGGCATTTCTGGCTTTTGCTGTTGTCCTTACCGGCTTCATCTATCCAGTTGAGGGATATTGGACCTGGGGGGGTGGCTTTGTTTCTGAGCTGGGCTTTGTGGACTTCGCCGGATCCGGCATCGTACACATGGCCGGTGCGGCAGCAGCAATCGCCGGGGTGCTCCTCTTAGGCGCCCGTAAGGGCAAGTACGGTGCCGACGGCAGCGTGCACCCCATCCCGGGTTCCAACATGCCGATGGCGACCCTGGGAACCTTTATCCTGTGGCTGGGCTGGTTCGGCTTCAACGGTGGCTCTCAGCTGATGGTGTCTGACGCCGAGAACGCCACCGCCGTGGCCAAGATCTTCGTCAACACCAACTCCGCGGCCGCCTTCGGTGCCATTGCGGCCCTGATTGTGTGCAAGCTGATGTGGGGCAAGGCGGATCTCACCATGATCCTCAACGGCGCCCTGGCCGGCCTGGTGGCCATCACCGCCGACCCGCTGTCGCCCTCTCTGGCCCTGGCCGGGGTGATTGGCCTGGTGTCCGGTGGTCTGGTGGTGTTCTCCATCGTGGCCATGGACAAGGTGAAGATCGATGACCCTGTGGGAGCCATCTCGGTACACGGCGTGTGTGGCTTCTTTGGCCTGATGGCGGTGCCTCTGTCCAACGGCGACGCCAGCTTCGGCACTCAGGCCCTGGGCGCCCTGATCATCTTCGCCTGGGTATTCGCCACCAGCCTGGCGGTGTGGTACCTGCTGAAGAAGACCATGGGCATCCGGGTCAGCGAAGAGGAGGAGTACCGCGGTATGGACATTGCGGATTGTGGCATCGATGCCTACCCTGAGTTTGTCACCGTCAAGGGAGCGAACTGAACTCCATAATAAGAACTACAACTCTCTCTACTGCAGTTGCGCCCTCCATCGGAGGGCGCTTTTTTATGAGTGGCTGATATTCATCCTTTTTCACTCAAGGCATGAGGCAGAGCAAGATCTCAGGCCCTGCCTTGGGGCAGACTGATGGGCGGCGATTGCACCATGGGAGATCGCCGGGTATTTTGTATTGTTATCGGAGTTCGGAGTCATCATGACCACAGACACAGGGAGCGCTATGCCTCGGGAGCAAGCAGGGGTATGTGCAGAGGGCAACCTTCATGGGTTGTATCTGCTGTTTAACGCAGAGGAGCAGGCGGAGCCCGCCCTGAGAGGGGTGCTGGCGGAGATCGCCGCCTGGTTGCAGGCCTCGGTGGATCAGAACGCGGACAGTGCCTTTAACGGCTTTGTGGCCGTCGGCGCCAACTACTGGGATACCCTCTACCCCGATGCCCGTCCCGCCAAGCTGCGTCCCTTCCCCAGCTTCGAGCAGGACGACCGCAAGGCGCCGGTGCAGCCGGTGGACCTGTTTATCCACATTCGCTCCGACCGGGTAGACATCAACCATGTGGCCGCCATGGAGGTGTGTCACCGCCTCAGGGGGCTGGTGCAACTGGTGGAGGAGGTGCGCAGCTTCCGCTACCTGGACAACCGGGATCTGACCGGCTTTGTGGACGGCACCGAGAACCCTCAGGGGGTGCACCGCCGCGAGGTGGCCCTGGTGGGCGACGAGGACACCTCCTTCCGCGGTGGCAGCTACATCCACATCCAGCGTTACCAGCACAACATGGACCGCTGGAACGGCATCAGCCTCAAGCAGCAGGAGGACACCATTGGCCGTACCAAGATGGAAAACGTCGAGTACGCCAGCCAGGACAAGCCCCTGACCTGCCACATCAAGCGCACCAACCTCAAGGATGACCAGGGCAAGTCCATGGAGATCCTGCGTCAGAGCATGCCCTACGGCACCATGAAGGAGCAGGGTCTGTTCTTCATCAGCTGCTGCAGCACCCCGGTCCACTTCGAAGCCCAGCTGAAGTCGATGATCCACGGTGACGGCCATGGCCACTATGATCACCTGCTGAACTTCACCCAGGCGGTCACCGGCGCGGCGTTCTTCGCCCCCTCTCTGGACTTCATGGAGTCCGCCGTCGGCTAAACAGCCTGACAATAAAAAAGGTTCTTCGCACATTAGCGGGAACTAGATACGAAAACGGCTGGAAAGGTTATTGTTTAGTCGCCAAACACAAACAATCACCACCAGCCGTTCTCGATGCAAAAGCTTACCTTGCCTATCTTACCGTGGGAAGGGTTTTCCCCCACTCATACTGAGCTCCACCACGATACTCTTACCATCCATTTAACCCCCACGGGCCCCGGTCAATGTCGCTGTGGCCAAGCTGTCAGTCGGGTTCACGATGTCACTCTCCGCACTGTTCAGGAGCGTGATATTTTTGGCTACCAGACTTTGCTGTCTGTACCACTGCGCCGACTACGCTGCCCTGACTGTGGTGTGGTCACTGAGTGCCTTTCCTGGCTGGAGCCCCATGCTCGCCAGACCAACCGACTTATCCTGTACGTCGAGCAACTGCTTAAGCGGATGCCCATCAAGCACGTTAATGAGATGACCGGTTTGCACTGGCACACCCTCAAACGACTGGATAGACGGCGCCTGGCTCGGGAAGTCACCGAGCCGGACTGGAGCAAGGTACGACGGCTGGTGATGGACGAATTTGCCCTGTTCAAGGGCCACCGCTACGCCACGGTCATCGCCGATGCCGACACCCACCAGGTGCTGTGGGTTGGCGAGGGCCGTAGTCGAGAGGCGATACGACCGTTCTTCCTGACGTTGGGAGAGCACTGCCAGCATATCGAAGCGGTAGCCATGGACATGAATACCGCCTTCGACCTTGAGGTGGTGATGCATTGCCCCAATGCCGCAGTGGTCTACGACCTTTTCCATGTGGTGGCCAAATATGGCCGGGAAGTGGTGGACCGGGTGCGAGTGGACCGAGCCAATGAACTGAGGCAGGACAAACCGGCGAGACGAAGGGTGAAACGAGGTCGCTGGGTGCTGCTGAAGAACCGGGAGAACATGACCGACAAGCAGCATGCCTATCTGGAGGAACTGCTGGCCGAGAACCGGTCGCTGATGGTGGTGTATCTAATGCGGGAACAGTTGAAAGAGTTGTGGTATGCCGACTGTCCCGATGCAGCGCTAAGCCAGTGGCGGTTATGGTGGCAACAGGTCACCGAGAGCGGCATCGAGCCGCTGATTCGCTTCGCAAAGAAGCTCAAACCCTACCTCAAAGGCATTCTCGCCTCGGCTACCTACCGGCTGCACACCTGTAAGCTCGAGGGAATGAACAACAAGATAAAGGTCATCAAACGCATGGCTTACGGATACCGGGACAGCGACTACTTCTTCTTGAAGATACGAGCCGCTTTTCCCGGTAATGCGCGATGAACCATAAAAAAGGCCCGCTCAGTGCGGGCCTTTCTGTTTTCTGCGACTGGGTATCAGCCCTTGTAGTTGAACAGGTCCTTGACCGTCTGCAGCGCCTTATCGATGTTGTCCGCCTTGGTGGGGGCAATAAAGATGGTGTCGTCACCGGCGATGGTGCCCAGGATCCCTTCGGGCTTGCCGATGGAGTCCAGCAGGCGGGCGATCAGCTGGGCGGCGCCCGGGCTGGCCTTCACCACGATCATGGCGCCGTTGTGGTCCACGTCCAGCACCAGGTTCTTCAGGGGGCTGGTGGCGGTGGGGACACCCAACTCGGCGGGCAGGCAGTAGACCATCTCCTGCTTGGCGTTGCGGGTTCGGACGGCGCCGAACTTGCTCAGCATGCGTGACACCTTGGACTGGTTGATGGTGCTGAATCCGGCAGCCTGCAGGGCATTGACGATCTCGCCCTGGGAGCCAAAACGCTCCTCTTTCAGCAGGGATTTGAAAACGCGGATTAGCTCATCCTGATTGCGGGTCGACTTCATTCTGGCAGCTCGTTGTTTCTAGAGAGTTATTCATTTTGCCTATTTGCCTCTGGATAGGCAACCACAGGCCCAGAAGGGCAGTGGAGCAGAGCTCGGGTTAAGGGTCAATAAGAGATTGGTAAAATTGCCTTTAAACCCGTGTTTGGGTATGGTGAGCGCAGACATTCAAACGCGATCCATGTCACATCAAAGGATAGATGGAGAACCCCATGAAAGTAGCAGTACTCGGCGCGGCCGGCGGGATTGGCCAGGCTCTGGCACTTTTGTTGAAACTGAACCTGCCCAAGGGCAGCGACCTGGCTCTGTATGACATCGCCCCGGTAACCCCAGGCGTTGCCGTGGACATCAGCCACATCCCCACCGCAGTGAACGCCAAGGGCTATGCGGGTGAAGATCCTACCCCCGCCCTGGAAGGCGCCGACGTGGTGCTGATCTCCGCCGGTGTGGCTCGTAAGCCCGGCATGGATCGTGCGGACCTGTTCAATGTGAACGCCGGCATCATTCGCAACCTGGTGGGCAAGGTGGCCGAAGTGGCGCCCAAGGCCTGCATCGGCGTGATCACCAATCCGGTGAACACCACGGTGGCCATCGCCGCCGAGGTGCTGAAGAACGCCGGTGTCTACGACAAGCGCCGCCTGTTCGGTGTCACCACCCTGGACGTGATCCGTTCCGAGACCTTCATTGCCGAAGCCAAGGGCCTGAGCCCCGAGCAGGTGAAGATCAACGTCATCGGTGGCCACAGCGGCGTGACCATCCTGCCTCTGCTGTCTCAGGTTGAAGGCGTAACCTTCTCCGATGAGGAGATTGCCTCCCTGACTCACCGCATCCAGAATGCGGGCACCGAAGTGGTGGAAGCCAAGGCCGGTGGCGGCAGCGCCACCCTGTCCATGGCTCAGGCGGCCTGCCGGTTCGGTACCTCCCTGGTGCGCGCCCTGCAGGGCGAACAGGGTGTGGTGGAGTGCGCCTACGTAGAAGGCAATGGCGAGCACAGCCGCTTCTTCGCCCAACCGGTGCTGCTGGGCAGCGAGGGTGTGGCCGAGGTGCAGAGCTACGGCGCCCTGAGCGAGTTTGAACAGAAGGCCCTGGACGGCATGATGGAGACCCTGGTGGGCGACATCGACAAGGGCGAGGCCTTTGTGAACGGCTAAGCCGTCAGCCAGACAGAGAAAAGGCCCCGATTGGGGCCTTTTTTGTCTCTGGCACCTGGCGCAGTGAGCCAGCCTTAGCTGCGGCGGTCCACGGCGATGCGGGCCAGGGACTCCAGGGCCACCTTGGCGTCGCTGTCCGGCAGCGGGGCCAGGGCGGCGATCGCCTTGTCCGCTTCCTCGTTGGCGCGGTCCATGGTGTACTCCAGGGCGCCACAATGGTTGAGGGCGGCCAGGATGGGGTCGATCTCCTCGGTGCCGCCATTCTCGATGGCGGCGCGGATCAGCTGACGCTCCTCCTCGCTGCCTTTACCCATGGTATAGATGAGGGGCAGGGTAGGCTTGCCTTCGGCCAGGTCGTCGCCGATGTTCTTGCCCAACTCGTCCGCTTCGGCGGTGTAATCCAGTACGTCATCCACCAGCTGGAAGGCGGTACCCAGGTAGCGGCCGTAATCGGACAGCGCCTTCACAATCACCTCATCCTGGTTGGCCACCACCGCCGCCAGACCGGTCGCCGCTTCGAACAGCTTGGCGGTCTTGCAGTAGATCACCTGCATGTAGCTCTCTTCGGTGGTGTCGGGGTCGTTGCAGTTCATCAACTGCATCACTTCACCCTCGGCCAGTACGTTGGTGGCCTCCGCCAGGCCTTCCATCACCTCATGATTCTTCATGTCGGTCATCATCTGGAAGGAGCGGGTATAGAGGAAGTCACCCACCAGCACACTGGCCTGGTTGCCGAACAGGGCGTTGGCGGTCTCCCGCCCCCGGCGCATGGTGGACTCGTCCACTACGTCGTCGTGAAGCAGGGTGGAGGTGTGGATAAATTCGATGATGGCAGCCAGGCGGATATGGTTGTCCCCCTCGTAGCCTACGGATTGAGCGGCCAACAGAGTCAGCAACGGACGCATCCGTTTCCCGCCACCGTTGATGATATAGAAGGAGAGCTGGTTGATCAGGACAACATCGGAGTGGAGTTGCTCGTAGATCATCTGGTTGACCAACTTCATATCGTTGTCGGCCAAGTCTCGGATGGCGTTCAGGTCCATAATATATCCGGCTGTAGGCTGCCAAACTCGGCAGCTGTAAGTATAATGTGCACAGTATGGAAGCGAATTCTACCCAAATTCCACGCGCATAACAGCCGCATTTGCCCATTGATTGAGGTGTCGCTCAATTCGGTCAGATCCTTCCGCGATCTTTTTTATCCTGGGTCTTGCCTGTTTTGTGTCCTTGGCGTAGAATGCCCGGCCATTGTCAACAAGTTTTAAGCCACACCCTGACCCCAACATGGCGCGGTCGGCGTGTGAAGCGGAGTTTTTACTATGTACGCGGTTTTCCAAAGTGGTGGTAAGCAACACCGTGTTAGCGAAGGCCAGACTGTTCGTCTGGAGAAGCTAGACGTTGAAACCGGTAGCACCATTGAGTTCGATAAAGTTCTTCTGGTTGCGAACGGCGAAGACGTAAAGGTCGGTGTTCCTTACGTAGATGGCGGCAAGATTGTTGCTGAAGTTGTGACCCACGGTCGTGGCGATAAAGTTAAGATCGTCAAGTTCCGTCGTCGCAAGCACCACCGTAAGCAGATGGGCCACCGTCAGTGGTTCACTGAAGTTAAGATTACTGGCATCAACGCCTAATTACGGAGTAACGAGAAATGGCACATAAAAAAGCTGGCGGTTCTACTCGTAACGGCCGTGATTCAGAAAGCAAACGCCTTGGTGTTAAGCGCTACGGCGGCGAGTCTGTACTGGCAGGCAACATCATCGTTCGTCAGCGTGGCACCAAGTTCCACGCCGGTGACAACGTAGGCGTAGGCCGCGATCACACTCTGTTCGCCACCGCGAACGGCAAGGTGAAGTTCGAAGTGAAAGGCAAGCAAAACCGTAAATTCGTGAGCATCGTTGCCGAGTAATTCGTTCACCGAACGATCTGCAAGCCCCGCCATCGGCGGGGCTTTTTGCGTCCAAGGGGGAGAGGCGATCCCTGATGATCCCATCCTTGGTATACTATTAGCTGTTTTCCTGACGGGTTAGAGCGATGAAATTTGTAGATGAGGTGCTGATCCGGGTTGAAGCCGGAGACGGCGGCAGCGGCGTGGTGAGTTTCCGCCGTGAAAAGTACATCCCCAAAGGGGGCCCGGACGGCGGTGATGGCGGCGATGGTGGCGATGTCTACCTGATCGCCGATGAGAACCTGAACACCCTCATCGACTACCGCTTTGAGCGTTGCCACCGTGCCACCCGCGGCTCCAATGGTGCCAGTGCCAACTGCACCGGTCGGCGGGGTGAGGATAAGGTCCTGTCCGTGCCCGTGGGCACCCGGGCGGTGGACTCCGACACCCAGGAGCTGATCGGCGACCTGACCAAGCACGGTCAGAAACTGCTGGTGGCCAAGGGCGGTTACCACGGCCTGGGTAACACCAGGTTCAAGAGCTCGGTCAACCGCACCCCAAGGCAGAAGACCCTGGGGACTCCTGGTGAGCACCGTGAACTCAAGCTGGAGCTGCTGCTGCTGGCGGACGTGGGCATGCTGGGTCTGCCCAACGCAGGCAAGTCCACCTTCATCCGTGCGGTCTCTGCCGCCAAGCCCAAGGTGGCCGACTACCCCTTTACCACCCTGGTGCCCAACCTGGGTGTGGTCCGGGCCAACGCCTCCGAGAGTTTCGTGGTGGCGGACATCCCCGGCCTGATCGAAGGGGCCGCCGACGGCGCCGGCCTGGGGGTTCGCTTCCTCAAGCACCTGGAGCGCTGCCGTGCCCTGGTGCACCTGGTGGACGTGGCCCCCATTGATGAGAGCGATCCTGTCGAGGGTGCCAAGGCGATCATCAAGGAGCTGGAAACCTACTCGCCCAAGCTGGCGGCCAAACCGAGAATCCTGGTGCTGAACAAGCTGGATCTGGTGCTGGACGAAGAGAAGGATGAGCTGGTTCAGCGCATCGTCGACGGCCTGGAGTGGGAAGGGGAGGTACGCACCATCAGCGCCCTGTCCCGCACCGGCACCGATGATCTGATTCAGGAGCTGATGGCGATGCTGCGCGATATGCCTCGTGAAGAGGAGCAGCAGAGCGAAGAGGATGAGGTGGAGTTCAAGTGGGAGCACCACCATAAAGAGCAGATGGATCAGGCGGTTGTCGAAGAGGACGACGATGACTGGGACGACTGGGACGACGACGACTACGACGTCGAAGTGGTTTACCAGCGTTAATCTGAACAGTGAAAAAGGGGCCTCGTGCCCCTTTTTGCTGGCCGAAAAAGAGTATTATTCGAAGAATACACCTGTTTGTGAGACGTGTTTTTGGGGAGTCTGGGGTTGGAACTCGCTCAGCAGAATGAGATCACCCGGCTGGCGGTCAGAGCCGCTCAGCTGATGTTGGCCTGGGGGGCCGAAAGTGAACTGGTGGAAGACGTGGGCCAGCGTCTGGGGGTGGCCCTGGGGGTCGAGAGCGTGGAGTTGTCCATCTCCTCCACCTCCCTGGTGCTGACCACCCTCTACCAGCAGCGCTGCGTCACCACCACCCGTCGCCTGCGGGACCATGGCCTGAACATGGACATGGTGTGTGAAGTGCAGCGCATCTGCGTCATGGCGGAGAAGGGCCTGCTGGACCTGGATCAGGTGGGCCGCAAGCTTCGTCAGCTCAAACCCAAAACCTGGAACCGCTGGCTGGTGGTGGCGATCATCGGCCCCTCCTGCGGCAGCTTCGCCTACCTCTTCGGCGCCGACGATACCGCGGTGATGCTGACGGTGCTGGCCTCCTGCATCGGCATGGTGGTGCGTCAGCAACTGGCCAAGGGCCATTTCAACCTGCTGATCAACTGGGCGGCCACCGCCTTTGTCACCACCTTGGTGGCCCGGCTGGCGGCCATGGTGTGGCCCACCCCGGACGCCGAGGTCGCCATGGCGGCGGCGGTGCTGATGCTGGTGCCCGGTTTTCCTCTGCTCAATGCCATCGCCGATATGGTCAAGGGGCATTACAACGTCGGCCTGGCCCGCTGGGGGCAGGCGACCCTGATGACCGCCTCCGCCGCCATCGGCATCACCCTGGCGATGCAACTGACCGGGATGGGGTGGATATGAACCTGCTGCAGTTGCTGATCAACGGTGCCATCGCCGCCATCCCGGCGGTGGGCTTTGCCATGGTATTCAACGTGCCCGGGCGCTTCCTGTGGCGCTGTGGCCTGGCCGGTGCCGTCGGCCACATGGTCCGAGGCCTGTGTATGACCTGGGGGGCTCCCATTGAGTGGGCCACCTTTGCCGCCTCGGTGACGGTCGGTTTCCTGTCGGTACGTTGGTCCAGGGAGACCCTGGCGCCGATGCAGCTGTTCGGAGTGGCCGCCATCATTCCCATGATTCCCGGCACCTTCGCCTTCAACACCGTCATCGGCCTGGTGGAGATGAGCGCCCTGGGAGTGACCGCGGAGAGCCTGATGCCCGTGGTGTACAACGCCCTGAAGACCTTGTTTATTCTCGGTGCCCTGAGTGTGGGTCTGGCGATGCCCGGCCTCATCTGGTATCGGAACAAACCCATTATCTAGGGCATGTTGACCTTTGCTGAATGTTTTTGCTTCAGCATCTGGTACTTGTGGCATTAAGATGCAAGGAGTCCGCTGCAACAGAGCCGTCACTCTGGAAGAGGGCAGCGCCCTTCGGGGCCGGACTGACGACAACCACTCAGCGTTGTTCGACTTCAACATAACACCACTATGTCTGCAGTCGAACGCCTTGATTGGTTGCCGTCATCCTCGGCCAAAGACTAATCACCAAAGATAAACACGCCCTAGGAACTACGGATGCGCCTTTCCATGATTGCCTGCATGGCCTTTGATCGGGTCATCGGCAAAGAGAACCAGATGCCCTGGCATCTGCCCGCCGATCTGAAACACTTCAAAGCCATTACTATGGGCAAGCCCGTGGTGATGGGCCGCCGCACCTTCGACTCCATCGGTCGCCCCCTGCCTGGGCGCCGCAACGTGGTGATCTCCCGCAACCCCGAGTACCGACCCGAGGGAGTGACCCGGGTGGCCAGCATCGACGAGGCCCTGGTGCTGCTGGCCGATGAGGAGGAGGTGATGATCATCGGTGGTGGCCAGCTCTACGCCAGCCTGCTGCCGAAGGCGGATCGGCTCTACCTGACTCTGGCTCAGCTGCAGGTGGAGGGGGACACCCGCTTTCCCGATTACCAGCAATTGCAGTGGCGTGAACTGGAGCGGCAGATCCGACCCGCCGACGACGCTAATGCCTGTGATCTCCATTTCGTTACCCTGGAGCGGGTGCGCGACTGAATCACGCTTCTAACCACTTGTTATGGTTCCATATGCTCCAGGTTTGCATCGTTAAGCATCTGGGGTAAGCTGTCGCTGTTACCCTATGTAAATCTTTTAATAACGATAAGTAACAAGGAGTGGTGCGATGAAGACCCATCTGAGTCTGGCGGTGGCGGCAGCCCTGGTTGTAAACATGGCGTGGACACCGCAGGTTCAGGCGAACGACCAACTGATCGCCAACATCTGCCAGTACGTACATGACGACAACAAAAGCCGGCTGCGCAAGAAGCTGAAAGAGTCCAATGTTAAGGTACGCAACATCTACGACGGTATTCGCTGCAACGGTGAGACCATGATTCGCAGCGCCATCACCAACAACGCCAACGATGTGGGTGTGTTCCTGGTGAAGCGTCTGTCCGCAAAGAGCCTACAGCAGCCGGAGTTTGACGGTAAGACGGTGCTGGACTGGGCCACCACCAATGGCCACGACGGCTCCCAGATCGTCGGCGCCATCCGCGAGCGTATCGGCGGCTAATACCCGACGCAATCCATAAAAAAAGGCGACCCCAGGGTCGCCTTTTTTGTTGTCCGAATTTCGCGGCTCAGACCACCTTGAAGCGGCGCACCTGCTGCTGCAGCTCCTCGGCCAGCTGGGCCACCTGCTGACTGGAGGAGGCGGTCTGAATGGCCCCGGAGGAGGTCTGCTCGGAGATGGTGGCGATCTGCTCCAGCTTCTCGGAGATGGTCTGGGAGACGGTGTTCTGCTCCGCCGCCGCCTGGGAGATCTGGTTGCCGGCACTGACCACTCCTGCCACGGAGCGGGTGATGGCTTCCAGAGCGGTGTTGGCCTCCTCCGTGGTGGTGACGCTGCGACGGGCCTGTTCCTGGCTCTTCTGCATCACCTCTTCCGCTTCCTGGGCTCCGGCCTGGACCACCTCGATCATCTGCTGAATCTCTGTGGTGGACTCCTGGGTGCGGGAGGCGAGGGAGCGGACCTCGTCGGCGACGACGGCAAAGCCGCGGCCCTGCTCACCGGCCCGGGCGGCCTCGATGGCGGCGTTCAGGGCCAGCAGGTTGGTCTGCTCGGCGATGCCGCGGATCACATCCAGGATGCTGCCGATGGCGGCGGTGTCGCTGTTGAGCTTGTTGATCACCTGGGCGGTGCGCTCCACTTCGTCCGCCAAATTCTGGATGATGGCGCCGTTGTTCTCCGACAGGCTGCGGGCCTGGCGGGTCTCATCGTCCGCCTGCTGGGTTTCGCCCAGGGCGTCGTTGGCGTTGGTGGCCACCTGGTTGGCGGAGCTGGAGAGCTGATTGGTGGCGCTGGCCACCTGCTCGATCTGGCTGGTCTGCTCCTGGATGCCGGAGGTGGTCTGGGCGGTCACCGCAGAGGTCTCCTCGGCGGCGGCGGCCAGCTGATCGGCCCGCTCGGTGATGGAGCGGATCAGCTCCCTCAGGGCGTCGGACAGGGCATTGATGTTGCCCGCCAGCTTGCCGAATTCGTCGTGGGCCGGCAGATCCAGTCGCTTGGTCAGGTCACCGCTGGCCAGCACCGCCAACACCTCATTGACGTGGTCCAGTGGCTGGGTGATCGACTTACGGGTGCGCAGGCTGATCAGGGTGGCCACCAGGATGGAACCCAGCATCACCACCATGGTGAGGGTGCGGGTGGAGGCCAGGGACTCCATGGCCAGGTTGCCGGTGTCGTCGCTGATGGTGGCCAGCTGCTGTTGCAGGGTCTGGGTCAGGGCGATCAGGGCGTCGTACTGGCCGCGGGCCTCATCCAGCTTAGTATCCACCAACTGAGCCTGGCGCAGGTTGGCGCTCTGCAGGTCGATGAGGTTGCTGTCGCCGCGCAGGAAGCCGGTGAGGACAGTCAGGTTGTCGGTCAGCTCCTGCACCAGGTCTTGCTGGCCGGTGGCCTCACCGTCGGCGACCATGGCTTCTATGCGGTAATCCAGGCTGCGCAGCAGAAACTCGGTTTCCCCTCTCAGGGTCTCCAGATCCGCCAGGGAGCCGATCTTGTTCAGCTCCAGGCCGATGGCCACCATGCTGGCCACGGCGCTGTCCATGTTGTTGGCCTCGCCCGCCATCTGGCGTTCGGTGGCGTTGTCGGAGACTTCCAGATCCATCAGGTCCAGCAGGATGGCGCTGGCATCGTCACCGGCCATCTCCATGGTGTCGATCTGCTCGGTCAGGGCTGCCTGGCCCTCGCTCAGAGCCTGTTTGGCCTGGAGCATCTCGCTCCAGGCTTGCTGGAAGGCGGTGTTGAAGCCGCTGGCCTGGCCGGCGTTCAGGCCGAAGTCGGGACGGGTCTGCAGCAGGGTGTCCAGGGAACGAATCTGGCCGTTGAGCTGATTCTGTTGCTGCTGAAGCTGTTGCTGCAGCGGTGCCAGGGCGTCGGCCTGATCCGCGTCGTGGGCGGATTGAATGGTGATGAACTGCTGATTGAGTTCCAGGCTGACCTCATTGACCTTGTCCTTGGCCGGTACCGCGAACTTCTTATAGGTATTGGTGTGCTCTTCCACCGTGTTGATGCTGGACAGGGACAGGCCGCCGAGAATCAGCAGCAGCAGGGTGACGAAGGTGAACCCTCCGATGATGCGGAGTGAGACGGTGAGTTTCATTATTAGTATGGTCCTTGGTGTGTGATCCCCCAACGCACACCATGTTATCAAGCTGGCAACCAGTTTGCAGCAGCCATCATGCCGTTTTATGCAACAATAAAGGGGCGAAAAGTGCCCCTTCTAACCCCAGACTTTGTCTGCGTGCTGAGTAAATCTCGCCCCCGTTTCCAGTTGCCAGAATGTCAGCCAGTGACCCCAGCAGGCGCCGGTGTCCAGGCTGATGGCATTTCGTGTTCGGGTTTGGCCCATCAGTGCCGCCCAGTGGCCAAACACCAGGCGATACTCCTGCAACAAGGGGTGGGGCAGACGGAACCAGGGCACCAGGGTGCCTTCGCCGGCGGGGTTGCCCTTGGCGTAGAAATCCAGCCGGCCATCCGGGTAGAGCAAGCGCATCCGGGTCAGGCAGTTGATGGTGTAGGTTTGGCGCCGGTAGGGGCTGGCGTCCGGGTCGTCCAGATCCGGCTTATCGCCGTACATCTGGCCGACGAACTCCAGGTAGTGATCCGACTGCAGGGTGGCGCTGACCTCATCGCCGCGGCGGATCACCTCATCGACGCCCCAGTGTGGCGGCACCCCGGCATGGGTCAGGATCAGCTTGTGCTCCGGCAGGTGCCGGTACAGGGGCTGGCACCGCAGCCACTGAATCAGATCGTCGCTGTCCGGGGCGTCGAGGAACGCCTGCAGCCTGTCCTTGGGCTTGGCCTTCTTCAGCCTGGCATGCACCGCCAGCAGGTGGAGATCGTGATTGCCCAGAACGGTGCGGCCGGCGTCACCCAGTTCGCGGAACAGCCTCAGCACCTCGAGTGAGCCGGGACCGCGGGCCACCAGATCGCCGGTGCACCACAGCACGTCCTCGGCGGGATCGAAGCCCACCTGGTCCATCAGTTTCCGCAGTTCGTCGTAGCATCCCTGAATATCGCCGACAAAATAGTTGGCCATGCCTAGTGGAGGCTCCTGGGATTTTTCAGAGGGAAGCGGTCGATGGGGCTCTGCAGAACCTGACCATCTTCGCTGAGGAGGGTGTAGAAGCCCGCCATGCTGCCCACCGGAGTGGCCAGGGTAACGGCGCTGGAGTAGCTGAAACGCTCGCCGGGCGCCAGGGTGGGGGTCTGGCCCACCACCCCTTCACCACTCACCTCATTGAGGCTGCCGTTGCCGTCGGTGATCTTCCAGTGCCTGTGAGTCAGGGTCAGAGTCTGATCGTGCCGGTTTTCCATGGTGACCGTGTACTGAAACAGGAACTGCTGTTTCTCCGGCTGGGACTGCTCGGCGACGTACTGACTTTCAACCTCAATCTGCAGGGGCGGAAGACGCATGATGGCCTCAGTGACGGCAGAGGTAGTTGGCGATGGCGATAAAGTCGGACACCGGCAGTTGCTCGGGGCGCAGGCCGGGATCGATGCCAAGCTCTTCGAAAGCGGCCGCATCCAGCTTGCCTTTGAAGCTGTTTCTCAGGGTCTTACGACGCATGTTGAAGGCGGTCAGGCACACCTGGCTCAGCACTTCGACGTCGTCCACCGGGTAGGGCTTCTCCTTGTGGGGCACCAGGCGCACCACGGCGGAGTCGACCTTGGGCGGCGGGGTGAAGGCACCCGGGCCCACTTCCAGCACCGGCAGTGCCTTGCAGTAGTACTGGGCCATCACCGTCAGGCGACCGTAGTTCTTGTGACCCGGTCCGGCACACAGACGCTCCACCACCTCTTTCTGCAGCATGAAGTGCATGTTCTCCACCTTGTCGGCGTACTCGAACAGGTGGAACATCAGCGGGGTGGAGATGTTGTAGGGCAGGTTGCCGAAGATCTTCATCTTCTTGCCCTCTTCCATCAGGGAGGTGAAGTCGAACTTCAGTGCGTCCCCCTGGTGGATCTTCAATTTGTTGCCCCAGCCAGGTTGCTGGGTCAGGCGTTCAGCCAGATCTCTGTCCAGCTCCACCACGTTCAGGCACTCAACCTGCTCGGCCACCGGCTGAGTCAGGGCGCCCAGACCCGGGCCAATCTCCACCAGGGTATGGTCGTCGGTGGGATGGATGGCGGCAACGATACGATCGATCACCGTCATGTCGTGGAGGAAGTTTTGGCCGAAGCGCTTACGGGCGCGGTGGCCCATATGAACATTGTTGCTCATCTATTTTGTTTACTTGTCAGTTCAATTGCTTTGTTTAGGGCGACCAGGAAACTGCCGGGATCCGCCTGGCCGGAGCCAGCCAGGTCCAGGGCAGTGCCGTGGTCCACTGAAGTGCGGATGAAGGGCAGTCCCAGGGTGATGTTGAGGGACTTGCCGAACCCCTTGTATTTTAGCACCGGCAGACCCTGATCGTGGTACATCGCCAGCACCACATCGCAGTTGTCCAGGTACTTGGGCTGGAACAGGGTGTCCGCCGGCAGAGGGCCGGTAAGATCCATCCCTTCGGCGCGCAGGTGGCTCAGGGTGGGTTCGATCACCTCGATCTCCTCCTTGCCCAGGTGGCCACCTTCGCCGGCGTGGGGGTTGAGGCCACACACCAGGATGCGTGGCTTCTCCAGGCCGAACTTGTCCTGCAGGTCCCGGTTGAGGATGCGAATGATCTGCTCCAGGCGCTGTGGGGTGATCGCCTTGGACACATAGGCCAGGGGGATATGGGTGGTCACCAGGGCCACCTGCAGGCCTTCGGTGGCCAGCACCATCACCACATCCTGACAGCCGGCCTGCTGAGCAAAGTACTCGGTGTGACCGGAGAAGGGGATCCCCGCCTGGTTGATGATCCCCTTGTGCACGGGGCCAGTCACCACGGCGGCGAAGTCGCCACTGATGTTCTTCTCACTGGAGAACTTGAGGGTCTCCACCACGTAGGCGCTGTTGGCGTCATTGAGCTCGCCGCACACCACCGGGGCGTCCAGGGAGAAGGGGGCGATGGTCAGGGTGCCCGCAGCCTGAGGCTGGGGCTCCTTGCCGGGCTGATAGGGCTGCAGCTTGATGGGCAGCCCCAGCATCTTGGCGCGGTCGGTGATCAGCTGGGGATCGGCACAGACCACCAGCTCAACAGGCCAGGCCTGCTGGGCCAGCATCACCACCAGATCGGGGCCGACGCCTGCCGGCTCCCCTGGCGTTACCGCGATCCGGAACGTCATTTGGCTTCCACCATCTCGATGTACGCCTTGGCGCGCATCTCCTGAGACCAGGCCGCCGCCTGCTCGTTGAACTTACGGCGGAACAGCAGCTGGTAGGCGCGGTCGGTGTTCATCTTGTCTGTGGTGTCCGTGGTGCGACGGTCGGTCAGCTGCACCACGTGCCAGCCGTGGGTGGAGCGGAACGGCTTGCTGTACTCACCCTTGCCCAGCTTGGCCAGGGCGTTTTGGAACGCGGGCACATAGATGGAGGGATCGGACCAGCCCAGATCACCACCCTTGAGGGCGCTGCCGGGATCCTCGGAGTGCTCCTTGGCCAGCTCGGCAAAGTCGGCGTCACCCTTCTCCACCTCGACCAGGAAGGTGTCCAGCATCTGCTTGGCCATGTCTTCGCTGAGGATGGGTGAGGGCCGCAGCAGGATGTGACGGGCACGCACCTCTTCCACTTCCTGCAGCTGCTGACCACGGGTCTCCTGGATCTTAACGATGTGGAAACCGGCGCCACTCTTTACCGGACCTATGATGTCGCCGGGCTTGGCGCCCTTGACCAGTTCGGCAAACAGGGTGGGCATCTCGTTGATGTTCATCCAGCCCCAGTCGCCCCCTTCCAGGGCCTTGGGACCGGCGGAGGCGGCGATGGCGGTCTTGGCGAAATCCGCGCCTTCGTTGAGCAGACCCAACACCTTTTCGGCGCGGCCACGGGCTTCTTCCACCGTCTTGGTGTCGTTGTCACGCACCTCAATGAGGATGTGGCCAACGTGGAACTCGGCGTCCTGCAGACCCTGCTCCTCAATCATCTTCACCAGGGTGTCGATCTCCTGGGGGGAGATCTGAACCCGGCGCTGGACCTGGAAGCGCTGGACCTGACCCAGGGTGATCTCGCGGCGGACCTGCTCACGATACTGGGCGTAGTTGTCGCCTGAGGCTTCCACTTCGGTTTTAAGCTGTTCCAGGGTCTGGTTCTGCTCCTGGGCCATGTTCTCCAGGGTCTGGTCCAGCTGGATGTCGCTGATCACCAGGCCCATGCGTTCGGCCATCTGCAGCTGCAGGCTTTCGTTGATCAGACGGTCAACCACCTGGGTGCGCAGGGCGGCATCCGAGGGCAGGGACTGTCCGGAGCGCAGGGCGCCACGCTTGATGTTGGCGATGCGATCATCGATCTCGCTCTGCAAGATGATGCCGTTGTTTACCAGCACCGCTACCCGGTCGAGGGTCTGAGGCTGAGCCATCAGGGAGCCGGCCATGGCCAGGGAAGCCACGGCGCCTAAAAGAATATTGCGAACCTTCATCCTCTAATCCATTTCTATGGTGCAGTTATCGCTTAGAGCGTCAGGCTCGGCGACGGTTCCTGCACTGTAACACATTTGTTTCCTCAGTTTCTGAGGTAGTAGGGGCGGCGGTAGTTGAACAAACCCTCATCCAGCATGTCGCTGACCCCCAGCGGGCCTGAGGATCCCAGCCCCTTCAGTTCGAAGGTGAGGGACCAGCTGGTGTCGAAGTCATTACGCTGGCTGATGTTGGTGAAGCCGCTGTCGGTGTAGTTGGTGTTCAGGTGGCGATCGTAGCTGAGGCGAATGGCCCAGCAGCAGGATTCCCACTGGATGCCGGCAAAGGTCTCCACCGAACGGTTGAGATTGGCATCGTAGTAGTAGTTCCCCACCAGGTAGGTGTTGTCGGCGATGGGCCAGGTGGCCCGCATGCCGAACTGGTTGATGTCCACCGACTCGCCGGTGTCGGCGTCGATGGCCAGTTCCGGCACGTAACGGTGGGACAGCTGCAGCAGCTTGTCCCGCCCCGGACGGTAGTCCAGGGTCAGTTCCGACTTGTTGGTGGTGTTTGAGTTGGTGTCCAGCTGCAGGGAGCCGGCCAGGAACCAGTTCTTGGCGGCCTGCATATCCAGCTCCATCGCCAGGGCGGAGCTGGACTGCTGAATCTGGTTGGACTGGTCCGGCAGGCTCACATCACTGTCGGACAGATAGAAGATCTGGCCCAGGGCGAAGCGCAGCTTCTCGTTGTTGCTGTCGTCGTACACCCGGGTGGCCACACCCAGGGTCAGCTGGTTGGCGTCGGCGATGCGATCCAGGCCGGAGAAGCGGCGGTCGCGGAACAGGCCGGAGTAGTCGTCCTGCAGCAGGGCGGTGTCGTAGACGCCGATGTCACTCTGATCCTCATGGGGGATATAGAGGTACTGGGCCTGGGGCTCCAGGGTCTGACGGAACGGCTGGCCCTGGAAGCTCAGCTGCCGCTCCAGGTTGATCTGGCCGTGCAGGCGCAGCTGGGGCAGGGTACGGCTGACAAAGTCATCCAGGTTCTGCTCCAGGGGATCCGTGGTGCCGGTGGGCACGTCCTGCTGATAGAAGGTCTGCATCAGCTTGACCTCACCCAGCAGGCTGGCCGCCGGGGTCTGGTAGGGCAGGCTCAGGGTCGGCTCCATGTGCCAGCGGATCGCTTCCAACTGGTTGCTGCCCTGACTGGCAAAGTGGGTCAGCTCGGTGTCGAAGGCGAAGTCCAGGCCGCTGGAGACCTCGGGCCTGTGGTACTGGAAGCTCAGCTGAGGCAGCACCTGGAAGGGGGCATCCTCCTCACCCAGCACCTTGATGTCCTGCACCTTGATGGCGAAGTTCCAGTCACGCTGGAAGAACGCCGCTTCTCCCACCCGGCTCAGCTGGTTGTCGGTGCTGGTGCTGATGGCGGAATCGAAGTCGTTGAAGTAGTTGTCGTCGCTGATGTCGGCGATGTCGGCGTGCAGGCGCCAGCCGTTGTCCAGGCGGGCGGTGTGTTCCCAGGAGTAGGCCCAGCGGCTGGGGCTGCCCTTGAGGCTGTCCAGGCGATCGTTGCCGATGTACTCCAGGTTGACCAGGCCGAAGTTGTTCTCATGCAGGTAGCGCCCTTCGGTGCCCAGCCACAGGCCCCGGGAACTCATAAACTGCGGGGTCAGGGTCAGGTCATAGTTGGGGGCGATATTCCAGTAGAAGGGGGTGGTGACGTCCACGCCGTTCTTGGTGCTGGTGCTGATGGCCGGGAACAGGAAACCGGTCTTGCGCTTGTCGGAGACCGGGACCGTCATATAGGGCACATAGAACACCGGGGTGTCGAACAGGCGCACTTGGGCACTGTAGATGTGGCCCCACTCCTCGCTGGTGTCGATGACGATCTTCTCCGCCTTCAACTCCCAGTCCGGCACCTCGGCGGGACAGGTGGTGAAACTGCCGCCCCGCAGCACCAGGTCATTCTCGTTGGTGATCTCCAGCTGACCGGCGTCGCCGTGCACCTGCTGACCATGCAGCCAGTACTGGGCCTGGTTGAGGGTGGCGCTGTACTGGGTCATGTCCGCGTCGAGATCGTCGGCGGTGATGGTGATGCTGGGATCCTGATAGACCAGGTTGCCCTTGGCCAATACCTTCTGCTCCTGCTGGTGCACCTCGGCGCTGTCGGCGGTGATGGCGCGGTTGCCCTGCACCAGCTTGACGTCGCCCTGGAAACGCGCCGCCTCGCCGGCGATCGCTTCGCTGCGGTCCGCCCGCACGGTCACAGGATCTTTGGAGGCGTCTTTCGACAGGGGAGCATTGGGATCCACCATCAGGGGCACGGGAAGCTTGATGGTACACTGGTTGTCAGGCACCACCACCTGTCCCTCCTGGCTCCAGGCGGCAAAAGGCAGGCAGCAGCACGCTAAGGCGAGTTGAAAACGCATTATTATCCTTATGGATTGTACACGGTCGCCGGGCGGACTGTTGCCGCCGCGACCGCTGCCGTCACCGTTCCCCAATGAGTGACGCCCATGCCGGTTATGGTCCGGCTTGCGGCGTGTCCGTTGACCCCATCATCGGTGGTGTGACCCCTGGTGAACAGAGACGGACTCGATTCGGTCTGAGAGCCTAATTTTCAACGCGCCGAACAAAACCATTTTTCGCTGGCGCAAAAGACGTATGATAAAGCAATTTTTCCGTTTGGGCTACGCGGAGGAGAGAGATGAGCGACAGCCGTCAGGCAGCGCTGCAGCAATGGTTAAACCGGCAGTTTACCTCCCCTGTCGAGGGGCTGGTGTTGATCTTCGGCGACGCCAGCCACAGGCGCTATTTTCGCTTCTTCCATGAGGGAAGCAGCTACATTGCGGTGGATGCGCCGCCGGATCTTGAGGACAGTGCGCCCTTCCTGGCGATGACCCAGGCTTATCAGAAGGTGAGTCTGCCGGTCCCCGAGGTGATCCACGCCAGCCTGGATCTGGGGTTCATGTGCCAGAGCGATCTGGGGGACAGTCACCTGCAGGGGTATCTGGCCCCGGACCAGCTGCCCCTGTGGTATGGCCGGGCCCTGGCCCTGCTGCCGGCCATCGCCTCGGTCACCGAGCGCGCCGGCGAGCCTCTGCCCCCCTATGATGAGGCCTTCCTGCGCCAGGAGCTGGCGTTGCTGCCACAGTGGTTCATCCAGGTGCACCTGGACCGGGATCCCCAACAGCTGGCCCCTTGGTGGGCGCCCCTGTGTGAGCTGCTGGTGACCAATGCCCTGGAGCAGCCCCAGGTCGGGGTACACCGCGACTTTCACTGTCGCAACCTGATGGTGACCGGCGACGCCCTGGCCCTCATCGATTACCAGGGGGCCCTGCTGGGACCGGTGACCTATGATCCGGTGTCCCTGCTTAAGGATTGCTACGTCAAGTGGCCCTGGGCACAGCTGGAGCCTCTGCTGCACAATCATTTCCTTACGCTCAGGCAGCAGGCGCTGATACCGGAGAGCACCTCCTGGGAGCAGTTCCAGCGCTGGTACCACCTCACCGGCCTGCAACGCCATCTCAAGGTGCTGGGGATCTTCGCCCGGCTCAGCCACAGGGATGGCAAGCACCACTACCTGGCGGACCTGCCCAGGGTGTTGGAGTACGTCATCGAGGCCGCCGAGCTCTATCCGGAGACCGCTGAACTGGCCCGGGCGGCCCTGGAGTGGCGTGCACAGTTGGAGGCAGGCCGATGAAGGCGATGATCCTGGCCGCCGGCCGCGGCGAGCGGATGCGGCCTCTCACCGACACCACGCCCAAGCCGCTGCTGCCCCTGCAGGGGCGGCCGATGTTGGAACACCACCTGGAGCGCCTGGCCCGGGCGGGCTTTCGCGACGTGCTGATCAACACCGCCTGGCTGGGAGAGCAGTTTCCCCAGACCCTGGGAGATGGCCGCCGCTTTGGCCTCGCCATTCACTACCAGCATGAAACCCAGGCCCTGGAGACCGGAGGCGGCATTCAGCGGGCCCTCTCCTGGCTGGGCCCCGACCCCTTCCTGGTGGTCAATGGGGATGTTTACTGTGAACTTGAATTTAACGCGCTGCCTCAGCTGGGGCAGCAGGACCTGGCCCACCTGTGGCTGGTGGCCAATCCCGCCCACAACTCCCAGGGGGATTTCGCCCTGAATCAGGGGCGGGTGCAGGCACAGGGGGAGGCAAAGCTTACCTTCAGTGGCATCGGCCTCTACCGTCCTGAGCTGTTCGCCCGCTGCGCGCCCGGACGTTTCCCCCTGGCGCCTCTGCTCAGGGAGGCGATGGCCCAGGGCAGGGTGGGAGGCACCGCCCTTGAAGGACACTGGTGCGACGTGGGCACAGAGCAAAGATTAATCGAACTGGAGCAAAGACTTAATGCAAATTTGGGGTAAGGTGTTCGGCGCACTCCTGGGCTTTTTCTTCGGCCGTTTCGCGGGGATGATCCTCGGGGCCTGGCTGGGTCATATCCTGGTGGACAAGCGCCGCACCCCGAAAGCCGGTCCCCGGCAGAACCTGTTCTTCCATACCACTTTTGCGGTGATGGGCCATGTGGCCAAGGCCTCGGGCCAGGTCACCTCGGCGGACATCGCCCTGGCATCGGCGGTGATGGATCAGCTGCGCCTCTCCGGCGAAGCCCGCCGGGCCGCCCAGGAGGCGTTTCGCGAGGGCAAAGCCTCCGACTATCCGCTGCGGGAACGACTGAAGCAGCTGAAGCTGGTGATGGCCTTCCGTCGGGATCTGGCGCGGATGTTCCTGGAGATCCAGATTCAGATCGCCCTGTCCGACGGCAGCATCGACAGTCGTGAACAGGCGATTCTGGCGGAGATCGCCAGCCAGCTGGGGTTCAGCCAGGAGGAGCTGACGCAGATCATCTCCATGATCAAAGGGGGCAGCCACTACCACAGTAGCGGCGCCCAGGGGCCCAGCCTGGAGGATGCCTACAAGGTGCTCGGGGTGGACGCCTCCGACGATGAGCGCACCATCAAACGGGCCTACCGCAAGCTGATGGCCCAGCACCACCCGGACAAGCTGGCCAGCCAGGGTCTGCCCGATGAGATGATGGCCCTGGCCCGGCAGAAGAGCCAGGACATTCAGGCGGCCTGGGAACGGGTGCGTCAGGAACGACAGATGAGGTGATCCCATGTGGAGTCGCAAGGAAGCCGAAACCATACGCCGGGCCCTGCAGGGCTGGCAGCAGCAGGGAGAGCTGACCCCTGAGCAGGTGCAGCGATTGGAGCAGGGGCTGGAGGAGCGCCGCTTCGACTGGCTGAAACTGGCCAGGTACAGCTTCTATGTGGCGGTGGCCTCCCTGGTGCTGGCGGTGGCCAGTGTGCTGGTGGACCAGAGGGTGATCGACTGGATTACCGCCATGTTCAACGCCCCGGTGCTGGCCAGGGCCCTGGCCCTCACCCTGCTGGGCATCGGCCTGTTGGCGGTGGGGCTGTGGCGCCGGGGAGACGGAGCCCGCCCCTACCAGGTGGAGGCCCTGTTTCTGGGATCGGTGCTGGCGTTTTCCGGTGCCCTGGCCTACCTGGGGGACTACCTGCATCCGGACAGCGACAGCTGGCGTTGGTACCTGCTGGCGGCCACCTTGCTGTATCTGTTGATGGGCCTGACTCTGCGCTCCCTGCTGATCTGGGGCATCGCCCTGCTCAGCCTGATGCTGTGGCTCTGCGTGCACAGCGTCGAGGTGGCCGGCTGGGAGGGGTTGTGGTTTGGGATGAACCTGCCCCTGCGCCTGGCCCTGCTCGGCGGCCTGATCGCCCTGGCGGGACAGGCAATGGAGGGGAGGGCGCCTGCGTTGGCGCCCCTGACCCGGCACTTCGGTTGGCTCAGCGTCCTAGGGTTCCTGTGGCTGGTCTCCATCTTCGGTAACCACGGCAACTGGGATCATTGGGCCGACGTGCCCCAGTGGCAACTCTGGCCCTGGGCCCTGGGGGCCATGCTGGTGTGTCTGGGAGCCATCTGGGCCGGCATCCGCTGGTCGATACCGGCCCTGCGCCTGTATGGCCTGCTGTTCCTGATTCTCCATCTCTACAGCCGCTACTTCGAGCAGCTGTGGGACAGCCTGCACAAGGGGGTGCTGTTTGCCATCGCCGGACTGGGCTTCTGGTTACTGGGGACCCAGGCGGAGCGAATCTGGTCCAGGCAACGGGACAACACCGAAGGTTTGTAAATGCGAATTATTTGCATTATCTCAAATTTGGTGTAGAGTAGGTTGTGGGTCAGCCAAGGATGACCCTCTCTCATCATCTCCTGCACGATCTCTCCTTCGGGAGACCCCATGCCCTCCGCGCACCATCGGAGGGCATTTGCGTATCTGGGGCCTTGTTGTGTCTAATGACCTGTAGTGTCAACACGCCCTAGTGACAAGCGGAGAGCAGCGATGAAATACCTGGTGGTCCTGGACGGCTATACCCTCAACCCCGGCGATATCGACTGGCAGCCTATGGAGCGCCTGGCTCAGTGCCGGGTGTACGACCGAACCGACGATGCCGACATCCTGGCCCGCGCCGCCGGCGTGCCCCTGCTGCTGACCAACAAGACTCCCCTGACCGCCGACACCCTGGCCAGGCTGCCGGATCTCAAATACATCGGTGTGCTGGCCACCGGGGTCAATGTGGTGGACCTGGACGCCGCCCGCGGCCTGGGGATCACCGTCACCAATGTGCCCGCCTACGGGCCCGGCTCCGTGGCCCAGATGGCCATGGCCCACATCCTTCATCATGCCAGCCGGGTGGCCCATCACCACCAGCAGGTGGCTCAGGGGCGCTGGACGACCAGCCCGGATTTCTGCTTCTACGACGGTCCGCTGATCGCCCTGGAGGGCAAGACCCTGGGGCTGGTGGGCTATGGGGAGATCGCCCGGCGTCTGGCCGCCATGGGCGAAGGGTTCGGCATGAAGGTGGTGGTCACCAGTGCCACACAAAAGCGCGACCTGCCCGAGGGGCGACGCTGGTTGCCCCTGGAGTCGTTGCTGCAGCAGGCGGATGTGGTCAGCCTCCATTGCCCCCTGACCGCCGACAACCAGCGGATGATCAATGACCGCACCCTGGCGCTGATGAAGCCGGGCGCCCTGCTGGTCAACACCGCCCGCGGCCCCCTGGTGGATGAGGATGCCCTGGCCCAGGCGCTGATTCGCGGCCACCTGGGAGGGGCCGGGCTGGATGTGCTCTCCAGCGAGCCACCCCTGGCGGATAACCCCCTGCTCAGCGCGCCCAACTGCAGCATCACCCCCCACAACGCCTGGGCTACCCGGGAGGCCAGGATGCGGCTGATGCAGATCGCCGCCGACAACCTGCAGGCGTTTCTGGCGGGCAACCCGAAAAACCGGGTCTAAAGGGTGAGGAAGGGCGTTCATTGGCCGTGGTGATCCCTGCCGCTATCCCTTACACTTGGGCCAACTCGCCGCCTTAAGGCGGCCACTCTTTTGATGATGATGGAATGGAGAGATGTTCCAGGACAATCCGCTGCTGCAGCAGCTTAAAGCACAGATTCGCGAAACCCTGCCCACGGTAGAGGGCCAGATCAAGGCCACCGAGCGGGGCTTTGGCTTCCTCGAGACCGACAAGGGCGGCAGCCACTTCATTCCGCCCAGTTACATGAGAAAGGTGGTCCACGGTGATCGGGTCACCGCGGTGCTGCGCACCGAGAAGGAGAAGGAGGTGGCCGAGCCCGACTCCCTGCTGGAGCCCGGCCTGGGGCGTTTCATCGCCCGGGTGAAGTTCATCAAGGAGCGCCTCAACGTCATTCCGGATCACCCGCTGATGAAGGAGCCCCTGCGCGCCAAGTGCAAAGGGGTCAAAGGCTCTGAGCTCAGCAATGGCGACTACGTGGTGGCCCATCTGGTGAAGCACCCCCTGCGTGAAGGGGAGCAGCACTTCCAGGTCGAGGTGACCCAGTTGGTGGCCACTCACGACGATCCCCATATCCCCTGGTGGGTGATCCTGGCCAAGCACGACCTGGCCAAGGTGGAGCCGGCGGATCCTCAGGGCTGGCAGGCGCCGGCCGAGGTGGAGCGGCGGGACCTCACCGACCTGCCCTTCGTCACCATAGACGCCGAGTCCACCAAGGATATGGACGACGCCCTCTATGTGGAGCAGACCGACGCCGGCTGGAAGCTGTGGGTGGCCATCGCCGATCCCACCGCCTACGTCAGTGCCGGTGACGAGGTGGACCAGGAGGCGCGCAAGCGGGCCTTTACCCAGTACCTGCCCGGTTTCAACGTGCCCATGCTGCCCCGTCAGCTGGCGGACGAGCTCTGCTCTCTCCATCAGGGGGAAGTTCGTCCGGCCCTGGTGGCGGGCATCGAGGTGAAGGCGGACGGGGAAGCCGGCGACACCGAGTTCTGCCTGGCCAACATCCGCTCCCACGCCAAGCTGGCCTACGACAAGGTCTCCGATTACCTGGAGCAGCAGGGGGAGTGGCGTCCAGAGGATGAGGCGATCGAGGCCCAGGTCAAGGGGCTGCATCAGCTGGCCCTGGCCCGCATCGGCTGGCGTGAACAGCACGCCCTGGTGTTCCCGGACCGCCCCGACTTCCGTTTCGAGGTGGACGATGCCGGTAACGTGCTGGCGATCCACGTGGATCACCGCCGCATCGCCAACCGCATCGTCGAAGAGAGCATGATCCTGGCCAACACCTCCGCCGCCACCCTGTTGGCAGAGAAGGTGGGCCAGGGGGTATTCAACGTCCACGCCGGTCTGGACAGCGAGCGCCTGGAGGGGGCCCGCGAGATGCTGGCGGAGAACGGGGTGGAGTTCACCAGCGACCAGCTGCAGACCCTGGAGGGCTACTGCCAGTTGCGCCGTGCCCTGGACGCCCAGCCCGACGGCTACCTGGATGCCCGTCTGCGCCGGATGCAGGCGTTTTCCGAGATGGCGGCGACGCCGGGTCCCCATTTCGGCATGGGGCTCATGGGGTACGCAACCTGGACCTCCCCCATCCGCAAGTACGGCGACATGGTGAACCACCGCCTGCTGAAGGGGATCATCGCCGGCGAGTCGGCCCAGGGGCCGGACGCCGAACTGATCGATCACCTGGCGGCGATGCGCAAGCTGCACCGCATGTGTGAGCGTGACGTGGGCGACTGGCTCTATGCCCGATTTATGGCCCCTCTGGCAGGCACCCCCCAGCGCTTTACCGGGGAGATCATCGACATCAACCGGGGCGGGGTGCGCATGCGCCTGAAGGAGAACGGTGCCGTGGTGTTCATGCCGGCGCCCTTTATTACCGATGACAAGGCGCGCCTCAAGCTGAGTGCCGAGCAGGGCCGGGCCCTGTTCGATGACCAGCCGGTGTTCCACCTGGCCCAGGAGCTGGAGGTGACCATCAATGAGGTGCGCGTCGCCAGCCGCAGCATCGTGGTGCAGCCGGTGATCAAGCTGGACTGAGTGCCGCGTTGAATGAAAAAGGTCGCCCTGGGGCGACCTTTTTTTGTGCTAGATGGGCGAGCCCGGCGGCATCGGCAGGGGTCGCTCGATCACCCGCACGCTGGCATCGGTCAGGCCCGCCTTCAGCGCCTGGGCCAATTGGCGGTAGTGGCCGGCGGTCATGGCGTCGGAGCGGCGGGCGCGGCGCTGCAGTTTGTCCTGCAGGTCCAGCAGCTGCCGACCCAGCAGGGCGCGCAGCTCAGGATCGCTGTGATCACTGTGGATCACGGCCAGCAGGGCATCCACCGCCACCGCATTGACCCGCATCCTCAGGCCGGCCAACTGGCCCTCCTCCAGATCCTCCAGCAGCAACCTTTCCTGGAGCTGCTCCACCACCCCTTCCACACTGGGCAGCTCATCGTCCTCCCTGTGCTGCTGCATCATGCGGTTGAGCCGCTGCGGGGTCAGCATCAGGCTCAGGGTGTGGCGGGCAGCCACCTCGGCCATCCCCAGAGGGTCGGTGATGACGCCCTGGCGAGAGCCAAAATACTCCCGGTCGGGCTGGTAACCCAAGGCCGGTGGCAGCAGCTGCTCCTGCAAGGAGGGCGGCAGGGCCAGAAACTCCGGGGTCAGGGTGGCCCACAGGGCCTCCAGTGCCTGACGCTGCTGGTCGCCACTGACCCAGCGGCGCTCGGCGGCTTCATTGATGGCGTAGTGGTACTCCACCCCGCCCAGCAGGGTGGCCGCCGCCTCCACCTGGTAGCGATGCAGCAGGTAGAGGGGCACCAGGGCGCGGCCCAGCTCGCTGTTGGGTTCCCCCTCCAGCAGCATCTGCGGGCCCAGGCCGGTCAGGGCCAGGGAACGGATCTGCAGCAGTTGATTCAGCTCGGTGACAGGCTCATCGCCGTTGTCCCACAGGTGGGCGTTAGGGTGGGCGCTGTGAGCCCCTCGGGCATCCGGGTCGCCGATGAGCTTAAGGCCCTGCTCCCTGGCCTGGGCGGCCAGGGCGCTCTGGCGCTGAGGCTCACCATAGCCAAACAGGATGGCGTGCCTGTCCCACGCCCCCAGGCCGGTGTCGTAGGCCTGGTCGATGGCGATGACCTCATCCTTCAACGCCAGCCTGGGGTGAGGGTAATCCATCACCGAGCCCCCCTGGACCGCCGAGGCGGCGAAGTTATGGGCCAGGCCCAGGGTATGGCCCACCTCGTGAGCGGCCAGTTGCTTGAGGCGCCCCAGGGCAAACAGCCTGGACTGGGCATTGGCCTGGGCGCGGTCGCTCCAGCCTGAGGTCAGCCCCCGGGCGATCAGCTGGTCCTGACGCACGCGCAGCGAGCCCAGGGTGACGTGGCCCTTAAGGATCTCGCCACTGCGGGGATCGATCACCGCATCACCGAAGGACCAGCCGCGAGTAGCCCGGTGGACCCATTGGATCAGGTTGTAGCGGCTGTCCTGGGGATCGGCACCTTCGGGCAGCAGTTCCACCCTGAAGGCGTCCAGATAGCCCGCCTCCTCGAACGCCTGGGCCCACCAGCTGGCCCCCTCCAGCAGGGCGCTGCGCATCGGCTCGGGCACGGCATTATCCAGGTAGTAGACAATGGGCTTGACCACGGCGGAAGGGGCCGCGCCCGGGGTGATCTTCTCCAGCCTGAATCTGGGCAGCCAGCGCTGGGTCAGCGGACGATCCAGTGGCTGGCCATAGTCGTGAAATCGGTAGTCGAAGAAACCGGACTGAGGATGGTAGGGCACCGGCTCCATGGGCACCTCGGGCAATGCCATAAAGGAGAAGCGCACCCTCAGGCCGAGCCGGTAGGGATCCGCGGCCACCTGCCACAGCTGATCCCCGGGGCGCTCGCCGCGAAGGCTCAGCTCCATGTCGATGTCGCTGTTGTTGGGGAAGCCCTTGAGGCCGTTGTTGGGGATGAAGCTCAAGCCCGGCTCGACCGTGTACTGCCCCTGGCCGGTGCGCCTCAGCCGGGCGGCGATGCCGTGCAGATCGTCTTGCAGCAGTGGGGTCAGATCCGCCCTGCCACCCTCGAGGCGTCCCCGCCACAGGATGGCGCCGGCAAAGGCCTCGGCGGCGGCGCGCCCCTCTTCCGGGTTGGCCGAGGCGGCCCGGTAGTCCGGGTTGAGTTGGCGCAGTACCAGGGCGTTGCCGTGACGTTCAAACTGCACCAGGCGCCGTTGCCCCAGTTGACCCCGGTCCAGGCCCACGTCGTTGGATCCCAGGCCGGCGGGCAGGCTGGTGAGCAGCAGCATGGGGGTGTCCAGGACAGGCTCAGCCAGCAGCAGCCGGCCGTCGCGCTCCAGGGTCAGTGGCAACAGTGAAGCGGGGTCGGCACGCAGGGGCAGGGCCAGCACCAGGGCAAACACCCAGAGGGCCAGGCGCAGAGAGGCTTTGAACATGGGGCATCCTTGTCGCGGTGAACATGGGGCTAAGCCCCGGATTTTCCCAGTCTATGTGGCTTTTCTACCTGGCTCAACCCAGGGCGGCACTGCCGGCGGGCGCCAGGCGGCGCCACAGGTGCAGGCTGACCCCGAGGCCGATGCCGGCCAGGGCCAGTTTGACCAGCACCAGAGGGGCCAGGAGGATCGCCAGGGTCATGCCCAGCCACAGGCTGCCCAGGGTCAGGGCCAGCTGTCTCGGAGTCACAGGCCGACGGTTCAGGTAGGCATCCAGGGGCGGACCGAACCAGGGGTGATTCATCAGCCAGCGTTGGCAGGCGGGATGGGCCCGGCTGAAGCAGACGCTGGCCAGCAACAGGAAGGGCACCGTGGGCAGCAGGGGCAGGGCGATCCCCAGCAGCGCCAACAGCAGGCTGAACCCCCCGGGGATCAGCCAGGGCCAGTTGATCTCATGCACCAGCGCAACCGACTGTAACTGCGAGGCGGTTGCAGCAGTTTTCACTGAAGTAACTGGGGTTTTACCTCTGTTCATCATTTGCGCAACACTCCTTGATCCGGATCATGGGGGTCATTTTTTCGCTGAGTTAGGGTGGATTTCGAACAATTTTGCATCAACAAGGAGTTCCCCCATGTCACATTGGCTGTCTCTGATCATGGAAAGCCCCATCGGATGGATGTCCCTTCTGGTGATTCTGGCCACCTGCGGCATCGTGGGTTACATCGGCTGGATGTTCTGGAAAAAGTCCGAGCTGCCGCCCACCCAACATCAGTAACGAGAATTATTCTCATTTAATTGGGTGAGATCAAGGGGAGGCTCTCCGGGAATCCGGAGCGCGTGATCCGAGTCACTGTTCTGAGGGGTCAGTCGGTGAGTCTCGGCAATCGGGCCAGATGGATGGAGACCCCCAGACCTATGGTGGCCAGCAGGATCTGTACCGCGGGCACCGGCGCCAGGTAGATGGCGATGCCCATGCCTACCCAGATGCTCACCAGGCTGCCCAAGAGCTGGCGCAGGGTCAGCCCGCGCCGCTCAAGGTAGTTGCGTATCACCGGCCCCAGCAGCCTGTGGTTGAACAGCCAGGCCTGCATTCGCGCGGATGAGCGGCTGAAACAGGCGGCCGCCAGCAGCAGGAAGGGCACTGTGGGCAGCAGCGGCAGGAACATCCCCACCAACCCCAGGCCGGCGCACAGGGTGCCCAGGCCAATCAGCAGGTAGCGGGTCAGGGGCGCGCGTCGGTAGGTTTTCACCTTGGCCGACGCGGTGTCGGGCTGCTGCTTCATCCCCGCACCTCTTCACCCAGCCAGCGCTTCACTGTGGCGAACAGCTCCGGCAGGATGATCGGCTTGGTGATGTGGTCGTTCATGCCCGCCGCCAGACTCTTCTCCCGGTCGCCGGTCATGGCGTGGGCGGTCATGGCGATCACCGGCAGGGTCTGGGCGTCGGCGAACTGACGTATGGTCTTGGTGGCGGTGAGGCCGTCCATCACCGGCATCTGGATGTCCATCAGCACCAGGTCGAAGGGTTCCGCCTTGGCCAGGTCCACGGCGATCTGGCCGTTTTCCGCCACGGTCACCCGGTAGCCGGCGCTCTTGAGCAGTTCGGTGGCCACCTGCTGGTTGATCAGGTTGTCCTCCACCAGCAGGATGTGGGCCTGGGTCTCCGGCGTGTCCTCCTTCTCCTCTTCGACCTTGGGTCGGCTGGTGTCATCCGGACCCAGGGTCAGGGCCAGCTGGTCATAGAGGTAGGAGGCGTCAAACGGCTTTTGCAGCACCGCGTCGATGCGGCCATCCTCCACCAGGGCGGTAAGGGAACTGCCGGTGTAGGCGGTCATGATCAGTATGATGGGACGCTTCTCCAGGGTGCCGTCCGCCACCATCTCGTCGATCCGCTTCACCACCTCGATGCCATCCATGTCCGGCATCATCCAGTCCAGCAGCAGCAGGTCCGGTGCCTGTTTGGTCAGGCTGGTGACCGCCTGCTGACCGTTCTGGGCCAGCTCCACATTGAACTGGAAGCCGCGCAGGTAGGTGGAGTAGATCTGCAGGGCGGTGGGGTTGTCGTCCACCACCAGGGCGGTGAACTGACCGCCATGGGGGGCCCGCAGCCGGGTGTCCTGGGGAGGCTGTTCCACCCGTTTGGCGTCGATGGTAAAGCTGAAGGTGGAGCCCTGGCCTGGGGTGCTGCGTACCGACAGGTCGCCGCCCATCAGGTTCACCAGGTGCTTGCTGATGGAGAGGCCCAGGCCGGTGCCACCGAAACGGCGGGTGGTGGAGCCGTCCGCCTGGTTGAAGGCGTCAAACAGGTGCTTCTGCTTCTCCTCCTCGATGCCGATGCCGGTATCCCGCACCCAGAACTTAAGACGGATGCGGCCATTGTGCTCCTTGAGATCCTCACAGCCCAGTTCCACCTCGCCGTTCTCGGTGAACTTCACCGCGTTGGAGAGCAGGTTGATCAGCACCTGCCCCAGTCGCAGGGGATCGCCAATCAGGTGCAGGTTGGCACTGACCGAGGAGAACAGCTGCAGGTCCACCCCCTTCTCCTGGGCCTTGATGGCGTTGAGGCTGACCGCGTGCTCCAGCACCTGGTCCAGGCTGAAGCGGGTCTGCTCCAGCTCCAGCTTGCCCGCCTCGATCTTGGAGAAGTCGAGGATGTCGTTGATGATCCTCAGCAATGACTCGGCGCTGTACTTGGCCTTCTCCAGGTAATCCTTCTGCTTGGGATTGAGCTCGGTGCGCAGGGCCAGGTGCATCATGCCGATGATGGCGTTCATCGGCGTGCGGATCTCGTGACTCATGTTGGCCAAAAATTCACTCTTGGTGACGTTGGCCAGCTCCGCATCCTGCTTGGCTTCCAGCAGGATAACCTCGTGCTCTTTCTGCTGGGTGATGTCCTTGTGGGTGCCCAGCAGACGCTTGGGTTCGCCCTCTTCATCCCGCTCCACCAGGCTGCCCCGGGAGAGAATCCAGCGGTAGTGGTCATCCTTGCCCTTCATCCGGAACTCGATGTTGAACGGGGTGCTGGAGTCATCCAGGTAGGCGTCGATGTAGCTCTCCACCCGCTGGCGGTCGTCCGGGTGCATCAGCCGGTAGTAGGTTTCGATCAGCAGCGGGAATTCGCCGGGCTGATAGCCCAGCATGGTGTAGTAGGCCGGGTTGCAGATCAGCTGGTTGGCGTCCAGATACCAGTCCCACACTCCATCTTCCACCGAGTCCATGGCCAGGTGGTAACGCTCCTCGGACTGCTTCAGCTTCTCCTGCTGCTCCGACTCACGGGTGACGTCGCGCCAGACGATGATCAGCCCCAGCAGTTCGCCGCGGCCGTTGTAGAAGGGCAGTTTGAGGATGTCCATCAGCAGGGTGCGGCCGTTGTGCTCGCTCTGTTCGCGATAGCGCAGGGGCACCCGGTCCCGCAGGATGCGGGCGTTCTCTTCGGCGATGCGCTTGCCTTCGTCGCCGCCGAGGATGTCGTTGACCGTCAGCCCCAGCAGCTCGCTCTCCTTGTGACCCATCAGGGTCTCGGCGGAGCGGTTGCAGCCGAGGATCCGCCCCTCCACGTCCTTGAACATGATCGCTTCGGGCATGGCGTCGATCAGCGAGCGCATCAGGGAGAAGTCCCGCTCACGGCGTTCGTTGGCTTCCCGCAATCGGGCGGTGCGCTTGGCCACCAGCTTGTCCAGGCGCCGGTTCTGGGCCGCCAGGTGTTGGGTGTACTGCTGGTTCTCTTCGAAGGTGCGGGAGATCAGCTCAAACCAGGGCTCCCAGCCCTGGACCACCCGCTCCGGCGGCGGCGTGGGCTGATGGGCGCAATCCTCCAGGTGGTTCAGCAGCTTGGACGCCGGGCTGACGAAGGCGCGCCGGGTCAGCCAGTGGACCACGGTCACCAGCAGGGAGAGGGCGATGATCACCATCAGGAAGGTGGACTCCAGCTTCTCCCAGGCGTCCGCCACCACCTCCTGCTCAGGCTGCAGGTAGAGCAGGGACCAGGGGGCGTTGCTCAGCTTCACCGCCCGCACATAGTAGCCGTTGATCAGCCTGGCCTTGCTGTCGTCCAGCAGCTGATCCAGGGGCACATTGTGCAACTGGGCGGGGATCCGCTGACTGAGGTGATAGGTGCGGGGCAGCTCGTCCAGGTGCATGTCCGGGTAGGAGAGCACGTTGTTGGCCCGGTCCAGCAGCAGCACGGTGCCGGGCAGGTCGAAGTAGCGCTCGATCTGCTCGGTCAGGGTGGACAGCTTCAGCTCCATGTAGATGGCGGACAGGAAGGTGTCCCCGACGTACACAGGAATCCCCACCGTGGTGGCCAGCTTGTCGTCCGTGGTGCGGTGAGCGTCGGACCAGAACACCTTGCGTTCCGGATTGAGCTCCGGCCCCGCCATGTCGAACAAGGGGTTCTCCAGCATCTGGGGCTCAAACTGATGGTCAGGCCCCGGCCAGGGGTAGATGGACATCATGTGCTGCTTGGACAGGTAGTAGATGTTGGCACTCTTGGGGGCCATCTGCTTGGTCACCGGCATGCTCAGGGACATCTGATACAGGGTGTCCAGCTCCCGGTAGAACAGGGGGGAGCGACCATCCAGTGGCCCCTCACCGGAGATGTGGCCCTTCTCGGCAAAGGTGTGCCGGGCGTTGCGGTAGTCGGGTCGCAGGGAGAAGCGCTCTCCCTCGAGGATAAACTGGTTGTGGGAGGAGATCTGGTTCAGCTGGGTAGCGTCGGAGTTGCGCATGTGGATGGCGGTGAACTCCTGCAGCGCCTGCACCGCCCGGATGCTGGCGTCCAGCAGCAGCTCCACCTGGTGGGAGTGCTGGGTCACCTGTTCCACCTTCTCATCCAGCAGCTGCTCCTTCTGCTTGGTGAATACGCCGGCCGCCACCAACAGGGAGAGCACCACCACCCCCAGGTAGGTGTAGAACACGGCTTTGTTGTAGTTGTTGAGAATCGGCGTCTTCACTGTGCGCTTTTCCAGATGCGAACTTGCTGAGAAGGCACCAGTGTAACAGAGGTGAGGGTTATTGATCTTCTAGAAGGAAGCTGAGGCGCCTGCATCATACAGGCGCCATCCAGAGTGACTGCCGTTACATCTCCTGTTCGGCAAACTTGGCCAGCCGCGAGCGCACCACGCCATTGAGGTAGACGTTGGCGCTGCCCTCGAACATCTTGAAGCGTTCGACCACATAGGTGAGCCCCGAGGTCACCGCGGTCAGGTAGTTGGAGTCGATCTGCGCCAGGTTGCCGGAGCAGACCAGTTTGGTGCCTTCGCCCATGCGGGTGATGATGGTCTTAAGCTGAGACGGGGTCAGGTTCTGGCACTCATCCAGCAGGACGAAGGCGTTCTGGATGGAGCGGCCGCGCATGAAGTTGATGGACTTAAACTGGATGTTGGCCTTGTCCATGATGTATTGCAGGCTGCCTGCGGGGCTCTCATCCTGTTTGTGCAACACCTCCAGGGTGTCGGTGACCGCCGCCAGCCAGGGGGCCATCTTCTCCTCCTCGGTGCCGGGCAAAAAGCCGATGGACTCGGCGATCTCCGGGGTGTTGCGGGTGACGATCACCTTGTCGTATAGCCGCTGCTCCACCACCTGCTCCAGGGCGGCAGCCAGGGAGAGCAGGGTCTTACCGGATCCGGCGGGGCCGGTGAGGATCACCATGTCGATCTCCGGGTCCATCAGCGCCTGCAGCGCCATCCCCTGATAGATGTTCTTGGGGCTGATGCCCCAGGCGTGGTAGCTCATCAGCCTGTCCTGGCCGAGATCCCGCAGCACCACCTGGCGGTCGTTGACCGATTTCACCTGGCCGCAGAAATCCTTGGTGTCGTCGATCAGGTACTGGTTGAGATAGAGAGATTCCTCCTCCAGGGCCTCTCTGGGCAGGGTGTGGTACACCTCCCGGCCAAACTGTTCACTGGTGACCTCCTTAATCCGCTCCCACAGGCTACCTTTAAGTTCGGCAAAGCCCTTGGCCAGGAACTGGATGTCGTCCACCAGCTGATCGGTGCGGTAGTCCTCCACCTTCTCCAGGCCGGCCCCCTTGGCCTTGAGGCGCATGTTGATGTCCTTGGTGACCAGGACTATCTCGTCGTTGCCACTCTGCTGCAGGTAGAGGGCGGAGTTGATGATCAGGTTGTCGTTGTTGTCGCCGGGCAGGGCCACGGGGTTGGTGAAGGTGATCTGGTGGTCGGGGAAGATGGACAGGGTGCCCAGCTCCTCTTCTGGTGCGTTGGGGTGGTTGAGGGGCACCCCCTTGAGAATCTGTTCCGGGGAGGCGTCGCTCAGGCAATCTTCCAGGGTGCGGATGGCGACACGGGCGTCTCGGCTGACGTCTTTACGGCGGTCTTTGATTTGGTCGAGTTCTTCGAGGACGGTCATGGGAATGACCACGTCGTGTTCTTTGAATGAGTATATGGCGAGGGGTTCGTGCAGCAATACGTTGGTATCCAGCACAAAGCGTCTTTTGTTCTCTAAACCCATGGCACCTCCACTATGTCGTATGGAATTTAGGCTAGGCTCGACAGATAACAGTTCTATGACAGCTTCAACCCTAACATGGCAGATGGGCGGCGATTTGACCAGTACAATTTGAGGGTGAATCACCGGGCCTCTTCCGGTAACATACGCCCCCTTTTCAGCCCACTAGCCGAAATAATTAGGAGTCAATTCATCCATGTCATTTGCTCTCGGACAACGTTGGATCAGCGACGCTGAATCTGACCTGGGCCTGGGTACCGTGGTCGCCATCGAAGGGCGTATGGTCACGGTGCTGTTCCCCGCTACCGGAGACAACCGCATGTTCGCCAGGGAGGACGCCCCGCTGACCAGGGTGGTGTTCAATCCCGGCGACACCATCACCAGCCACGAGGGATGGACCCTGGAGGTGGAAGCGGTACACGACAGGGATGGTCTGCTCTCCTACGAGGGCGTCCGTGGCGACACCGGTGACAACGACACCCTGCGCGAGACCATGCTGGATCACCAGATCCGCTTCAACAAGCCGCAGGACAGGCTGTTCGCCGGTCAGGTCGACCGCATGGAGTACTTCGTTACCCGTTACCTGAGCCAGCGTCAGCGCCACGCCATGCTGAAAAATCCCCTGCGTGCCCTGCAGGGCCCCCGTGCCGGCCTGATCCCCCACCAGCTCTACATCGCCAACGAAGTGGGCCGCCGCCATGGGCCGCGGGTGCTGCTGGCGGACGAAGTGGGCCTGGGTAAGACCATTGAGGCGGGCCACATCCTGCATCAGCAGCTGCTCTCCGGTAAGGCGCAGCGGGTGCTGATCCTGGTGCCCGAGACCCTGCAGCACCAGTGGCTGGTGGAGATGCTGCGCCGCTTCAGCCTGCGCTTCTCCCTGTTCGATGAGGAGCGCTGCATCGAGGCCCTGGCCGATTGCGACAACCCCTTCGAAACCGAACAGCTGGTGATCTGCTCACTGGACCTGCTGCGCAAGAAGAGCCGTTTCCAGCAGGCCCTGGAGGCCGAGTGGGATCTGCTGGTGGTGGATGAAGCCCACCACCTGGAGTGGAGTGAGTCCGCCCCCAGCCGCGCCTACCAGGTGGTGGAGCAGCTGGCACAGGCGGTTCCCGGCGTGCTGCTGCTGACCGCCACCCCGGATCAGCTGGGCCACCAGAGCCACTTCGCCCGCCTGCGTCTGCTGGACCCGGATCGTTTCTACGACTATGACGCCTTCACCCAGGAGGAGCAGAGCTACCAGCAGGTGGCCGACGCCGCCGACGCCCTGCTGGCGGAGCGCCCCCTGTCCCAGGACGAGCAGCAGGCCCTGGCCGCCCTGCTCAAGGAGAGCGACATCTCCAGCGAGCTGACCACCATCCAGAGCGGTGAGGATGAGGCGCGCAGCGCCGCCTGTCAGGCCCTGGTGAAGGAGCTGCTGGACCGTCACGGCACCAGCCGGGTGCTGTTCCGCAACACCCGCAGCGGCGTCTCCGGTTTCCAGGGGCGTGAACTGAACCTGCACCCCATGGCGATGCCCAAGCAGTACGCCACCGCCATGCGGGTGAACTCCATGCTGGGGGGCGGCACCGCCAACCAGAAGTTGATGAACCAGCTCTATCCTGAGAAGCTCTACCAGGAGTTCGAAGGGGCCAACGGCACCACCAGCTGGTGGCAGTTCGACCCCCGTGTCGAGTGGATGATGGAGTTCCTCAAGGCCAACCGCAGCAAGAAGGTGCTGGTGATCACCTCCAAGGCGGCCACCGCCCTGCAGCTGGAGGAGGCGATGCGCACCCGTGAGGGGATCCTGGCGTCGGTGTTCCACGAGGGGATGTCCATCCTGGAGCGCGACAAGGCCGCCGCCTTCTTCGCCCAGCAGGAGGGCGGCGCCCAGGTGCTGATCTGTTCCGAGATCGGTTCCGAGGGTCGCAACTTCCAGTTTGCCCATCAGCTGATCATGTTCGACCTGCCCCTGAACCCGGACCTGCTGGAGCAGCGCATCGGTCGTCTGGACCGCATCGGCCAGACCAGCACGGTGCAGATCCACGTGCCCTACATCGAAGGCACCGCCCAGTACGCCCTGCTGCGCTGGTACCACGAGGGGATGAGTGCCTTCACCGAGACCTGCCCCAGCGGTCACCTGCTCCACGGCGAGTTTGGCGAACAGATGCTGGAGCTGCTCTCCGGTGAGCAGGATGAACAAGCGCTGGGCGCCCTGATTCAGGCCACCGCCGAGCGCAACGCCGAGCACAAGGCCAAGGCGGAAGCGGGCCGCGACAAGCTGCTGGAGCTCAACTCCCACGGCGGCGCGGCGGCCGATGCCCTGGTCACTGCCCTGGAGGAAGCGGACGAAGACACCGATTTCATCAGCTTCATGCTGAAGCTGTGGGACGTGATTGGCGTGGCCCAGGACGACAAGGGGGAGAACGCCGTGGTGCTGCAGCCCACGGAGCAGATGCTGTTCCCCAGCTATCCTGGCTTGCCGGAAGATGGCCTGTCGGTCACCTTCGACCGTGACACCGCCCTGTCTCGGGAGGATTTCCAGTTCCTGACCCCGGCCCACCCTCTGGTGGCCTCCGGCATCGATCTGGTGACCTCCAGCGACACCGGCAGCACCAACGTGGCGCTGCTGAAGAACAAGGCCCTGCCCGCCGGCACCCTGTTCCTGGAGATGATCTTCCTGGTGGAGGCGGTGGCCCCCAGCGAGGTGCAGATCGGTCGCTTCCTGCCCCCCACCCCGGTGCGGGTGCTGCTGGACAAGACCGGCAAGGATCTGGCGGCCAACGTCAGCTTCGACAGCTTCAACCGTCAGCTGACCCCGCTGAACCGTCACACCGCCACCAAGCTGGTGAGTGCCAGCCAGGCGCTGCTCCATGGGCTGATCAAGCAGGGTGACGAGCTGGCCCAGGCTCAACTGAGTGGTCTGGTGGCCGAGGCGGAGCAGGAGATGACCCGTCAGCTGGGTGGCGAGCTGAGCCGCCTGGAAGCCCTGAAACGGGTCAACCCCAACATCCGCGACAGCGAACTGGATGCGGTGCGTGAGCAGATCAGCCTGGTCAGTGCCCACCTGGGCCGGGCCCAGGTGCATCTGGATGCCCTGCGGATGATAGTGGTCACCCCGGAATAACAACGAAAAAGGCTGCCAATGGGCAGCCTTTTTTTCTCACGGGCAGGCGGTTAATCCCGCCGCTCGACCACTTCGCCTTCGATGATCACCCCGGAGGCATGATCCACGTCTGTGTCTCTGTGGGAGCCGGTTCGCCCGGGGCGCTGGTAGCGCCACACCGCATTCATGGCCCAGAACACCAGGCTGGCCAACAGCACCAGGGGCAGCATCAGCAGCAGCAGCGGCACCATCAGCAGCAGCAAGATCAGGCTGAAGCCTGAGGGCTTGATGATGCGGAACCTGTGTTGCCAACCTGCAATGCCGCTGGAGAACTGATTCATATTCCGTCCTATCTTTTTCATCTGTCGGAAAAACGTACACCTATATGTATTGTAAAGCCCCTTGGGCCGATGACAAGGGGGTGGGGCTAGTTGTCACAGGGTGGTACAGTGTGGGTCAAGTTGTATGTCCAAAATGCCCCATGTTGTTACGAACTCTGCTGATTCTGTTGATTGTCGTTCATCCTGTCCTGCAGGCCGCCGAGCGCCTGACCCCCAGCCACACCGCCGGCACCCTGGGCGAGGTATTGCTGGTGGCCCCCCAGGGCGCCCCGGGTTTCGCCGCCCTGGCCACCGCCCTGGAGACCCAGTTACCCGAGTATGGCTGGCAGGTGCGTCGCGTCGATGCCCTGCCCGAGACCGCCCCGGATCCGGAGAGTGTCTGGCTGGTGGAGGGGGCCACCGCCGGCACCCTGGCCAGCCGCATGGCCGAACAAAGCTGGCTGACGCCCCGGGCCCTGGTGATGATCGGTGGCTATCAGACCGCGGAACCCGCCCTGGGTCAGTTCCTGGTGGACCTGCCGTCGGCGGTGCTGGACGTGGTCTCCGACTGGGATCATCCCCTGGCCCTGGCGGATCGGCAGGACCGCAAGCGCCAGGCCAAACGCAGCAATAAAACCAACTACCGTCAGTGGCGTAGCTACCTCAACTACCATGAAGGGGAGGACCACGATGAGCTGGTCAGTCGCATCCATGGCTGGTTAAAACGGCAGTTGCGCGCCTCCAGAGGCATTCGTTGAATATACTGCCTTGAGTTGACAGGGAATTAGCCCTACAATCGGCGCGCCAAATTTTTTGAGTGGATCAAAATGGACCCTAGCACGAGTAGTCCCAGTTGGGACATCACTAAAGACTCGAATACAAAGCTGATTGACGGCACCGAAGCCCGCCGCTGATAGGGATCCCTCCCTCCTCATGCATGCTTCGTGGCCAATGGAGATGAAGCATGCAAAAAGACACCCTTTTTGCCACCCTGGAAACCGCAGTGATCGCCGGCGACAAACAGTCTGCCCGGGCGACACTGGAGCTTGCCCACCCGGCGGACATTGCTGAAGCGATCTGTGAGTTCACTGCCCAGCAGGCGGTGCACTTCCTGTCCCTGCTGTCCCTGCCGGACCACGCGGTGCTGTTCGGTTACCTCACCCCCCATGCCCAGGCGGAGATCGCCCGGGAGATGAGCCGCAACGATCTGGCGGCGCTGTTCTCGCAGATGGAAGCGGATGAGCGGGCCGACCTGTTCAACCGCCTCAGTGAAGAGGACCAGCACACCCTGCTGCCCGGCCTGGCCCAGGCGGAGCGGGAAGACGTGCGCCGGTTGGCCAGCTACCCGGAGGAGACCGCCGGGGCATTGATGACCTCGGACTACGCCACCCTGCGTGGCCACTGGCCGGTGCGCAAGGCGCTGAAGAAGCTGCGCCTGGAAGCCCCGGACAAGGAGACCATCTACCAGACCTATGTGATTGACGCCAACCGCCACCTGATGGGGACCCTGTCCCTGCGGGAGCTGATCCTGGCCAATCCCGACCGTCTGGTGGAGGACCTGATGCGGACCGAGGTGGTGCACACCCGGGTGGACGAGGACCAGGAGGTGGTGGCCAAGAAGATTCGACACTACGACCTGCTGGCCCTGCCGGTGCTGGATGGCGAAGATCGCCTGGTGGGCATCGTCACCTACGATGACGCCATGGACGCGGCGGTGGAAGAGGCCACAGAGGATGCCCAGAAGAGTGCGTCGGTGGCCAAGCTGGACGCGCCCATGAACCAGGTAACCGGCTGGGAGCTGTACCGCAAGCGGGTGTTCTGGCTGGTGCTGCTGGTGTTCGGCAGCCTGCTCTCCGGGGCGGGCATCGCCTATTTCGAGGACACCATCGCCAAGTACGTGGCCCTGGTGTTCTTTATGCCCCTGCTGGTGGGCAGCGGCGGCAACGCCGGCTCTCAGTCGGCGGCTCTGATGGTGCGGGCCCTGGCCACCGGCGAGGTGGCGATGAAGGACTGGGCCAAGGTACTGGGGCGGGAGTTCCTGGTGGCCGGTGCCCTGGGGCTGACCATGGCGGTGGCGGTGTTCGCCCTGGGCTGGTTCCGTGGCGGGGTGGAGATTGCCTGGGTGGTGGCCTTTGCCATGGTGTCTGTGGTGATGGCTGGCTCGCTGATTGGCCTGTGCCTGCCCTTCATCCTCAGCCGGGTGAAGCTGGACCCGGCGACCGCCTCCGGTCCCCTGGTGACCACCATAGTGGACGCCACCGGGGTGCTGATCTACTTCGGCTTTGCCACCACCATTCTCGGCCTCTAGAGCCCGAAGGTGAGCCAATAAAAAACGACGCCCAAGGGCGTCGTTTTTTTGTGTCGGACTGGGGTCAGTTGGCCACGTCGTAGACCTTGTACCCCTTCTCCTTCAGGCAGTTTCTCAGCACCAGGGCCTGGGTTTCGGTGGCTCTGACGCTGCCCTCGGCGGCGCCATAGGCCCCACCGGCCGCGGCGCCGACGGCGGCCCCAATCAGGGCGCCCTCCAGACCATTCTCAATGGCGCCGACCACCGCACCTCCCCCGGCGCCCACGGCGGCACTGTTGGCGGCCCCCACCTTGGCGGCCTCGCCCTTATCCACCTTGAGGGCATACTCCTGGCAGTAGGCGTAGTCCTGTTCATACTGGGCCTGATCCTTGCCATTGAGGTCCACTATGGGCGCCTGGTTGTAGGCACAGCCGCCAAGGGCCAGCAGGGGGAGAAGATAGATCGCTTTCACTGGGTCACTCCTTAGGCAGCGACCGGGCAGGGCTGCCGGATAACATCCACGGGACTCAGCCAGAGAGACCATCTGGGCGTCCATGGGTTTTAAGGTGGCCCCAGTATAAAAGCCAACCACTGTACGGAAACTGTACTTCTAGACGCCCCGGCCCGAACCGGCACTTTCCAGAGATCGTCGTGGCGGCATCAGGTAGTGATCCGGGTGACGCTGCCGGTGGACGAAGTGGCGGGTGTTCTTATAGGGCAGTTTCATGAAGCCGGAGATCCCCTGGTCGCGGATCTGAGGCACCTGGGCCAGAATCCGCCCCAGGCAGTCGCGAAATTCCGCTTCCCGCTCCGGATCCAGCAGGCGCAGGTAGGAGTGCAGTTTCATGTGGGTGGGCAACACCTCGAAGATGATGCAGCCGGTGTGGTGGATGGTGTTGAGCTCCGCCAGGGCGGTCATGATCCCCTCGGGCAGGCGCAGGTTCTCGTCCGGGTCCTGGCCATCCTCGAAATAGCTGTGCAGCCGCGTCTTGTCCTCCAGCTCGGGCACATCGGACAGATCGAAGCGGATCCGCTGCTCCTGTGAGGGCACAAACCCCTGCTGTGGCGTCTCCCGCTCGAGGTGCAGGGTGTCGCGGGCGTTGAAGAAACAGGCTTTGAACACCCCCTGATGGGGAATGGTCTGGGCCAGCTTCACCAGATTGTTGACCGCATGGGTGAAGGGGGCCTTAAGGGTGGGGTCAAACAGGTTGAGGCTGGAGTCGATGGCCACCCCGGCGCCGTGCCAGTGCAGGGCCAGGCCCCCGAGGATGGGAAACTCCCCCAATCGCCCCACAGCGGTGACAAAGGCTTTCTCCACATCCCCCATCCCCATCAGATAGTCCCGGTAGTAGCGGTCTATCTGGATGTCGCCGCTGGGCAGGGGCGCGTCCCCCTGATGCTGCTGCAGGAAGGATTTGCGCGAGCTGTAGGCCACGGTGTCGATCCCCTGGCCAAACTGGTGCACCCACACCGGCAGGGTGGGGGTGAGGCTGGGTTCGGCCATCACCGGTGGTTGCCAGGCCGGCCCCTGGGTCAGGCGCCGGATAAAGTGGTCGCCTCCCTGGCGCTGCACCTTGGGGTCGTCACTCAGCATGGCGTCCAGGGTGTCGGCGAAGGCCTTGGGCAGCCCCAGGCTGGCGGCGGGCAGCACGCTGCGGCCGAAGCGGCTGGGCAGGCCCGAGGCCAGGGCATAGAGGGTGCCCGCCACCCCCTGTTCATCGAATCTGGGGGAGGAGGGGCGCCCGGCCAGCTGGTCGGCGCCGATGAAGTAGAGATCCCCCATGCGGGCGTTGCTGTGCAGGGGCTCACCGCCCACTCCCAGGCCGGTGGCGGCGATGGGTTCGCCATCGGCGTCCTGCTGGGCGAACACCGCCGAGCCCCAGTCGATCAGAGACAGGGTCTGGGACAGAGGATCGAACACCAGGTTGGAGGGCTTGATGTCGCCGTGGACTATGGGGCGGGACAGATCCTGGCGCAGGTAACGCAGCAGCTCTGCCAGCTGGCGGGCGATGGCGGCCAGCCAGGTCAGGGGCAGGGGACCGCAGCGCAGCGCCAGCTGAGCGAGATCCCGGCCTGGGGCCAGGCTCATCACCATGATCCCCTGCAGCTTCAGCTGCTGGTAGCGGATCAGCCTGGGGATGTTGGGGTGGCTGACCTGGTCCAGCATCCAGGCCTCCTCCTCCAGCCGCGCCTGCAGATGCACCGGCAGGGTGATGCGGGAGAACTTGAATACCTGCTCCCCCTCGGTGGGGTGGCGGCCGGCGAACACAAAGCCGTACACCCCTTTGCCGACGAAGCGGATCTGCCGGTAACCCAGCCTGGCCAACTGCTTTTCACACAGCCTCAGCCACTGCTTCAGCTTTTGAGCATCGTCATGTTTCAGAAGATAGATCGACTGCTCTTCAGCGATGTAAAAATGGTGTAGCGGCGCCGTGTCTTTCATGGAACTCCCTGTATTTCACAGCTTTGCTGGTGATCACTGGGTAAAGTCGGACTTTTCTTTCCTGTTAAGCCCGGTTACCGCCATAGAAAAGCGTTCATTACCTTGATCAAAATCAAGGGTTTCGGGGCGGTTTATGTGATTATTGGATCCGCATTGTAACATGGGAGACAGAGAGATGGCCGAGGCTGCCGCCGCACCCACAGTCGCCGAACTGGTTGAGTTGTTAAATTATCCGCGCAACAAGATGCGCGACAACATGGATGTGCGCTTCTGTCCTCACGCGGTATTCTATAATCCGGTGGATGAGAGATGCATCTATTGCCATCAGGGCATGGAGTGCAAGTGGCTGAATCATAACGACGAGCTGGTCGCTGTTGAGCGGAAATCCATGAAGGAGTTTCGCCGTGAGCTGACCCTGGCTTGTGATTACGTTGAGGCTCAGCTGACCCCCGCCCACCTGTCTCGCCGCGCCTGCAGTTGCGACAACTGCAAATGGCTGGAGCGCGTGAGGGTGGTCCTGTCCAAAGAGTGGTAATGACATTCTTCCGGTGAGCAGGTAAGGTGCCAAGCCTGGACAGAGCAGGATTGGCACTTTATGGACGCATCATTCTGGCACGATAAGTGGGAAAACCAGCTTATCGGCTTTCATCAGGACGAAATTAACCCCTTCCTTAAGTCCCACTGGTCGAGCATCGACCACCAAAGTGGGCGCATCTTCGTTCCCCTGTGCGGGAAATCTCTGGATATGATCTGGCTGGCGGAACACGGCGAAACCGTGGTGGGCTGTGAGCTCAGTGAACTGGCGGTCTCCAGTTTCTTCGACGAGCGCGGCCTGTCACCGCAGATCGACCCTCGCCCTCCCCTGAAACGCTTCAGTGCCGGCGCCTATGAGCTGTGGCAGGGCGACCTGTTCCAGCTGGACAGGGAGCAACTGGCTCCGCTGAGCGCCTTCTACGACAGGGCGGCACTGATCGCCCTGCCCGAGGCGATGCGTGCCGACTATTGGCAGAAACTCGCCGACATGCTGGCCCCAGGCACCCAGGGGCTGCTGATCACCCTGGATTACCCTCAGCAGCAGCTGTCCGGCCCTCCGTTCTCCGTCAGCGAGCAGCAGGTTTTGGCGTTGAGTGACGGGCTGTTCAAGGTCGAGTTGCTGGAGCGCATCGACGTGCTGGCGGACAACCCCAGGTTCCTCAACAAAGGGGTGGAACGACTGGATGAACTGGTGTTCCGCCTGACCCGGCTGTAGTTACCCGAGAGAGAGCAGGAAGGGGATCAGGATCGGGGTGGCCAGGCTCAGCAAAAAGCCGGAGACAATGGCCACCGGCACCACCTTGGGTCCCCCGGTCTGCTGCAGCACCGGCAGGGTGAAATCCATGGCGGTGGCGCCGCCGTAGCCGATGGCACCGGCGGGGGAGATCCGCATCAGGGCCGGGATCAGCACGATGGCGATCAGCTCCCGGCTGAGATCCGCCAGGAAGGCCACCGATCCCAGCACCGGCCCCAGGCCATCGGTGATCAGAATCCCGGACAGGGAGTACCAGCCAAAGCCGGAGGCGAGAATCACCCCGTGCAGCAGCGGCAGGCCGTGAATTACCGCGGTCAGGGCGCCGGCGGCCAGGGAGGTGACGGCGACCAGGGCGGCGATGGCCAGTCCCCTGGGGTTGAGTAGGATGCTGCGCAGTCCCAGGTTGGAGCCTCTGAGCTGGATGCCGATGAGCGCCAGTAGCACCATCAGGGCGCCATTAGCGGTCTGTTCAATCAGGCTGTGGGGCAGGGTCACCACCAGCCCCACCAGCACCCCGCCGGCCACCACCAGCGCCAGCTTCAGCGATTCCATCACCAGCTTGCCCAGGGGCTGCTTACTCTCCCCCAGATCCAGCGCCAGGGGCCAGCGCTTGTCCACCAGGGGCAGGGCCGCCAGGTTCAGGCCCAGGGTCAGAACGATCAGGGTGGAAAGCAACAGCCCTATGGTGCCCAGCTCCGACGCCAGGTTGTCCACCTGGGCCAGAGAGAGGCCCATCAGGGCCAGGATCAGATAGACGATGCCACTGAGTATCCGGTCGATGCGCGCCAGCAGGCTGCGACTCTTTATCGGCACCAGATAGCCGCCGAACAGCGGCAGAAGAATGATCAAAGATTCCAGGGACATCAGTACTAACCTCGGTTGGGGACACAGCAGGTTAGCAGGGCCGCTCCGGGTCTACAACTTCGACCCTCAGCCGAAGCAGGCGTGGTGCCACTAGTGGATGTTTTATAGGGCTCAATGAGTTAGCTCGCTGCCTCATCCCATTGACGCCCTCCCTGCCGCCGAAGGTGTCGAAAAATTGCCGCCTGGAGAGGAATCAGGCGGTTTCGTGTATACTGTGCGCTTCGAATTTTTTGGGTTGGAGTATCACCTTTGCAATTTTCTGAACTGGGTCTCGACAAGCGATTGGTTGAGCGCATGGATCACCAGGGCTTCCCGCAGGCCACTGACATTCAGCAGCAGGCCATTCCGGTCGCCATCGCCGGCAAGGACCTGCTGGCGTCCTCCAAGACGGGATCCGGTAAGACCCTGGCCTACCTGCTGCCTGCGGTTCAGAGAGTGATGAAGCAGAAGGCCCTGAGCAAGCGCGACCCACGGGTGGTGGTGCTGGCTCCCACCCGCGAACTGGCCAAGCAGGTCTACGGTCAACTGCGCAGCCTGATCTCCAACACCAGCATCAAGGGTGTGCTGATCCTCGGCGGCGAAGACTTCAACCAGCAGAGCAAAGACCTGGCGAAAGACCCCCATTTCGTCATCGCCACCCCGGGCCGCCTGGCGGATCACCTGGAGCACGGCCACCTCTACCTCAACGGCCTGGAACTGCTGATCCTGGATGAGGCGGATCGGATGCTGGATCTGGGCTTCGCCGATCAGCTCAACGCCATTCACAAGGCGGCGGATCACCGTCGTCGTCAGACCCTGATGTTCTCCGCCACCCTGGACAGTGCGGTGGTCAGCGAGTTTGGCCAGGATCTGCTCAGTGCCCCGGCCCGGGTGCGCATCGATGCCGAACAGCAGATGCACGCCAACATCCGCCACACCTTTATCCTGTCGGATCACCTGGACCACAAGCAGGCTCAGCTGATGAAGCTGCTTGAGGAGAAGCCGTTCAATCAGGCGATGCTGTTTACCGCCACCCGGGCAGACACCGACCGTCTGGCTCAACTGCTGGCGGAGCAGGGCTACACCACCCTGGCCCTGTCCGGGGATCTCAGCCAGTCGGCCCGCAACCGCATCATGGATGAGTTTGCCGCCGGCAAGGCGCAGATCCTGGTGACCACCGATCTGGCCAGCCGTGGCCTGGACATCAGCCAGGTGTCCATGGTGATCAACTTCGACCTGCCCAAGCACTCCGAAGAGTACATCCACCGCAGTGGCCGCACCGGCCGCGCCGGCGCCACCGGCGAAGCCTACTCCCTGGTGGGACCCAAGGACTGGAAGGCGGCGGAAGACTTGCAGCGCTTCCTGGGGCAGAGCCTGAGCTTCGAGGCCCTGGAGGGGATGGAAGCCAAGTTCAAGGGGTTCAAGCCCAAGCCCAAGGCCAAGAGCGTCAGCAAGGGCGACAAGGGTGGCCCGAAGAAGGCGGCGCCGAAGAAGTCTGCCGCGCCCAAGAAGAAGCGCAAGACCGCCTTCGTGCTCAAGGACGCCGGCGAGCTGCCCTTCATTCCGAAGAAGCCCAGCTCAGAGGAATAAAAAAACGCGCCGAAAGGCGCGTTTTTCTTATGGCAGGCGAACTGTCTGTTACTCCAGGCCGTCGTCGACGTCGTCGTCCTCAGGCTCCAGCATGCCCCAGCCGTCGCTCTTGCCCTTGTACTTCTTACACAGGGCGGTCAGGGTCTTCTCAATTTCGCAGATGGGGCCATGCTCGGGCACCATCTCGGTTACCAGGCGCAGCTCCCACTCCTTGGCGGCCTCATTGTAGTTCAGGTAGAGGCCACAGCCCGGGTACTCCTTCTGCACCCGCTCGGCCGCCTTGCGGCCCTGCTCCTCGTCGGCAAACAGCACGTAGAAGTCCAGCATATAGGGCTGGCTCAGATCGATGCCTTCGCCCTGCATCAGTTCCAGCAGTTCGCCGGTGGGATCGGAGGGAAATGTCATGGGTTCTCTCTTTGGTTAAAACTCGATGGAGGGGCGGGCCCGCTTCTTGGGGGCACTGCTCTTGGCCTGGGCCTTGGGTTTGGCGCCCTCCTGGGGCGGAGCGATGGTGACCGTCTCGCCATTGAAGCTGACCCGGTCGCCGGCCACCAGTTTGCGCCGTTTGCGGGTTTCCAGCTCGTCGTTCACCTCGACCATGCCTTCGCTGATCACCAGCTTGGCATCGCTGCCGGAACCGACCCAGCCCTGAACCTTCAGCACTTTATACAGCTCGACGAAATCACACCCCGGCATCAGGGGCAGTTGCTCACTCATCAGTCTCTGTCCTGTTAAATCAACGGCGATAGTATAGCGGTAATCGTTGGGGAAGCGGGAGCGGGAAGAAAGGAAAAAAGGTGCAGACTGGGGTTGTGCTGCACCCTTAAGGTAAAACATTCTCTTTTGCCAGCTGCTGCTCTATCAGCTTTGGCTTGTTGCCATAGATCAAGGTGTCGCCAATGAGGAGGATGGGTACGCTGTCACAACCCAGGGGTACGTGTCCTTCGAACCAGTTTGAGCTGGCCGCCAGATCACGCTCCTCAAAATTCACCGCCCGGTTTGCAAGAAGTGAGTGGATCTCCCTGCTTGCTGGACACCAGCTGGCGTTATAGATAACCACCTGGGCCTTGCTGTCTCCGGAATAGGCCGAGAAGTCTCCTTGAAACAGAGCGGGGGGATGAGTCAGGCTCTCCAGGGCGACCACCAGCACCAGTGCCGAAAACGGCAAAAGCAACAGTTGAGCCACATTGGTCAGCAAGGGCCAGAGAGAGGAGTTGGCTTGCTGGTCCCGGAGCGTCGACATGACGTACCTCCCGCAGGGATATCAGGAACTGTCCGTTGGGCAGCAAAAAAAGGGGAGAGGTTGTCTGGACCTATCACTCCCTTGACTGCTGCCCAGACGCCTACAGAATACCGATGGCACCGGGTGGCCGACAGTGGCGACTACCGTCCCTTCGTGTGAGAGATCAGCCATTTACAATGTAAAGCATTCGCCGAGTTGGCGAAAAAACAGTTCAGGCCGGGGGCGCTGCGCCTGCCAATGTCCGGGAGAATGGAGAGTGCGGGGGTACTTTTTGGGGGACATAGAACGAAAAAAACCCTTAGCTCAGAGAGCTAAGGGTTTGAATTTTAAAACTTTAGAGCAGAGCTCTTAGTTCATGCCGTACTTCTTCAGCTTCTTGCGCAGAGTACCGCGGTTGATGCCCATGATGTTGGCAGCACGGGTCTGGTTACCACGGGTGTACTGCATGATGATGTCCAGCAGGGGCTGTTCCACTTCGCACAGGACCATCTCGTACACTTCAGAAGCTTCCTGGCCGTCCAGCTGAGCAAAGTAGTTACTTACGGCGCGCTTCACGGAGTCGCGTAACAGCTGAGGCTTCACGGTGCCGTTAGGGGTTTCGATCTGGCCTACGGTCAGTTGTGCTTCTGGATGGGAGTTCTGCTGATCAAACATACTGCCTTGCTCTTAATTAAATTGTTAAACCTGGTCAAAATAGCGCGTCAACGCTTCGAGTTGCGCTGTGGCACTTTCCAAACGATTAAACTCGCGTCGTACCGAATCCTGCTGCTGGTGCGTCAGGTACCAACCCACATGTTTCCGAGCGATGCGAAGACCACGCTCTTCGCCGTAGAAACGGTGCAGGGTGTCCAGGTGCTCCAGCATGATGCCCCGAATCTCTTCCTGGCTCGGGGCCGCTAGCTTGGTGCCGGTACGAAGAAAGTGCTCAATTTCCCGAAACAGCCATGGCTGTCCCTGGGCGGCTCGACCAATCATGATCGCATCCGCCTGGGTAACCTCCAGGACATGACGCGCTTTCTCTGGGCTGTCGATATCCCCATTGGCGACAACCGGGATGGACACCGACTGCTTGATGGCAGCAATGGTGTCGTATTCCGCCTCACCCTTGTACATGCACTGCCGGGTACGGCCATGCACGGCGAGGGAGGCGATCCCATGTTGTTCGGCAATCTGGGCAATCTCGATGCCGTTTCGATGCTCTGGATCCCAACCGGTGCGGATCTTCAGGGTGACCGGTACGTCCACGGCGTTGACCACCGCGTCCAGTATCTGCTTCACCCGGTCCGGTTCCCGCATCAGCGCGGACCCAGCCATCTTCTTATTCACTTTTTTTGCCGGACAGCCCATGTTGATGTCGATGATCTGGGCACCACGCTCCACATTGAAGCGCGCCGCCTGGGCCATTAACTCGGGCTCAGCGCCGGCGATCTGTACTGAACGAATTCCGTCTTCACCACCGTGGTCCATCCGCGAACGGGACTTGTCCGAATCCCAGACTTTGGGATTGGAAGACAACATCTCAGACACGGCTAAACCAGCGCCTAATCGGCGACACAGTGTGCGGAAGGGGAGATCCGTTACCCCGGCCATGGGAGCCACGATCAGCCGGTTTTCCAGTTGATAGGGTCCTATGCGCATGATGACAAATCTCCTCGTACGTTCACGAGGGAGCGCATATTACTCTTTTTTGTCAGTGGTGGGAAGGTCAATAAATGTACGAGAAGCAACTTTTTTTGCTTGACATTATTGGAGTTATTTCAATGAGGGCAGGGGGGTCAAAGTGAGTGGGTACTCACATACCCGACCACCCCTGAAATCGTTCGTTTTTTGAACGTTTACTTGCGTTTGCCGCTGATGCGACACCAATCTTCCATTACGGCGGTGTCGTCCAGCTCGAACCATTGGCTGTAAATTTTGCGAAGTTCGTCATTCTGTTCCTGCAGCAGGCCGGACAGCGCCAGGCGTCCGCCGGGCTTCACCAGGCCGGCGATCAGCGGCGCCAGTTCCCGCAGCGGGCCGGCCAGGATGTTGGCCACCAGCACGTCCGCCTGCAGGTTCTCAGGCTGGTTCTTGGGCAGGTAGAGGTCGAAGCGGCTCTCTTCGATGCCGTTGCGGCCGGCGTTGTCGCGGCTGGCGGTTAGGGCCTGGGGATCGATGTCGATGCCGATGCAGTGTTGGGCGCCCAGCTTGAGGGCCGCCACCGCCAGGATGCCGGAGCCACAGCCGAAGTCGATCACCTGCTTGTCGGACATCTCCAGGCCATCGAGCCATTGCAGGCACAGGGCGGTGGTGGGGTGGGTGCCGGTGCCGAAGGCCAGGCCGGGATCCAGCAGCACATTGACCGCCTCCGGCTCAGGGGCTTCGTGCCAGCTCGGGCAGATCCACAGCCTCTTGCCGAACTGCATCGGCTTGAAGTTGTCCATCCACTCCCGCTCCCAGTCCTTGTCCTCCAGGGCTTCCACCTTGTGGGTGAACTCCGGGCCCAGTTCAGGTTGCGCTTCCAGCTCGGTCACCACCGCCTTCATGTCGGTGATGGCGTCATACAGGCCGATTACGTCGGTGTCGCCCCACAGTCGGGTCTCTCCAGGCAGGGGTTCAAACACCGGGGTGTCTTTGGCATCGACGAAGGTCACGGAGACGGCGCCGGTTTCGGTCAGGTGGTCGCCGATGGTCTCGGCCAGCTCACCATTGGTGTTAATGCGGATCTGAATCCAGGGCATAGTGCGCTCATAGTTAAGGAGGTTTGGTTGCCTCTATTGTATGCGACAACGTCTGCGGCTGCATCAGGCGGATGACTGGGGCGGATCGCCGGCGGTATTTTGAACAGAGGTCAAATAGTGTGATTGATTTCACATGGGTGAAAATCCCAAGGGTGATCTTGATCAATGACTGGTGTTTTGTCCCTTAACTAGGGGCGGGCGGAGCCGTATCGTTGATCTTCCTCTTCTAATCCCTACAACAATAATAGGTTTATCTATGACCCCTAATGGAGTAAGCGGTCGTACCGCAGCCAGGCTGGATCGATGGCAGGGGCTCTCCGGAGCCGCGCTGGCGATCTTCCTGCTGTTCCACCTGCACTTCGAATCCAGCATTCTGTTCGGCAAAGAGGCGTTCTACCGGGTGGTGCGGATCCTCGAAGCGGGCTTCCTGGATCCCCAAGGCCATGGCTTCCCCGCCCTGACCGTGCTCGTGGCCCTGACTCTGACCGTATTGCTGCTGATCCACGCCCTCACCGCCCTGCGCCGCTTCCCCCAGAAGTACCGTCAGTGGCAGGCCCTGAAACAGCAGGCCGGCATGAGCCTGCCGGACACCCGCCTGTGGCTGGTGCAACTGGCCAGTGGCTTCGCCCTGTTTTTCCTGGTGCCGGTACACCTGATTGGCATCCTGCTGGATCCCGCCGCCATCGGTCCCCACCAGTCCGCCTACCGCATCGTCGAGCAGGGCTTCGGCTGGCTGTACATGCTGCTGATGCCCCTGGTGGTGCTGCACGCGGTGATCGGCCTCTACCGCCTCAGCCTGAAATGGTTTGGCGACAAGGTCTCCCGCGCCAAGGCCCGTAAGCTGGCCCTGGGGGTCACTATCTGGCTGCTGGTGCTGGGCAGTGCCAGCCTGGTGGTATGGTTGGCCGTGGGCCAGAACCTGCCGGTTCCCCTGACTCCCTACAGCCCCAACTGAGGATAACAACAATGAAAACCATCTATACCGATGCCTTGGTGATTGGCGGTGGGCTGGCCGGCCTGAGGGTGGCCATCGCCTGTAAGGAGCGGGGCCTCAATACCCTGGTGTTGTCGCTGATCCCCGCCAAGCGCTCCCACTCCGCCGCTGCCCAGGGGGGCATGCAGGCCAGCCTGGGCAACAGCGTCAAAGGCGTGGGCGACAACGAAGACGTGCATTTCCAGGATACGGTCAAGGGCTCCGACTGGGGCTGTGACCAGAAGGTGGCACGGATGTTTTCCCATGTGGCCCCCAAGGCGGTGCGCCAGGCGGCGGCCTGGGGCGTGCCCTGGAGCCGGGTGCAAAAGGGCGACCGCAAGGCCATTGTCAACGCCGAAGAGGTGACCATCACCGAGCCGGAAGAGGCCCATGGCCTGATCACCGCCCGGGATTTCGGTGGCACCAAGAAGTGGCGAACCTGCTACACCGCCGACGGCACCGGTCACTCCATGCTCTATGCCATGGACAACAAGGCGATCAGCCTGGGCATCCCGGTGCATGAGCGCAAAGAGGCGATCGCCCTGATTGAGGATGGCGAGCGTTGTCATGGTGCCATCGTCCGCGACCTGATCACCGGTGAGCTGGTGGCCTACCTGGCCCGCACCACCACCATCGCCACCGGCGGCTATGGCCGGCTGTGGTCGGTGTCCACCAACGCCATCATCTGTGAAGGCACCGGCCAGGGCATCGCCCTGGAAACCGGCAAGGTGGCCCTGGGCAACCCGGAGGCGATCCAGTTCCACCCCACCGCCATCGTGCCCGTGGGCATTCTGACCACCGAAGGCTGTCGCGGTGACGGCGGCATCCTGAGGGACAAGGACGGCTACCGCTTCATGCCCGACTATGAGCCGGAGAAGAAAGAGCTGGCCTCCCGGGACGTGGTCTCCCGCCGCATGACCGAGCACATGCGTAAGGGCAAGGGGGTGGACAGCCCCTATGGTCCTCACCTGTGGCTGGACATCACCCTGCTGGGCCGGGAACACATCGAGAAGAACCTGAGGGAGGTGCAGGAGATCTGCCAGTACTTCCTCGGCATCGACCCCGCCGAAGACTGGATTCCGGTGCGCCCCACCCAGCACTACTCCATGGGCGGCATCCGCACCGACGAGCAGGGCGAAGCGCCTAACCTCAAGGGGCTGTTCTCCGTGGGTGAAGCCGCCTGCTGGGACATGCACGGCTTCAACCGCCTCGGCGGCAACTCCCTGGCGGAGACCGTGGTGGCGGGGATGATCGTCGGCGAATACGTGGCCGACGCCTGTCAGCGCTACGACATGGGCAACCAGGCCCTGGCGCAGCAGTGCCTCAACCGCGAACAGGCGGATCTCGACCGGCTGCTGGCCCGGGAGGAGGGGGAGAACCCCTTTACCCTGCGTCAGGAGATGGAAGCGATCATGATGGACAAGGTGGGGATCTTCCGCACCGGCGAGGAGCTGGCCAAGGCCGTGGCCGAGCTCAAGTCCCTGGCGGATCGCAGTGAGAACCTGGTGGTGAACAACAAGAAGCGTCACGCCAACCCCGAACTGGTGGCCGCCATTCGCCTGCGCAAGATGATCAAGGTCGCCCTGGCGGTGGCCATGGGCGCCGAGGCGCGCACCGAATCCCGCGGTGCCCACTCCAGGGAGGATTACCCCCAGCGCAACGACCGCGACTGGCTTAAGCGCACCCTGGCGTTCTGGCGCGATCACGGCATCGACCTGGAGTACGAAGAGCTGGACGTGAACGAGATGGAGTTGCCACCGGGTTACCGCGGCTATGGCGAGGATAACGCCATCGCCCATCCGGACACCGACCGTCGCCTGCAGGAGGTGGAGGCGATCGCCAAGGAGTTCAGTGACCGTCATCAACGTCAGCAGCAAACCATGGCCTTCGAGCTGCCCGTTAAGTTCAAACCGAAAAACCAGCGCCGTGGAGAGGATCTATGAGCCGTACCCTGACTTTCCGTATCTTCCGTTACGACCCTCAGCTGCCCGGCGACAAGCCGATGATGCAGGAGTATCAGCTGCAGGAAGCCCCGGGGATGACGGTATTCATCGCCCTCAACCTGCTGCGTGAGCAACAGGATCCCACCCTGCAGTTCGATTTCGTCTGCCGCGCCGGCATCTGTGGCAGTTGCGCCATGGTGATCAACGGCTTGCCCACCCTGGCTTGCCGCACCCTGACCAGCAACTTCAGCAAAGGGGTGATCACCCTGATGCCGTTGCCCGGCTTCGAACTGATTGGGGATCTGTCGGTGAACACCGGCAAGTTCATGCGTGCCCTGTCCGAGCGGCTGCAAGCCTGGCTTAACCCTAAAGAGGTGAATCAGGATATGCACCGGCTGGAGCGCCCCATGGAGCCTGAGCTGGCGGACGCCATCTATGAGTCTGAGCGCTGCATCGAGTGCGGCTGCTGCGTCTCCGCCTGTGCCACCGCCCAGATGAGGGAAACCTTTGTGGGTGCCGTGGGCTTCAACAAGGTGGCCCGCTTCGCCTTGGACGACCGGGATGCCCGGGACGCCGAGGAGTTCTACCACATCATCGGCGACGAAGACGGGGTGTTTGGCTGCATGACCCTGCTGGGTTGTCAGGACACCTGCCCGAAAAACCTGGATCACCAGGGGCAGATCGCCTACCTGCGCCGCAAGCTGAGCAGCCCGGAGCGGATTATCTGATCCCGGCTGCAGTCAGCATTAAAAAAGGCCAGCGTACGCTGGCCTTTCTCGTTTAATCCAGCTCCATGATGCCATCCTGGTCGCTGGTCAGATCCTCGCTGCCGCCGTCATCGTCGTCGCCCTCATCGGCGGAGGACGACTTGGAGCTCATGGTGAACAGCTTGCGCCTCTGGCTCTTGGCGATGTACTTGGTCCAGGCCTGCTCCAGAACCGTCTCGGCCGGGCGCTCACCCCTGGCCATGGAGATAAACTGCTCCTCCTGTGGGGTGGCCGGCGGCTGAGTGCCTTCGGCCAGAGCCTTGAGTCGCCGCCCGTACTGCTCAAGCAGATCGGACTCTTTCATGGTGAAGTGGCCTGAACGGGCAAAGCCACGGGGAAAATGTTTGTCATCGAAGAAACGACCGGCTGGCTGAAATCCTTCAATTTGGCTCATGACATTCTCTCTCGGTGTACTGTCTGACTGTGCCCTCTTGTAGAGGGCCTTTGTGGAAGATTTGATGGCAAATATAGGACACTTTTATTACTTCGAGCCGGGGATTTTGGCAAGGACCCAGCGCACGTTTGCAGGGGCAATAAACTGCTGTTTGTTTTGCATGTTGTGTTATGTTTAAAAAACGTTAAGCAGCGCCAGGTGTCTTATGTTTTTAGATTATTTTGCTCTCGCTTTGCTCTTTTTTGTGGGGTTGGTCCTGTTCTACGGCATCATTGCCATCCACGACATCCCCTACGAAATTGCCAAAAAGCGCAATCACCCCCATCAGGACGCGATCCATGTGACCGGATGGGTCAGCCTGTTCACCCTGCACGTTATCTGGCCCTTCCTGTGGATCTGGGCCACCCTCTATCGCGAAGATCGCGGCTGGGGGTTTAAGCAGCTGCAGGAACACGAACAGGCGCTGGAGGTCAAGGTGGCCTCTTTGGAGAATGACGTCGCCAGCCTGCGGGAACAGGTGGCCAAACTGAGTGGGGAGAGCTAACAGATGGACCTGCTACTCATAATGACCTACACCGCCTTGTGCGTTGCCATCTTCAAAATCTTTAAGATCCCCCTGAATAAATGGACCGTACCTACTGCAGTACTGGGCGGCGTGGTCCTGATTGGCGCCTTGCTGCTGCTGATGAACTACAACCACCCCTTTACCCCGCTGGCGCGCCAGGTGTTTGTCACCACCCCCATCGTGCCTTCGGTGAGAGGGCCGGTGGTCGAGGTGCCTGTGGTGGCCAACCAGCCGCTGAAGCAGGGGGACGTGCTGTTTCGCATCGACGATACCCGCTATAGGGAAGTGGCCGAAGAGAGGCAGGCCCAGGTGACGGCGGCCACCGCCGACCGGGACCGTACCAAGGGTGAATACCTAAGGTATAAAGAGGGCTACGACAAGGGCGGCGCCTTTACCCGGTCGGAACTGGACATTCGCGAGCAGCTATACCTCGCCGCGGAAGCTAAGCTGGCGGCTCGCCAGGCGGACCTGACCAAGGCGGAGTATGACCTGAGTGAAACCGTGGTCCGGGCCCCCACTGACGGCTACGTGACCCAGGTGGCCCTGCGCCCCGGGATGATGGCGGTGCCTCTGCCGCTGCGTCCGGTGATGGTGTTCATCAACAGCACCGACTCGGCCTATGTGGGCGCCTTCAATCAGCGTTCCCTGCTGAGGATCAGCGAAGGCTACGAGGCCGAGGTGATCTTCCCGGCCATTCCCGGTCGGGTGTTCAAGGGCAAAGTGTCCCAGGTGCTGCCGAACATCGGCGAAGGTCAGTTTCAGGCACAGGGGCAGCTGTTTACCACCGCCGTGCTGATGGGCCAGGGCCGGGCCTTCGTTCAGATCGAGTTGGATGACGACATTGAGCAGTACGTGCTGCCGGATGGCGCCAATGCCGAGATGGCGGTGTACTCGGACAAGTTTACCCACGTCTCCATCATCCGCCGGGTACTGCTGAGGATGAAGAGCTGGCAAAACTACTTGTTCCTCGAGCATTGATTTTGTGTAGCAGCAGACAGCTTGGAATTTAAGCTGTTGTTACCATGGATGGAATTTGTTAAGAGTCAGACTGAAACGCCGTCGGTATGGCGAGTCGAATAAGGATTATATGAAATGCTGAACCCTACCTTCAGTCGCCGGCTGATACTGATGCATGAGATCGCCCATCATGAGAAGGCCAGTGTACCGGCACTGATGAAGAGCCTGGGCTGGCCTCGCCGCACCATCCAGGATGTGCTCAAGGCGCTCATTGGCATGGGCGTGCAGGTGGAGTTCATTGAAGATGGCGTGCGCCATAACGATGGCCACTACCGGGTGGCGGACTGGGGCCCCATCGATCCCATCTGGGTGAGGAACAACCTGGACAATCTGCTCGCGACTCTGGAGCGGTAATCCAGACTCAGGCATAAAAAAAGCTTCGCACCAGGCGAAGCTTTTTTATTGGAGGTCGTTCAGTGAGTCGGCTTAGGACTCGGCAACCATGCGACGGGCGGCTTCCACTACGATGGAAACGGCAGAGGTCTCGGTCTTCTTCATGGTGGCTTCGTCAGGGATCTCCTGCTGGGTGCGGTTTACAATCACACCGGCCACACAGCCCGCGTACCAGCCCTGGGCGGCACACATGGTCAGCAGAGTGGCAGACTCCATCTCGTAGTTCAGTACGCCCATCTCCTGCCACTCTTTCATAGAGCCCTTGAAGCGGCGGGTAACGCGACCGGATACGGTGTCGTAGCGCTCCTGACCTGGGTAGAAGGTGTCGGAAGAGGCGGTGATGCCTACGTGAGGCTCGTGGCCCAGATCGTTGGCGGCGTTCACCAGGGCAGTGGTGCAGGCGAAGTCGGCAACGGCAGGAAACTCCATGGGGGCGAAGTGCAGGCTGGCACCGTCCAGGCGAACAGAGCCGTTGGTCACGATCACATCACCCACATTTACGTACTCCTGGATGGCGCCGGTGGTGCCCACACGCAGGAAGGTGTTGATGCCCAGCTGGCCCAGCTCTTCTACGGCAATAGAAGTAGAGGGACCGCCGATACCGGTGGAGCAGATCACGACAGGCTTGCCGTCGAGGTAACCCAGGTAGCTGGTGAACTCACGGGTGCTGGCCAGGAAGGTGGGGTTTTCCATCAGTTCTGCAATGCGCTTTACACGCTCTGGATCGCCAGGGACGATGGCCACGTTGGCGCCGTCCAGCATCTCTTTGGTCAAACCGAGGTGAAACACTGTGCTCATGGTTGTTTCCTTATTAAGTAAAATTCGGTGGTGCTTAAAGGTGGTGAAACTGATTTCCGTAATTAAACAACATTCAGCTCACATCTTTGTAGACCCATGTGGCATAAATAGCCCATTTTTGCGCCCATGCCTGTGATCTAAGCACAAAAAAAGTAACTTTCAGCCGACGTGACCAAAAAAAAGCCGATCGAACGCGATTGTTGAGATTTCCCTTGCAGGAAGCGTTCCAGTCCCTATAATGCGCTTCCTGTCGACGGGGCAAAGCGGGTCATCAAACACCGCGCTGAGCAAAACATCGACACCCGGAAAAACCTTTGAAAATAGGGCTTGACGGGGGATGAGGAAAGCGTAGAATGCGCAGCCTCAGCAACGAAAACAACGTTGCACTGTTCTTTAACAATTAGTCAGACAATCTGTGTGGGCACTCGCGCAGGATTGATATCTCATATATCAATGTTGCACTGAGTGACTATAACAAGTTAATTCAGTAATTCATTGAGTCGGAATTTTCGGATTCCAAAAAACTTTTTAATTGAAGAGTTTGATCATGGCTCAGATTGAACGCTGGCGGCAGGCCTAACACATGCAAGTCGAGCGGAAACGACAGTATTGAAGCTTCGGTAGATTTACTGGGCGTCGAGCGGCGGACGGGTGAGTAATGCTTAGGAATTTGCCCAGTCGAGGGGGACAACAGTTGGAAACGACTGCTAATACCGCATACGCCCTACGGGGGAAAGAGGGGGACGCTTCGGCACCTTTCGCGATTGGATAAGCCTAAGTGAGATTAGCTAGATGGTGAGGTAATGGCTCACCATGGCGACGATCTCTAGCTGGTTTGAGAGGATGATCAGCCACACTGGAACTGAGACACGGTCCAGACTCCTACGGGAGGCAGCAGTGGGGAATATTGCACAATGGGCGCAAGCCTGATGCAGCCATGCCGCGTGTATGAAGAAGGCCTTCGGGTTGTAAAGTACTTTCAGCGAGGAGGAAAGGTTAACGGTTAATACCCGTTAGCTGTGACGTTACTCGCAGAAGAAGCACCGGCTAACTCCGTGCCAGCAGCCGCGGTAATACGGAGGGTGCGAGCGTTAATCGGAATTACTGGGCGTAAAGCGCATGCAGGCGGTCTGTTAAGCGAGATGTGAAAGCCCCGGGCTTAACCTGGGAACTGCATTTCGAACTGGCAGACTAGAGTCTTGTAGAGGGAGGTAGAATTTCAGGTGTAGCGGTGAAATGCGTAGAGATCTGAAGGAATACCAGTGGCGAAGGCGGCCTCCTGGACAAAGACTGACGCTCAGATGCGAAAGCGTGGGGAGCAAACAGGATTAGATACCCTGGTAGTCCACGCTGTAAACGATGTCTATTAGGAGTCTGTGCCCTTGAGGCGTGGGTTCCAAAGCTAACGCATTAAATAGACCGCCTGGGGAGTACGGCCGCAAGGTTAAAACTCAAATGAATTGACGGGGGCCCGCACAAGCGGTGGAGCATGTGGTTTAATTCGATGCAACGCGAAGAACCTTACCATCCCTTGACATCCACGGAAGCTTTGAGAGATCGAAGTGTGCCTTCGGGAACCGTGAGACAGGTGCTGCATGGCTGTCGTCAGCTCGTGTTGTGAAATGTTGGGTTAAGTCCCGCAACGAGCGCAACCCTTGTCCTTAGTTGCCAGCGCGTAATGGCGGGAACTCTAGGGAGACTGCCGGTGATAAACCGGAGGAAGGTGGGGACGACGTCAAGTCATCATGGCCCTTACGGGATGGGCTACACACGTGCTACAATGGTCGGTACAAAGGGTTGCGAGCTCGCGAGAGTCAGCCAATCCCATAAAGCCGGTCGTAGTCCGGATTGGAGTCTGCAACTCGACTCCATGAAGTCGGAATCGCTAGTAATCGTGAATCAGAATGTCACGGTGAATACGTTCCCGGGCCTTGTACACACCGCCCGTCACACCATGGGAGTGGGCTGCACCAGAAGTCATTAGCTTAACCTTCGGGAGGGCGATGACCACGGTGTGGTTCATGACTGGGGTGAAGTCGTAACAAGGTAGCCCTAGGGGAACCTGGGGCTGGATCACCTCCTTACGAAATAGATACGGTTTTGCGTTGAGTGTTCACACAGATTGTCTGAAATCATCCCAAGGGGTGATTTTGGCGTTTTTGCTTTAGGCAAAAACTTGCTCTTTAACAATTTGGACAAGCTGATAATTTCTCGAGATATTTGCAATTTTTGCAAGTGCCTTGAATATCTGGCGATAGATTAACGTATTGGTTGTGAAGCAATACGATTCCAAGACTTATTGGGGTTGTATGGTTAAGCGACTAAGCGTACACGGTGGATGCCTAGGCAGTCAGAGGCGATGAAGGACGTACTAACTTGCGATAAGCGGTGATGAGGCAGTAAGAGCCATTTGAGTCACCGATTTCCGAATGGGGAAACCCGGCCGCATAAGCGGTCACTGTGCACTGAATACATAGGTGTACAGAGCGAACCAGGGGAACTGAAACATCTAAGTACCCTGAGGAAAAGAAATCAATTGAGATTCCCTAAGTAGCGGCGAGCGAACGGGGATTAGCCCTTAAGCACAGAGGGTGTTAGTGGAAGCTTCTGGAAAGTAGCGCGATACAGGGTGATAGCCCCGTACACGAAAACTAACTTTGTGTGAAATCGAGTAGGACGGGACACGTGATATCTTGTCTGAACATGGGGGGACCATCCTCCAAGGCTAAATACTCCTGACTGACCGATAGTGAACCAGTACCGTGAGGGAAAGGCGAAAAGAACCCCTGTGAGGGGAGTGAAATAGAACCTGAAACCGTGTACGTACAAGCAGTGGGAGCCCTTCGGGGTGACTGCGTACCTTTTGTATAATGGGTCAGCGACTTACATTTTGTAGCGAGGTTAACCGAATAGGGGAGCCGTAGGGAAACCGAGTCTTAACTGGGCGAATGAGTTGCAAGGTGTAGACCCGAAACCCGGTGATCTACCCATGGGCAGGTTGAAGGTTGGGTAACACCAACTGGAGGACCGAACCGACTAATGTTGCAAAATTAGCGGATGACTTGTGGGTAGGGGTGAAAGGCCAATCAAACCGGGAGATAGCTGGTTCTCCTCGAAAGCTATTTAGGTAGCGCCTCGTATCTCACCATTGGGGGTAGAGCACTGTTAAGGCTAGGGGGTCATCCCGACTTACCAACCCTTTGCAAACTCCGAATACCAATGAGTGCAATTACGGGAGACACACGGCGGGTGCTAACGTCCGTCGTGGAGAGGGAAACAACCCAGACCGCCAGCTAAGGTCCCAAAGTTCTAGTTAAGTGGGAAACGATGTGGAAAGGCTCAGACAGCCAGGATGTTGGCTTAGAAGCAGCCATCATTTAAAGAAAGCGTAATAGCTCACTGGTCGAGTCGGTCTGCGCGGAAGATGTAACGGGGCTAAACTAGACACCGAAGCTGCGGATGCACACTTGTGTGCATGGTAGAGGAGCGTTCTGTAAGCGGTTGAAGGTGTGTCGAGAGGCATGCTGGACGTATCAGAAGTGCGAATGCTGACATGAGTAACGTTAAAGCGGGTGAAAAACCCGCTCGCCGGAAGACCAAGGGTTCCTGTCCAACGTTAATCGGGGCAGGGTGAGTCGACCCCTAAGGCGAGGCCGAAAGGCGTAGTCGATGGGAAACGGGTTAATATTCCCGTACTTCTTCTTACTGCGATGGAGTGACGGAGAAGGCTAGGCCAGCGCACTATCGGATGTGCGTTTAAGGTTGTAGGCGGTGTGTTTAGGCAAATCCGGACACACATTACGCTGAGAGCTGATGACGAGGTGCTACGGCACTGAAGTGGTTGATGCCATGCTTCCAGGAAAAACTTCTAAGCTTCAGGTAAGAAGGAATCGTACCCCAAACCAACACTGGTGGTCAGGTAGAGAATACCAAGGCGCTTGAGAGAACTCGGGTGAAGGAACTAGGCAAAATGGTACCGTAACTTCGGGAGAAGGTACGCTGCTGACGGTGATGGGACTTGCTCCTTAAGCTGTCGGCAGTCGCAGATACCAGGTGGCTGCAACTGTTTATCAAAAACACAGCACTGTGCAAACACGTAAGTGGACGTATACGGTGTGACGCCTGCCCGGTGCCGGAAGGTTAATTGATGGGGTTATTCTTCGGAAGAAGCTCTTGATCGAAGCCCCGGTAAACGGCGGCCGTAACTATAACGGTCCTAAGGTAGCGAAATTCCTTGTCGGGTAAGTTCCGACCTGCACGAATGGCGTAATGATGGCCACGCTGTCTCCACCCGAGACTCAGTGAAATTGAATTTGCGGTGAAGATGCCGTATACCCGCGGCTAGACGGAAAGACCCCGTGAACCTTTACTACAGCTTGGCACTGAACATTGACCCTACATGTGTAGGATAGGTGGGAGGCTTTGAAGCGTTGTCGCTAGATGACGTGGAGCCGTCCTTGAAATACCACCCTTGTAGTGTTGATGTTCTAACCTGGGCCCCTGAATCGGGGTTAGGGACAGTGCCTGGTGGGTAGTTTGACTGGGGCGGTCTCCTCCCAAAGAGTAACGGAGGAGCACGAAGGTTGGCTAAGTATGGTCGGACATCATACGGTTAGTGCAATGGCATAAGCCAGCTTAACTGCGAGACAGACACGTCGAGCAGGTACGAAAGTAGGTCATAGTGATCCGGTGGTTCTGCATGGAAGGGCCATCGCTCAACGGATAAAAGGTACTCCGGGGATAACAGGCTGATACCGCCCAAGAGTTCATATCGACGGCGGTGTTTGGCACCTCGATGTCGGCTCATCACATCCTGGGGCTGAAGTCGGTCCCAAGGGTATGGCTGTTCGCCATTTAAAGTGGTACGCGAGCTGGGTTCAGAACGTCGTGAGACAGTTCGGTCCCTATCTGCCGTGGGCGTTTGAGAATTGAGAGGGGCTGCTCCTAGTACGAGAGGACCGGAGTGGACGAACCTCTGGTGTTCCGGTTGTCACGCCAGTGGCATTGCCGGGTAGCTAAGTTCGGAATCGATAACCGCTGAAAGCATCTAAGCGGGAAGCGAGCCTCAAGATGAGTTCTCACTAGACCTTTAAGGTCTCTAAAGGGCCGTCCAAGACTAGGACGTTGATAGGCAGGGTGTGTAAGCGTTGTGAGGCGTTGAGCTAACCTGTACTAATGACCCGTGAGGCTTAACCATACAACACCCAATGGGTTTTGAAATCCCAGATAGAAAGCGCTTGCGAGAATGCAAACGAGAAAACAGCTTGTGCGAATTGTTCCAAATTCGTCTGACGACCATAGCGCTGTGGTCCCACCTGATCCCATGCCGAACTCAGCAGTGAAACACAGTAGCGCCGATGGTAGTGTGGGAGTTCCCATGTGAGAGTAGGTCATCGTCAGGCACCAAATTCGGCGGAGTGGTAGTTCAGTTGGTTAGAATACCGGCCTGTCACGCCGGGGGTCGCGGGTTCGAGTCCCGTCCACTCCGCCAACATTTTGAAAGAGCCCGTCCAGTTGGACGGGCTTTTTTCGTTTCTGCGGTTTGAAAAAGTGACGAGACCGGAGTGGACTACCCGAGTCGCGCTTTAGGGCGTTGGGAGTCAATCGTTCCTTTGGTGGTGGAACCCGTCCCTGGTGGATCCCCCAGGCCGACATCCCTGTCGGTCGCCTTCGGCACTGCGATGCTGCGCATCGGTTACCTCAGGCCCACTCCGCCAACAAATCGAAGAAGCCCGTAGCTAACGCTACGGGCTTTTTTCGTTTGTGCTGTTTATAACTTCCAGGTTGCTTGGTCAGGCCAACGAAGCTCTCCCCGCCCCACACGCACAATCGTCTCCCTGGCGCACGCCAGGGTCCAGCGGCTTTCATGTATCTCTTCAAAACCAAAGCCACTGGATACCGGCGTGCGCCGGCATGACTGTGCTAGGGGAAGCCGCATTAGGTTGGATTTAGACTCCTTGCGAACCCGCAACTGCGCAGAAGGCAGGTTGGTATTGGCACCTCACGTGCCAGCAGCTCTGGCAGGAGGGCTTAGGGACTAGGTGCCAAGGCGAAGAAGCCAACCCCTCCTGAAACGGCAACGAAGCTCTCCCCGCCCCACACGCACAATCGTCTCCCTGGCGTACGCCAGGGCCCAGCGGCTTTCTTTCGTCGCTTAAATCAAAGACTTATATGGACGCCCCTGCAGTTGCAAGACATTGATGAGATCGGTTTGCGGACGTATATTCGGCGTCTGTATTACCTTCGAGAGGTAGCGCCACAATGTGGTCCGAACCTGGCCACCTTCACGCTGGAACGACATTCTCTGTCGGTCTTATGTCAGGCTCTTGCCAGGCCGGATAACCGTTTTTCATCAAGCTATGCAAACTCAGGTTGCTTGGTACCCTCTATTCCTCTTTCTGAGTGGAGGATGTGGTTATTTAGAAACTGTGAAAGCGTGGGTCAACTCGAATTGGTTTCCGCTGACCGTCATGCTCCAGGCAATCCGGGCCAATTTATTGGCCAGGGCCACGATTGCCTTGCACTTGCCCCGACGCGCTATCAGGTTGCTCAGCCATCTCCCCAGCCTGTCATCTCGTTTGGCCACATGAGCGAAGACCGCTCTTGCCCCGTGAATTAACAGCACTCGTAGTTGCTTGTTTCCTGCCTTGGTGATGCTGCCCAATCTAGTTTTGCCTCCAGTGCTGTGCTGCTTTGGAACCAAGCCACACCAAGCCGCCAGTTGACGGCCATTAGAAAACTGCCGACCGTCACCCACTTCACTGACGAAAGCCGCCGCGACAATGGGGCCGAACCCCGGAATGCTCTGCAAAATTTGGTAGCGCGGCTGCTGTTTGCACAGCTGATGAATCTCCTGCTCTATGGCTTTGATTTCCTCATCCAGAGCTTTGAGCTCCCGCTCTATCCGCAGCAACAGCCCCCGCATGACAAAGCTCAGACCGTTATCGCCATCTTCAACGGATTCGGGTAACTGATTTCTCAGCAGCTTTATCCCGGTACTGAAGTTAACGCCATATTCCCCTGCCAAGCCGCGTATCTGACAGGCCAGAGCCGTTCTGTATTCGACCATTCTCTGCCGGACGCAACGCAGAGCCTTAATGTCTTGCTGCTCAATGGTCTTTATGGGGACGGGATGCAGCTTAGGCCGGAAGGCTGCCTCGCAAATGGCCAATGCATCGTTGGCATCGTTCTTTTGCGCAGACACCATGGGTTTTACGTGTTGTGCGGGGATGAGCTTCACCTGGTAACCAGCCTGCTGAAGCTGCCTTCCCCAATAGTGAGAGCGAGCACAAGACTCCATGGCCACTAGTGTACCCGTTGGAAATTCAAGGAGTGTGTGAAGCAGCTTTTCTCTTTTGACCTTGCGGTTCCAAAGGATGGAGCCATCCTCCAACAGAACGCAAACCTGAAAAACACTCTTGGCTAAATCAATTCCAATGGCTTTAATAGACATGATGGATGCTCCTCTCTGAATTATGTGTCGCAACTTAATTCTGGCGCATTTGACGCCGTATCGTAGGGGGGCGTCCATCACATCACTGGATACCGGCGTGCGCCGGCATGACTGTGCTGGGGGGAACCGCGTGGTCATGAAAGGGCACCGAGCGTGTTGAAGGTTTAGGCAGGGAGCCTTAGGACTTCTGTGCCAAGGTGAGGAAGGACTTCGCTAGCTAATCCTTCCTGTACCAGCAACGAAGCTCTCCCCGCCCCATACGCACAATCGTCTCCCTGGCGCACGCGAGGGTCCAGTGGCTTTCTCTCGTTCCTTAAAATCAAAGACTCTGGATACCGGCGTGCGCCGGCATGACTGTGCTGGGGGGAACCGCATAAGGTTGGAATTGGACTCCTGCGAACCTGCAACTGCGCAGAAGGCAGCAACAAAGCTCCGTACTCTCCACACGCACAATCGTCTCCCTGGCGTACGCCAGGGTCCAGCGGCTTTCTCTCGCTCCTTAAATTCAAAGACTCTGGATACCGGCGTGCGCCGGCATGACCGTGCTAGGGGAGGCGGTGTCGTAATGAAAGGGCACCGAGCTTGCTGAGGGTTCAGGCAGGGAGCCTTAGGACTTCTGTGCCAAGGTGAGGAAGGACTTCGCTGGCCAACCCCTCCTGCAACGGCAACGAAGCTCTCCCCGTCCCACACGCACAATCGTCTCCCTGGCGTACGCCAGGGTCCAGTGGCTTTCTTTCGCCCCTTAAAAATCAAAGACTCTGGATACCGGCGTTCGCCGGCATGACCGTGCTGGGGGGAACCGCGTGGTCTTGAAAGGGCACTGAGCATGCTGAAGGTTCAAGCAGGATGGCTAAGGGACCTATGTGCCAAGGCCAGGCAGCACATTACTAGCCAACCCCTCCTGCAACAGCAACGAAGCACTCCCCGCGCCACACGCACAGTCGTCTCCCTGGCGCACGCCAGGGTCCAGTGGCTTTCTTGCACAAGACTCTAGATACCGGCCTTCGCATGCATGACGCTGTTTCTAAACTGTTCCCTTTCTCATTCACCACACCCAACGCCCACTACAGCATTGGGTGGGGGCGCATGTAGCGGGCGAAGCGGGGGATGCCGCGTTCGGTCAGGCCGTTGTATCTGAAGGTGATCACCGAACCCACTTTAGGAGGATTTAAGCGCTCGGCGTCGCTGAAGCCGGTGCCTATGCGAAACTTGATGCCGTCCGGTGTCTCTACCAGCAGCGAGCCCATCATTCCGGTGTATTTGCCTTTACCGGGCAGGTGGCTGAGCACCACTGCCTCGGCATCGGAATAGCTCTTGTACTTAATCAGGCTGCCGGTGCGCCCTGGCAGGTAGGGGTTGTCCTTATGATGCAGCATCAGACCTTCAGCGCCGCTGTTGGCGAGCTGCTCTAGGGTCGATTGCAGCTCCTCCTCGTTGGCTATGGGGCTCTGGGGGAGCACCTGGATGTGTGGCTGACCTATGGCCTTTGCGATGGCTTGCAGGCGCTCATAGCGTTGCCAGAACGGCTGCATCACCCCGGGCATGTCAAACAGTTGAAGCTGCACCTGGCGCCACTGCTGATCGTCGGGCGTTTGGTCGCGCACCACAGACAGCAGGGTTTCAAACTGCCCCCGGCCTATCCACAGCTCGCCTTCCAGTTCCAGGGCGGGCAGGTCGGCGGTAAACCACTGCGGCGCCTGTATGGGCTTGCCACTGCGAGAGAGCAACTGACTGCCGGTCCAGTAGGCACGAACACCGTCGAGCTTCTCGCTGACCAGATATTGAGAGAGATCTATCTGGCCGTGATAGTCACTGGCCAGCATCAATTTGGGCTCAAGGGCGCTGGCAGTGAAAGGATATTGGCTAAAGGCGAGAGTCAGCCCCAGAGCCAGGGCCAATGAGTGCTGCTTCATAGAGACCTCCATGTCCGCTTGGCCTTCAGCTCCTTGAAAGCCTGACTGTCAGTGTAGCCGGGTCAGGGTGGTGTGTTCGCGACAGCAGCTATATCTCAACGGCGAAAGGGTCATTGTCTGCATCACTGTTCCATTGGTACTCGGCCAGGGTGGCGATGCGCTTGGCTTCCTTCTCTCCCCGGTAGAGTCGAACCAGCTCCAGGGCGGCGTCGGTGCCGGCGGAGACCCCGGAAGAGGTGATGTACTTGCCCTGATTGACCCAGCGGGCGCGCGGCTGCCACAGCACCTTGGCATTAAGGTGAGTCACCCAGGCGTAGGCCTGCTTGTTGGTGGTGGCAGACACGCCGTCAAGCAGCGGCGTGCTCGCCAACAGGGCGGAGCCGGTGCAGACGGTGAATACTTTGGCGGACACGTGGCACTGCTGGGTTAGCCAGGTCAGCAGCTCTTGGTCTTTGACCAGTTTACGGGTCCCTAGGCCTCCGGGAATGAGGAACAGGTCGCAAGGGTGCACCTGGTCCATGGACAGATCGCTGACCACCTTGGGCCCTTGGTAGCTGCGGGTTATGGAACGACGGCCCACCAACTCGATGGTGCAGCCCTCCATGTGCCCCAGCATCTCTACCGGACCGTGCAGATCCAGAGTCTCATAGTCGTCGAACACCAGGGCGATGACCCGAAACTGCCTGTGATCCGCCGAGGCATACAGCGGCAGGGAAGCAGAAGTGGCTACGGCCAGGCTGGCAGAGATAAATTGTCTTCTATTCATAGAGTTGCCCAGTGTGCAGAGGGTATCCACATACTAGGCAAACGCAGGGCGAACACCAGAGGCCAGGGTCATGTTCCTGGCAGTTGTGTCGGTGAAAGTGTGAGGGGCTGTGTTGTTGTGGGCAGATGTTACGCGAGGGTAAGGCGGCTCCTAAGTTCGGAGCCGCCATGTTAGTCAGTCGCGACCACACTGATCACCCTGAACAAAGCTCTGCAGTACCAGAGGGCCGAACTGGTCCCCGGTATTCAGCGGCAGTGAACAGGAGGTGTGGATGTCCAGAGTCTGCATGGTGCCGTTCACCTGCAGCAGCAGCTTGGTTTGCGGTGGCAGTCGTCCTGCACGTCCACCGGTGCCGTCGGCCACCACGGTCACGGCGCCGCCCAGGGAGACCATGGGTGTGGTGACAGCGATGTCTCGCTGGGTGTCACCCAGGTTGAACTTGTGGGCAAAGGTGGTGACGCTCACCGGCTCGGCGAAGTTAAGGTCGCCCATACACTTAAACTCTTCACCCTGATCGTTATCGGATGCGGCGCAGCTGCCCCCTACATAGGTGAAGGTGATCGCTTTAGGCCGACATTCACACACGTTCTCTACCGGAGTCGGAGTCGTCAGGCCCGCGGCCAGCCACACGAAGGAGGCCGGATCGATGGTCTTGGAACCATCCGGGTTCAACACGCTCAGGGGGTCCACATAGGGGTCGGTCTCGGAGAGGATCTCCACCTCCACGTAATCCACGCCAGCTGGGATGGGCACCATCTTCAGGTAATCGTCCCACTCCTCACCGCGGTTGCTCATCAGGGCGTTGGCATCGCGAATTTCATCGGCGGGATCGCCACCGGGGCGAATCACCACCACTGAGGGGCGGTCGTCGCCGGTCTGGCCGCTGCCTTCGACACTGGAGACAAACATGGAGAGAGCAGCGAAGCGCTCGACACTGGCGGGCTCAAATTGGAAGCGCACCGGTACGGTGGAGCCCAGGGTTTCGGAGAACTTGTCGGTACCCGGGTAGTTGCGCTCCCACCAGGCGGCATCGTGGCCATCGAGCAGCTGCACACCATCGCCGGAGTCGTCAGAGTAGATCAGCAGGATGCCAGCACCGTTACGGCCATCGTCACCGAAGTTGGGGTCAGGCAGGGCAATCTGGTCCAGGCCGGAGATCAGCAGGGTGTTGCTGCCGGGCTGAATCAGGTTGAGGTCGGTGATGTCGGCGCGAATGGTGGCGCTGTAGGCGTTGTAGAACGCCAGGTCGGGCGAGCCACCAAAGCCTTCCACGTACTCGCCAATTATTTGGCCGGTCACCATGTTGGCAAAGCCATCGCCCATGCGCTCTACGTCGATGTCGACGTCGTAGGCGGTGTCTTCATCGAACACCTGCCAGTAGAGCAGCACCCGCTCGATGGTTTCGCCAGGGTTCAGGTCGATGGTGATGCTGCCGGGCAGAGCCGGCAGGGTGTGCAGGCCGGTTCCCGAGATGCGAATTTTGTTGCCGTTGAGCTGGGCATCGATGATGGCCTGGCTGCCCACGGCGGGCAGCAGCATCTCGTTGCCTTCGGCATGGAGGTTGGTGCTTAAACAGAGGGAGAACAGTGTTGCTGTCAGCGTTAGCTTATTCATTCGTGGTAGCGCCGGTTTCATAGCAAACTCCTGTGGTTGGGTATAACAACCTAGGTCAGAGAGATAAGGAGTATAGGCAGGAATTGGCGCAAGCTCAGGAAAGTTGGGCTTCAATTTAAGGCAAGGTGAGCTACAAAATAAGAAAGGCACTGTAGAACAGTGCCTTCTCTCTTATGCCCTTAGGCAATGACTTTCGAAGTAATTCGGTCTTCGGTTCGACGCCCGGTCAGGTGCCGGCGATCTCCCTTCTCGTCTTCAAAGCGTACTTCGCCACGACGCTCCATATGGCTGCGGCGATCTTTTTCCCGGCGCTCTCGGTCACCGGCTTTTTCTCCATGGCTCATGGATGGCTCTCCTTCAGTGATCATACCTAAGTTATAGGAGAGGCTGCAGGATTCGGCCAATGGCAAAAAAAGACCCGGCCGTATGGGCCGGGGGGATTCTGAGTGCGAGGAACGCTAAGGGTGACGTCACACACTTTCAGCCTAGCTCTAATTGTGTGTCGGTGTGCGTCCCGGTGGTAACAAGGTGTTGCTGCAGTTTGGCTAAATTTGCCCATCAATATTTGGTGTAAGTCACTGGAAAATAGTATCAATTGCCGTAGATTGGGAGTTTGTACTCTCTGCCGTATATTGTCGCGAGTCCGTAGGAATGGATGCCCTAACCGCCAAGTTTTACGAAATCAACGCCGAATCGTTGGCGAACACCTATGACAGCGTGTCATTCAAGCAGGTGCACAAAGCCTGGGAGAGCTTTTGGCCGAACGAAAGCTGCCAGGATCTGTTTGCCTTGGACATAGGTGCTGGCAGTGGTCGCGATGCCAAATGGTTGGCTGAGCGAGGCGCGCAAGTGGTTGCGGTAGAGCCGACCGCAGCACTCAAAACCATTGGCAAGCTCAATACCCAGAACCTACCAGTAAACTGGATAACGGACTCGCTGCCGGAGTTTTCCGAGGTCACTAAGCTGGGAATGCGGTTCGACCTGATTCTGGCCAGTGCGGTGTGGATGCACATTGCCCTTTCTGAGCGTGCCCGTGCCTTTCGTAAGATGGCCAATCTGCTCAAATCGGGTGGCCACTTAATTATCTCTCTGCGCCATGGCGAATTTGGTGACGGTCGTACCGGTCATACCGTCTCAGTTGAGGAATTGGAGAAGCTGGCCAGGCATCACGGTCTGGTGATGAAGTTGGCCACCGAGAAAATGAGTGACGAGCTGGGTCGCAGTCAGGTTACCTGGCAGACCGTTGTACTGAGCAAGCCAGAAGACGGCAGTGATAACCTGGCCACTATTCGTCAGGTGATCCTCAACGACAGCAAGTCTGCCACTTATAAGCTGGCCTTGCTGAGAACCCTTCTTCGCATCGCCGATGCCCACCCGGGCTGTGTTCTTGATCGCAGTGACAGCAAGGTGGCGATTCCTGTGGGGCTGGTTGCGCTGTACTGGACTCGCCAGTACATGCGCCTGTGCAATATCGGTGGCCTGCACCAAATGCCAAGAACCAACGCCAAACTGGCATTTGTGAAAGCCGGTTGGAAACAGCTGCAGAAGCTGCATCTTGGCCCGGACGACCTGATGGTGGGGGCGTTTCTCAATACCGAAGAAGCGGCGGCACTCAAGGCCACGTTTCAGGATGTACTTAATACGATTAAGCAGGGGCCGGTTACGTTTATCTATCGTGACGACAAGAGCCAGCCGCTGTTTGCCATAGAGCGCAAGCAGGTGCGCGGTATCGGCCCGGTGCTGCTGGATAACGACTATTTCAGCAGTTACGGCCGCTTCATTCTCAATGCGGATTTGTGGGACAGTTTTCGGGTTTATCACAGCTGGATTGAGCCGCTGCTTACTCAGGAGTGGGTCAATGAGATGCGCCGATATCAGTGCAACATCGACCAGGAGCAGCGCCTGAACAGCCCCGTTACTCTGGGCGATTATTACGAGCACCTGAAGTGGGTGGATGCCAAACACGACACTAGCCTAATTCGGAATAAGATGGCTGAGTTGTACCAGAGCGGTTATGAACTACGGAGCGTTTGGAGTGGCAATCCAATGTCGCCAAAAGGGGCCGAGGTCGATCACTGCCTGCCGTTTGCCCATTGGCCGAATAACGATCGCTGGAACCTACTGCCCACGACCACTGAGGAAAATCGCAACAAATCAGACCGATTACCCCACCCACAACGGCTTATTCAATCACGCGCTTGGGTGCTGGAATGGTGGCAAACCGCCTTTAGCACCGAGCAGGAACGTAATCAGTTCTTCGCGCAAGCCCAGGTTTCCTTACCCAATCTAGACAAAGGCTGCCGTGAGTTTGAAGCCATCTACGACGCTCTGGGATTGCAAAGCGCCGGGCTAAAGAGCCGATTATTGTTGAGGGAGTGGCATGGATTGCACCGGGCTCCCTAAGCATTCACTCGTTGCTTAACGCCATTGCTTTATAGACTTCAGGCTGCAGATTCAGCACTTGATCCGCTGCTCCTTGAATTTTATAGAAGCGGGTTTGAGTGTTGGTTGGGTTAAATCCAAAGACTCGGTATATCCAATAATCCTTTCCTAATTCTAAGGAGCGCTCTACTTCATTTCTTGAGATATAGAATGGTGTATTGTGAGAGTCTGAAGTGGTTTTTACTTCGATGTATTTGCGATGGCCGTGAGCATCAAAAGAGAGCAGGTCATAGCCAGCAGCGGAATTGGTTAAGGCCACATGCTCCACTTTCTTGGCCAAGTCTGGCCGACCAGCCTGCAGTAGCTGAGATTTCTCATAAGCTAAAACCAGCTCTTCTCCCCGAAGGCCGACTTCTCTATTTCTCTGATCTCGTTTATCCCAATTAACAGTGCCCTGCGTTCCCGTGTGTGATTTGGTTCGTTGAGTTTGTCCAACTGGCTTTTTGCATTCTACGAGGCTTGCATGTTCATCGATAGGTTGCAGTGGTTTATAGGTGGCGACGGTTGGCGCTTGCAGCTCAAGGCCAATCTCTTTTTGCGTTGCCTGAGTTAAGGGCCAGTTTAGAATTTTCCAAGAGATATGAACGGGGTTGCTGGAGCGTGAGTCCCAGGAATGAAACGCTAGTGGACCAAGGTAGCAGTAATCGTCTTTTTCGGATGTTCTCAAAAATAGGTACACATTGTTGTCGTTCTCATTGTGAGTAACTAACGATTTTATGATCGGCGATTCTGGATCATGCCTGTTTTGGGATTTCCACATTAGGTAGCCATCAGCGGTGACTGAGTCTTCGTAATCATTGCCATCGTAGTGGCCAAGAGTAACGAATAGGACGAAGTCATCGACACAAGGAGAGTTTGGAATGATTCCTTGCAGGCCCCAAACGCCGCTTCCTGGGGTGAAGTTGGTCTTTGGTGAGAAGATACGACAAACCGATTTTCTGTTATAGCGACGGTGTAAAATCAGGCCATCTTCAGCGGTTGGTCGCTCTGTTTTGGGTTGAATGAGAAAACCGAGCTGCCTGAGCAGTTTAAAGCAAGGATGTTCATCGCCTGCGCTGAAATGGCTCGAGAGTACGGCTTGTCCTAACACCTGGCTTGCTGCCAGTCCAAAGATGGCTTTGGGTGGGTACTTGTTACCGTTTATGACGAGGTCGTATAAGCGGGAGTCATCATAAGATTCGATATCACCATTCAGAGATTCAAATTCGGCAACCGCGTTTAGGATGTGGCGGGCCGTAAGTCCTTTTAAATGAGAAGCCAATTGCAGAATTTGACCATTCTTTCCGTATTTGATCTTAGCCACAAGCGTACCAATGAGTGATTTAGTAACCGTAGTGATGATACTGCCACCGATTGCTTAATGATCAAATGTAGTTTTGATGAAATTTATTGATTTATAGTGGTTTTTTGTGAGTTTTGTTGTGTGATTCATTGAAGGGCAAGGGTGAACCACCGAGAATGATGTTCATAGTAAAGACCAGGAGTGAGCCTTAGAGTGAGATTTGGGCTGTGTGAAGCCTGTATCATAATCCAAGCATGACCAGTACAATGTTCTCTATTGTATTGCCAAGTTCCTTGGTGCAGTATTGAGGCTCTTTTAGTTTATTTTGCACCCTTCCATCGTATCTTTGTCAAACGAGAAGCGGTGTTCTAGAGGATTGTTTACACATACACCGATTAAACGGGAGTTAAACAATGACTGCTTTTCTAATGATATGGACTTAGTAATTTTATGGGTCCTGTGACAAATTGGGCAGTTTGCAGTCAGATCAAAGGACGTAAGTTCTCGTTTGACATATTTTGAATCTATGCATTGGTTAGTCTTCTTTACTTCGCTAATACAAATCGAGCCATAGGGCGACATCACATGCTCCAATAAAGTTACTTTTCTTAAAGCAACTGCAAGTAGATTTTTTATTGGTCTCCAGACTAAACAGTAACTGAGTGTAATGGTAGCCCATAAAAAGGTGGGGTAGAGCAGGTGTCCGTAGAGTTGAACAGAGACAAGCCACGCCGAAATTACTAAAGGTGTTATCCAAAAGGAAATTAATAAACAGGCCAGCAGCCACACTCTTGTTCTCCGAGATTCAAATAGAGGGTTGCATAATTTTAGGTACCAGGGTGTCCGTTTTAGCCTTACTGCTTCATATTTAATGGCTGTGAGTTGTGGATTATTATTCTGATTAGAGTTTAGGTTCTGAATAGTGGGTTCAGTACTAGGGTCGATTGGTTCTAGTTCAAAGTAAGTTTCATTTCCTGCTCCTCCTTCGCTACAGCGGCGAACGAGCATTGGGAAACGCTGTAGATCTTCCCCGTGTTTTTCCCATAATCGTTGTTGATTTTGCTGTAGTAAATCGCAGAGCTTAGTGAGCCATTTATCATGAGTCTTTGGATCTCGAGCGTTTCCCAAAGCAGCTAATTCAGGCAGTTCACTCCGTTTTAGGCTCTCCGTTTCTTGAAGGCGCTTCAAGCAATTCTCCAGAAATAGAATCTGTTCATCCCTTCCCAGATCTTGCTTTAAGAACTCAATGCTATTCGATAAGAAATTGAGCTGCTGCGGATTCATAGCCTTTCCCCACGCCTGCTTATGCCAGTATCCGGAAATTCCGGAAATTCACGAATTAATTTAGTACCTTATCCACTATTGGTCTCGAGCACAATAGTGCCATTAGATCTGTTGAAGGTGAGGTCACAAGCATGGATAAGTCACACGAATTGAACATTGTTGAGAAGAGCCAATCATTGGTTGGAAGCAGCTCTGAGTTACTCTACGGAAGGTTAAACAACAAGCTAGTACATATTGAGGAGGTCAGTCATGGGCTACTTTGTGATTGCCGCTGCCCCCATTGCGATGCACTATTGATCGCCAAAAAAGGCAACATTCGAGCTCATCATTTCGCTCACTATGCTGGTGCTGATTGTGGAGCTGGAGCAGAGACCGCACTGCACTTGATGGCTAAGCAGATTCTGGTAACCCATCGGTGCCTATTGTTTCCGGGTGAATCAGTATCTGTAGATGATGACCGGTTCGAAAATTTAGATTTGCAGAGACATAGGGAGGCAGAGCTAACTCAGTTTGAAAGAGTTGAGGTAGAGAAAAGTATAGGGTCTTATCGGCCCGACCTTACAGCGTTGACCTCAGAAGGGGATTGGGTTGATATTGAAATATTGGTTACCCATGGTATTGATGATGCCAAAGTTCTTGAAGTAACTAGAGCCGAGCGAACGATGATAGAAATTGACCTATCTTATCTGCCAAGAGATAGTTCACCTACAGATATAGAGCACGCTGTCCTTTGGAAAGCGCCGCGGTATTTTATTCATTCGAGTTGGTTTGCTGAAACTAAAATTCAGTTGCGTCAGCAGTTAAGTTCTCTACATAGCGAAATAGATAAATCTAAAAATGATGCAATCTTAAATGTTAATTCAAATGAAAGTGTCATGCTTCTGGGGTACAAGTTTGGTGCAGGATACTCTACTGGAAAGCAGTCAAATTTCGAAATTAGTCATCTTTTTTGCGTTGCTCCGACCCAAAAAAATGGAACAGTTAATTTTAGTATTAGATCCAGTGGTGGGTTTGAGCCGAAAACAATGAAAGTGGATTATGCACTTAATGAAACGTTGAAAAGACTCAATTACCCATGTGCTGTGCGTTTGCAGTTTTCAGCGGAGCCCGGGTATGGAAGAAGAACTAAGTGGATAGTCACTGGGATAGAGCAGGTATAGCTTTGCTTTGGCCGCGATTTTCAGCTGTTAACTGACAATTGTCAGTAACAATAAAGGCGCAGCGGTTACTAACCGGCTGCGCCTTGCTGTATATGGTGGCCCCTGGGGGACTTGAACCCACGACCAAGCGATTATGAGTCGCCTGCTCTAACCAACTGAGCTAAGGGGCCAAATTGTTTTGGTCGGGTTTGCACCCAACTAGGCCGAAGAGTATATCCAAGGGCGGCAGGCTTGTCATCCGCCTGAACCTTCCACCGGTGCGTTTGGTTAAGAAAACGCCACGCTGTCAAGCCGTTTCGCATGAACAAAGGTCCTGTGACCTTAGGGAGGGAGGTTGATGGAGATCATGGTTGGGTGCTTGGGGCTATGGTGCTATGGAACTGTGGCGAAAGATTCGCCAATGGAGTGCCTTTCAAGGCACGGCCCACCAGGAGCGCAGAAGGAGAGTCAGGATGAAAGCGTATAAGAAAGTATTGATTCCGTTAGATTTCCACAGCGACAACGACCAGATCATTGCCAAGGGCAAGGCGTTGGCCGAGATTAATGGTGCCAACATCTACCTGTTGCACGTCAATGAGCCGATGGCCGGTATCTACACTTTTGAAGCGGTGAGCTTCGGTGATGAGCTGGAAGCCTTTAAAGACAAGATCCGCAGTGAATCCCACGTACGTCTGGGCAACTTTGCCGAGGAGATGGGCGTTGCCGATTCCGAGCAGCTGATTCGCGAAGGTAAGGCGGCCACCGAGATTGAAGACGTGGTGCGTGAATTGGACATCGACCTGATCGTGATGGGAACTCATGGGCACTCCGGCCTGCAGCGTCTGCTGGGTTCCACCGCCAACAGTGTCCTGAACCACGTTGATTGCGACGTGCTGACCGTGCGTATCCGCGAATAGGTGTCCTGCTGGTGCCTTGATTGGGTGATTGCGAGTGAATGAAGAGAGCGGGCCAAGGCCCGCTCTGTTGTGTCTGCACACTGAAAAGGGCAGGACTCCGGGTCAGTGAAATGCGGTTCATTCACCTACAATTAATGGGGATACGCTGAGTTTCTGGTTTGGGCCTCACTGAAGGTCTGAGGCGAGTGAAAAGGGAGGCTGACTATGTGTAACTACAAGAAGGTTCTCATTCCGGTTGATTTTCACGACGACAACGAGCGCCTGGTAACCAAGGGCAAGCGCATTGCCGCCGACAACAACGCCGAACTCTTCCTGCTGCATGTGGACGAGTCTCTGTCCGATCTCTATCTGTTTGAGGCGGCCAGTTTCAGCGGCCACCTGAAGGAGTTCAAACAGGACCTGAATCGCCGCTCCCAGGAGAAACTGGCCCAGCTTGGTGGTGATCTGGACGACAATCACCTGCTGGTTCGCGAGGGCCGGGCCACCGGCGAGATTGAGCGGGCGGTGAAGGAGCTGGACATCGATCTGGTGGTGATGGGCTCCCACGGTCACTCCGGTCTGCGTCGTCTGCTGGGCTCCACCGTGAATGTGGTGCTTAACCATGTGCATTGTGACGTGCTGACCGTGCGCACCAAGGCGCTGGACACCTAGGCTTTATCAGGCGGTCGATTCAACTTGCGCCCGTAGCTGCAGCTTGTGAGCCAGCAGCACAATGAGGGCGTAGCTGACCAGGCTGCTGGCCACCACCAGCGGCCAACCTCCCAATTGCCAGATGGGCAGCAGCACGAAGCCGCCCAGGCTGGCCCCCAGATAGTAGTGCACCAGATAGAGGGAGCTGGCTTTGGCCCGCTCCCTTTTCGCCTGTTTGCCCACCCAGGAGTAGGCCAGGCTGTGCACCTGGAAAAAGCCCACCGAACACAGCAGCAGCCCCAGTACGATTACCGCCAGGTCGTGAGACAGGGTGATCACCGTGCCCATGATCAGGAACAGGGCGCCGGTCTGCATGCCTGCCGGAGCGGTGAAGTAACGCAGCCAGCGGCCCGACAGCTGAGCAGAGACGCTGCCAGCCAGGTAGGTGCAGAACAGCAATGAGAGCTGGGCAGTGGTCAGGTTCCAGGGGGCCTGGGCCAGCTGGAAGCCCAGCACGGTAAACAGGTTGACGAAGGTGCCGAAGGTGATGCCGGCGATGAGGAAGGCGGGCTGCAGCTGCTTGTTGTGCAGATGGTCCATCAGCCCATGCCAGGCGCACTTCAGCGATGGGGTGACGCTCTGGAAGTTCTGTTGTCTGGGCAGCAGCCACCACAGCATCAGGGCGGCGGCGCAGCTCAGGGCCACCAGGGTCATAAAGGGTACTTGCCAACTGTCAAACTGGCTGGCCAGGCCGCCCACCAGTCGGCCACTGAGGCCACCCACGGCGTTGGCGGCCACGTAGCTGCCCATGGCTGTGGGGAGACGGGCGGCGCCGATCTCTTCCGACATCCAGGCGGCGGCCACCGCCACGAAGCCGGCCAGCATCACGCCGTGAAGGATGCGCAGGGCGATAAACCACTCCACCTGACTGGTGGTGAGAATCGCCAAGTTAATGAGCGGCAGGCTGGCCAGAGAGATCAGCATGATGGGGCGACGGCCCAGGACGTCGGAGAGCATGGCCCAGGGGATTAACGACAGCGCCAGGGCCAGGGGGGCTCCGGCATGCAGCCAATTGGCGGTGGAGGCATCCAGGCCGAAGGTGTCGGCCAGTTGCGGCAGCATCGGCTGGGCCACATACAGGTTGCAGAACACCACCATGGCCGCCAGGGTAAGGGCGGTCAGGGCGCGGTAGTAGTTGCGTCCGTCCAGATGAGCCATGGGAATTCCGGGTGCGAAATCTGCCGTCAGCATACTCCTGTCCATGGGTGCGGAATAATACAAATCATCAATGAAGTCTTAATCGATGCCGAGGACAGCCGCTTACACTGGCGAGTGCTTTTTTGCGGTGCGCCTTCAGGCCCGGGCAATTGGAGTCGCTTTTGTGTCCTATTGATGACATGTGGGTGACCGTATGTCTGGGTCTGAAATATACGGGGGCGCTCCTTAACGCACTCACTTGGTGCTGGCCAAAGGGTGGGACACGGAGCATAAGAAGCGATGTCTCATCGTCAATTACAGTTGGGCCTGGCGCTGTTGATGCTGGTGGTGGCGGCCATAATGCCCGACTGGCAAACCCAGGTGGGGGTGGGCGTACGCTGGCTGCTGGTCTACCTGCCCTGGATCCTGCTGGGGGCGGCCGGAGTAACTGCGCACATCTACGGGCTGAAGAAGTTCAGCCTGATGGTGGTGCTGTGCCTGGTGCTCTACACCGTATGCCGACAACACCTGTTGGTGCTGCAGCCCGGGCATACCAGCGAGCTGCTGTTCTGGGAGCTGTGCCTGCTGGCCCCTCTGCTGATCTTTCTCTATGACCAGTTGCCGGATCACTGGTTGTTCGACGGTTACTACCTGGCGGTGCCGCTTTCCCTAGCGCCCTGCGGCTTACTGTTGCTGCTGCATCAGTATGCGCCGGAGCTTGAGCGCAGGATGCTGGAATCGCTGGTGGAGGGTCTGGGGGGCTATCCGGCCCCCTGGCTGGCGCTGCTGTTTATGCTGCTCTATTTTGCCCTGTGTGCCCAAACCCAGTACCGCAATCAGGATAAGGGGGACTCCGCCGCCCTGTTGTGCCTGACGGCCCTGGCGCTGCTATTCAGCAACTATGACATCTCCGGCTTCTCCTCCCTGGTGTTTACCTATCTTGGGCTGGCGCTGTGGACCCTGCTGCTGTTTCACGGGTTTCAGGTGGTCTATTTCGACCCGCTGACGGAGATCCGCAATCGGCGCCGCCTGCATGCGGTGCTCAGTGGTCGGGGTGGGCGTTATCAACTGGCCATGGTCGACATCGACCACTTTAAACGTTTCAACGATACCTTTGGCCACGACGTGGGCGATCACGTGCTGAGGATGGTGGCTCAGAGGCTCAATCGCATCGGTGCTGGCGGTGTGGCGTTTCGTTATGGGGGTGAGGAGTTCACCATAGTGTTTCCCTCCGCCGACCGCGCCACCTGTCTCGCGGCCCTGGCAGAGGTGCGTATGTCCATTGCCGCCTATCCGTTTCGCATCCGTTCCCGTGAGTCCAAGGGCAGGGTAGGGCGTCTGGGACCAGGAGGGAAAGAGGTGCCGCCTCAGGCCATCACCGTGTCCATTGGATTGGCCCAGGCCGAGCCCAGTGATGCCGGGTATGAAGAGGCCATCAAGCGCGCCGACATCGCCCTTTATGAGGCCAAGGAAGCGGGGCGCAACTGCATCCGCACCGACGCCATGGTGGGCCGCAGTGCGCGCAAGAGTGTGGCTTAGTATCTTCATTGTGCTGAGTGCGGTACTTCAGTGTCTGTGGTTTTAGCCGGAGCCCGAGCAGGAAAGCCACTGGACCCCGGCGTGCGCCGGGGAGACGATTGTGCGTGTGGAGGGGGAACACTTCGTTGCTACGTTTGTTTGAAGCTGCAGGTTCGCAGAGAGCCTGAATTCAACCCATGCGGCTCCCCTTAGCACCGTCATTGTGGCGAACGCCGCAATCCAGTGTCTGTGGTTTTCGGCGGAGCCCGAGCGGGAAAGCCACTGGACCCCGGCGTGCGCCGGGGAGGCGGGAGAGGGGTGTCATTGTGGCGAACGCCGCAATCCAGTGTCTGTGGTTTTAGGTGGACCTGAGCAGGAAAGCCACTGGGCCCCGGCGTGCGCCGGGGAGACGATTGTGCGATAGGGTGGGGGAGGCACTCAGTAGTAACGGGTTGAGGTTGCTGCTGACTCGTCGCCAAGAGGTCTTCTGCCTTTAGTCGCTGCTGCAGGTTCGCAGGGAGTCTGATTCCAACCTATGCAGCTCCCCTTAGCACCGTCATTGTGGCGAACGCCGCAATCCAGTGTCTGTGGTTTTAGGTGGACCTGAGCAGGAAAGCCACTGGGCCCCGGCGTGCGCCGGGGAGACGGGAGAGGGGTGTCATTGTGGCGAACGCTGCAATCCAGTGTCTGTGGTTTTCAGCGGGCCCGAGTAGGAAAGCCACTGGGCCCCGGTGTGCGCCGGGGAGACGATTGTGCAATAGGTTAGGGGAACACTTCGTCGCTGTTTTTAGTTGAAGCTGCAGGTTCTCAAGGAGCCTGAATCCAACCCATGCGGTTTCCCCTCGCACCGTCATTGTGGCGAACGCCGCAATCCAGCGTCTGTGGTTTTCATCGACGAGCAGTGGTGAGAGGCAGGTAGATAACAGAGTAAAATAATCCAGTTCACCGACGGATTGGCGGCGCTATAATCCAATCCGGTAAACGAGGCCGGCCGCGCAGTTTTCACCTGGTGTGTGATCGATAATGGGCGCCACCGAGCGCCGGCTGCGCTGAACTCAGAACAAGAAAGAGACCCCTATGGCCGAGAAGATTATCTTTGACACCGATCCAGGCATCGATGATGCCATGGCCCTGCTGTTTGCCCACGCCCTGCCCAACATCGACATGATGGCCATCACCACGGTGTACGGCAACGGCACCATCGAGGATTGCACCCGCAACGCCTGCTTCCTCAACGACAAATTCAACATGGGCGCCACCGTGGTGCGTGGTGCCGAAGGCCCCATCACTCGTGATCCTGTGGGCCCGACCGTGGTGGTGCACGGTGAACACGGCCTGGGCACGGTGGAAGCGCCGGCGGACCAGCCCATCAACATCGATTCTCGTCCCGCCCATGTGTACATGAGCGAGATGACCCGGGCCCATCCCGGCGAGATCACCCTGGTGGCGGTCGGCCCTCTGACCAACCTGGCGCTGGCACTGGAGTACGACCCTGAGATCGTCAACAACGTCAAAGAGGTGGTGATCATGGGGGCGGCCTTCGGCGAACAGGGCCACAGCGGCAACATCTCTCCCGTGGCCGAAGCCAACATCTATGACGACCCTCATGCCGCTGATGTGGTGTTTACCGCCGACTGGCATGTGGTGATCGTCGGCCTGGACGTGACCCACCAGACCTTCTTTACCGGCGAATACCTGGACAAGCTGCGCGATGCCGCCGGTGACGTGGGCCAGTTCATCTGGGACGTGAGCCGTTTCTACCTGAAGTTCTACTCCGAGCGCGTTGGCGTCAATGGCTGCCATGTGCACGACCCGTCGGCGGTGGCCTATGTGGCCGACCCCAGCCTGTTCACCACCCGTAAGGGGCCGGTACGCGTGGTCACCGACGGGCCTGCCATCGGCATGACCATCCAGAAGACCGACGACAAGTTCTACCACCACGACCAGTGGTCCTCCAACCGGGCCCAGAGTGTGTGCGTTGGGGTGGAGAACGAGCGTCTGCTTCAACTGTACTGGGACAGTATCCTCAGCCTGGCCTAGTTTCAGTTTGCGGCGGGATGGGTCGCCTTGTGCGAAGGATTCGCCAGGGAATCTATCCCGCTGCGGTGCCATTTCAGGTACTCTGTAGCACAAGAGAACAATAGGGCACCTGGTGCCAGCATAACCTTAGGGGAAGAGATAGGATGTCGCATCGCCTGATCCAACTAGGTATGGCGCTGTTTATGCTGATCAGTATGGCGGTGCTGCCAGGATGGCTGGCGGCCGCCGGCGGCGAAGTGCGCTGGCTGCTGGAGTACCTGCCCTGGGTGCTGCTGGGAGCGGCCGGGCTGGTCAGCTTCGTCTATGGACTGAAAAAGCTCAGCTTTATGGTGATGGTGTGCTTGGGTGCCTATGCCCTGATCCGCAACGACCTGCAGGTGCCCCTGCCCCAGGGCAACACCGAGCTGAAGTTCTGGGGGTTGTGCCTCATCGCCCCGCTGTTGGTGTTCCTCTACGACAAGCTCCCCGAGCGCTGGCTGTTCAGCGGCTACTACCTCTCTGCCCTGACCGTGGCCCTGGTGCCCACCGGTCTGTTCTACTATCAGCTCAGTACGGATCCGGCTGGTGCCCACCAGGCGCTGGCGGGCTGGTTTGAGCCTCTGGGCGGCTACCCCGCCCCCTGGCTGGCCCTGCTGCTGATGGGCAGCTATTTCGCCATCTGCGCCCTCAGCCAGAACCGCCGCCAGGACAAGGGGGATTCCGCCGCCCTGCTGTGCCTGATGGCCCTGGCGCTGACCAGCTTCAACTTCGATGTGCCGGGGATCTCCTCACTGATGTTCACCTGCCTCGGGGTGTTGCTGCTGGTGGTGCTGGTGCTGCACAGCTACCGGCTGGCGTTTTACGACCTGCTGACCAGTGTACGCAACCGCCGCAGCCTGGACTCGCGCCTGAAAGGGCTCAGTGGCCGCTACCAGGTGGCCATGGTGGACATCGACCACTTCAAGAGTTTCAACGACACCTTCGGCCACGACGTGGGCGATGACGTGCTCAGGCTGGTGGCCCAGCGGCTGACCAAGGTGGGGGCCGGGGGCACCGTCTATCGTTACGGCGGTGAGGAGTTCACCATCCTGTTCCCCAGCCGCGATCGCAAGCGTTGTCTGGAGGCGCTGGAGGAGATTCGCCAGGCCATCGCCGATTACCCCTTCTACGTGCGTGACAAGCAGCCCAGCGGCCCGGTAAGACGGCGTCGTCGGGAAGCCAAACCCAAGACGCCGCCGCAAACCATCACGGTGTCCATGGGGCTGGCTCAGGCCCGCTTCGATGATGCCAATGCCGAGGCGGTGATCAAGCGGGCGGACGAGGCCCTCTACCAAGCCAAACAGGCGGGCCGTAACTGCATTCGTGCCGACGCCACCCCTGGCCGGCGCCCCGCACGTCGCCGGGCCATGGCATAACGACCGGCAAAAAGTTCTAACTTTTCCCGATATTTCGATCTATCCCTTTAGGCGTACCCGGAACATCTCAACTATCCTCTTTGGTGAAAACCAAAAAATGGGAGCACAGGAGTGCTCCTCGCGAGGAACAGGATGTTGATATGTTGATACGGACGGTGCAGGGCGCCTTGCCGGTGCTGCTCTGCTCCCTGATACTGCTGCTGCCCCAACTGCTGGCAGGGTCTCATCCCGCCATCATGAATCTGGTCACGGTCCTGCCGTGGCTGCTGTTGTGCGCCGCCTGGCTGGTGAGCCGCCTCTATGCCCAACCCAAGGTCAGTTTCATTCTGCTGGTGTCCCTGGTGGCCTACAGCATCCTTGAACTCTATCTGCAGCAGCTGCTGCCCTTTGGCCACAACGAGCTGATGTTGTGGCTGCTGTGCCTGATGGTGCCGCCGCTGATCATCACCTTCGAGCTGGTGCCCGACCTGATGGCTGGGGAGTCCAACAACTGGAAGTGTTACCTGTTGCTGGCGTCGGTGCTGGCCCTGGGGGCGGTGCTGCTGGTGGAGATCCCGGCGACCTCAGAGCAGCTGCTGTCGAGCCTGCCCGGACTGGATCTGGGCGACCCGCCTCTGGCCGGATTGATTTTGCTGGTGACCAGCATGACGGTGCCCCTGGCCATGCTGTTTCAGCGGCGGGAGAGCGTGGACATGGCGGCGCTGATGGCGCTGCTGGTGCTCGGGTTTGGGGTGTGCGGCTTCAAGGTGGAGAGCATGCCTGAGGTGGCGTTCTCGGCCATGGGGGTGTTCACCATTTTGCTGTTGCTGCTGCACAGCTATCGTCTGGCCTTCTTCGATACCCTAACCGGGCTGCGCAACCGGCGCAGCCTGGAGTCCATGCTCAACGATCTGCCCAGGGGGTTTCATCTGGCCATGGCAGACGTGGATCATTTCAAGCAGTTTAACGATACCTATGGCCACGAAGTGGGTGATGAGGTGCTCAGGCTGGTGGCCCAGCTGCTGGATGAGGTAGAGGGCGGCGGCAAGGTGTATCGCCTGGGCGGGGAGGAGTTCGTCATCGTATTCCGTTCGCGCACCCGGGGGTGCTGCGCCAACGCCCTGGAGAATGTACGCCGCAAGGTGGCCAGCTACCCCTTCCGCATTCGTCGCCCCCTGAACCAGCCCGTCGATCACGACAAGCAGGAGCGGGTCGAACAGATCACCGTGTCATTGGGACTGGTGCAGCAGAGCATCGATGACCGCCACCTGGATGACGTTCTTCGCCGGGCCGATGCCGCCCTGTACCGGGCTAAGAATCGGGGGCGCAACTGCCTGGTGGTGGACAATGGTCGGCCATTTCCCTGGACCATCATAGGGCGGGGCCACACCCTGCCTTAGCGGCCGCCTGCTACCAGATCCCCTTGGCTTTCACCCGGCTGGCTTTCTCAAGCTGGCTTTCGAGCTGGGCCGGCTCCGGTTCGGAGGCGGCAGTGCCTGGCTGGGCAAGTTGGCCTTTGAGTCCCTTGAGCTGGGACATCAGTTTCTCCTGGCCCTGCTTCAGTTGCAGCAAAGAGGGGCCAAGGTCCGGCTGGCTGCGCTCGGGCAGGGCATCGAACCTCTCCATCAGCGTCTGTTGAAACTCCACCAGTTGCGTCAGTTGCCCTTCCAGGGCAGAGAGGGCCGGATCCACTTGGGCCGGTGTGGGGGCGGGGATGGTCGACAACTTGTGCTCTACCTGTTCCAGCTGGCGGGTCAGGGCGCCGAGATCAGCTCCGGCGTCCGGTTTTGGGGTGGCCATGGCGGTCTTCAGCATGGAGGTGAGCTGTTGCCACTGGCCATCGGAGAGGGCGCCCTCGCCGGACTGTAGCAGCCCGGCATTGGTCAGACACTGCTGCAGGGCGGCATCCGGATTGGGCTCCCCCAGGCGGGCGCTGAGCTGCGCCGTCAGTTGGGGGGAGAGCTGGTGCAGGAACAGCCCGCTCAGATACAGATCCCGATGGAAGGCGTTGCGGCGGGCCAGTTGCGCCTGGCTGTTGCTCTCCAGGCTCTTCTCCCGCTGTTGCCATTGGCGCAGTCGTTCCACCGCATGGCTGTGGTTCTGATGTTGTTCAGGCTCCAGGGTAAAGCTGCAACGTATGCGCATACTGGCCTCAGACGGCTTCGGCGGTTTGTGGCTCGGCGGCGTGGTAGCAGCAGATCTCCCGGCTCAGGGCTTCCTGGGGCTCGGGCACCAGTACAATCTTCTCGCCCAGGCTGGGGTAGGCTTCGCGGATCGCCGGCTCGATGAGGGTGGCGCCACCGCCCACCAGATAGATGCGGTTGGGGTTGCGGGCGAAGGTTTTGGCCTCGTAAGCCACGGCGCTGCCCAGTTCGGCGATCTTCTCGTCAATCTTGCCCAGCACCCAGTCCAGCTTGGACAGGTCATTGATGACGTCACCAACAAAATCGCGGTCGTGGCGGCGTTTGATCAGTTCGTTGGCCACCAGATAGCTGGCGTCGCTGTCGGCGGCAGCCAGGGCCTTGCGGGTGGCGTTGGTGACCATGGATACGCCGATGTCGGCATTGCCGTAGACGGCGGAGACATCGTCAAACTCACCGACGATCACCCCCATGTCCAGGGTGGTGCCGCCGCAGTCGATCACCAGGGATTTGGTGTACTGGTTGACGCCGGAGTCCATCAGGGTGGTCAGTACCGCAGGCAGGCTCTCCGGCAGCACCTGGACGTCGACAATCTCGAACAGCTGGCCCTTGTTGAGACTGATCTTCCGCATCAGGTTGGCCTTCTTGCGGGCGATGTTCTCTTCGTTCTTCTGGCAGTCGTCGGCGTTGTAGTACTCGGTGATGGGCAGGGTTACCAGGATGGAGACCGGGCAGGGCTCGATGCCGGTCTGCAGCAGGGCGTGGTGCACAGACAGCAGGTTCAGGTCGTCGTACTGGAAGGCCACGTGGGTAGTGGACAGTGCCTTGTCCGAGGTGGCGTCGTAGGTGTACTTGGTGCTGCCCACCTGGTAGTTGAACACCTTCTTGTCGCTCAGCAGCGCGGCGCTCTTCCACTCCTTACGGAAGGAGTTGGGGGAGGTGATGCTGCGCACCAGACCACCTTCGATCCAGCTGATTTTTACGTTGGTGGAGCCATCGTCGATGGCGAACTTCATCTTGGCCTGTGGCATTGCGGTTTCCTGAAAATTAGCCCACTGGGTGGGCTAGGGCGACAGCTTTTTTCCGGAACTTTAATTTCCTGTCGAAAATTGTGAGTTTTTGCGGGCGGCAGAAGGCCACTGGACCCCGGCGTGCGCCGGGGAGACGATTGTGCGTGTGGCGTGGGGGAGCACTCCGTCGTAGCTTTGGCTTGAAGCTGCAGTTTCGCAGGGAGTGTATTCATTGCCATGCACCTCCCCTTAGCACTGTCATTGTGGCGAACGCCGCAATCCAGTGTCTGTGGTTTTAGCCGGAGCCCAAACAGGAAAGCCACTGGCCCCCGGCGTGCGCCGGGGAGACGATTGTGCGTGTGGCGTGGGGGAGCACTCTGTCGCTGTTTTTACTTGAAGCTGCAGGTTCGCAGGGCACTCAATCAATGCCATGTGGCTCCCCCTCGCACCGTCATTGTGGCGAACGCCGTAATCCAGTGTCTGTGGTTTTAGCCGGAGCCCAAACAGGAAAGCCACTGAGCCCCGGCGTGCGCCGGGGAGAAGATTGTGCGTGTGGCGTGGGGGAGCACTCTGTCGCTGTTTTTACTTGAAGCTGCAGGTTCGCAGGGCACTCAATCAATGCCATGTGGCTCCCCCTCGCACCGTCATTGTGGCGAACGCCGCAATCCAGTGATGTGATGGACGCCCCCCTACGATACGGCGTCAAATGCGCCAGAATTAAGTTGCGACACATAATTCAGAGAGGAGCATCCATCATGTCTATTAAAGCCATTGGAATTGATTTAGCCAAGAGTGTTTTTCAGGTTTGCGTTCTGTTGGAGGATGGCTCCATCCTTTGGAACCGCAAGGTCAAAAGAGAAAAGCTGCTTCACACACTCCTTGAATTTCCAACGGGTACACTAGTGGCCATGGAGTCTTGTGCTCGCTCTCACTATTGGGGAAGGCAGCTTCAGCAGGCTGGTTACCAGGTGAAGCTCATCCCCGCACAACACGTAAAACCCATGGTGTCTGCGCAAAAGAACGATGCCAACGATGCATTGGCCATTTGCGAGGCAGCCTTCCGGCCTAAGCTGCATCCCGTCCCCATAAAGACCATTGAGCAGCAAGACATTAAGGCTCTGCGTTGCGTCCGGCAGAGAATGGTCGAATACAGAACGGCTCTGGCCTGTCAGATACGCGGCTTGGCAGGGGAATATGGCGTTAACTTCAGTACCGGGATAAAGCTGCTGAGAAATCAGTTACCCGAATCCGTTGAAGATGGCGATAACGGTCTGAGCTTTGTCATGCGGGGGCTGTTGCTGCGGATAGAGCGGGAGCTCAAAGCTCTGGATGAGGAAATCAAAGCCATAGAGCAGGAGATTCATCAGCTGTGCAAACAGCAGCCGCGCTACCAAATTTTGCAGAGCATTCCGGGGTTCGGCCCCATTGTCGCGGCGGCTTTCGTCAGTGAAGTGGGTGACGGTCGGCAGTTTTCTAATGGCCGTCAACTGGCGGCTTGGTGTGGCTTGGTTCCAAAGCAGCACAGCACTGGAGGCAAAACTAGATTGGGCAGCATCACCAAGGCAGGAAACAAGCAACTACGAGTGCTGTTAATTCACGGGGCAAGAGCGGTCTTCGCTCATGTGGCCAAACGAGATGACAGGCTGGGGAGATGGCTGAGCAACCTGATAGCGCGTCGGGGCAAGTGCAAGGCAATCGTGGCCCTGGCCAATAAATTGGCCCGGATTGCCTGGAGCATGACGGTCAGCGGAAACCAATTCGAGTTGACCCACGCTTTCACAGTTTCTAAATAACCACATCCTCCACTCAGAAAGAGGAATAGAGGGTACCAAGCAACCTGAGTTTGCATAGCTTGATGAAAAACGGTTATCCGGCCTGGCAAGAGCCTGACATAAGACCGACAGAGAATGTCGTTCCAGCGTGAAGGTGGCCAGGTTCGGACCACATTGTGGCGCTACCTCTCGAAGGTAATACAGACGCCGAATATACGTCCGCAAACCGATCTCATCAATGTCTTGCAACTGCAGGGGCGTCCATATACGTCTTTGGTTTTTGTCGAAGCCCGAGCAGGAAAGCCACTGGGCCCCGGCGTGCGCCGGGGAGACGATTGTGCGTGTGGCGTGGGGGAGCACTCCGTCGCTGTTTTTACTTGAAGCTGCAGGTTCGCAGGGCACTCAATCAATGCCTCGCACCGTCATTGTGGCGAACGCCGCAATCCAGCGTCTGTGGTTTTAGCCGGAGCCCAAACAGGAAAGCCACTGGGCCCCGGCGTGCGCCGGGGAGGCGATGGTGCGTGTGGCGTGGGGGAGCACTCCGTCGTAGCTTTGGCTTGAAGCTGCAGGTTCGCAGGGCACTCAATCAATGCCATGTGGCTCCCCTTCGCACCGTCATTGTGGCGAACGCCGCAATCCAGCGTCTGTGGTTGTAGAGGGGTGAAAACAATAAAAAAGCCACCGCTTAGGGTGGCTTTTCTGTTTTCAGGCTAGAGCTTACAGAGCGCTGAGCTGTTGCTTCTGCTCTTCCAGCTTGGCGATGTCGCGCTTGGCTTCATCCAGCTTGGCTTGCTCCTTGGCGACAACGGCCTCGGGGGCCTTGGCCAGGAAGCCCTGGTTGGAGAGCTTCTTCTCAACACGCTCGGCGTCCTGAGCCAGCTTGGCGATCTGCTTGTCGATACGGGCCATTTCGGCTTCCACGTCGATCAGGCCGGCCATGGGGATCAGCAGCTCCATCTCACCAATCAGCTGGGTGGTGCACATGGGCGCGTCGCCAGACAGCTCGGTGATGGACTCCAGGTTGGCCAGCTTGGTGAGGAAGGTGCTGTTGGTGTCGATGCGAGCCAGATCCTGAGCGGAGGCGTTCTTCAGCAGCACGTTCAGTGGCTTGGATGGCGCCACGTTCAGCTCACCGCGGATGTTACGCACCGCGACGATGAACTGCTTCACCCACTCCAGATCGGCGTGAGCCTCTTCGTTCACCAGAGAAGCATCGAAGCTTGGGAACTCACGCAGCATGATGGTATCGGCTTCGATGCCCATCAGCTTGGAAACGGTCAGCCAGATCTCTTCGGTGATGTAAGGCATCAGCGGGTGCAGCATGCGCAGCATCCCTTCCAGCACGGTCATCAGGGTGTGGCGGGTACCGCGCTGCTGGGCGTCGCTGCCAGATTGCAGAACCGGCTTGGTCAGCTCCAGGTACCAATCACAGAACTGGTTCCAGGTGAACTCGTAGGCGATGTTGGCGGCCATGTCGAAACGGTAGCCTTCCATCGCTTCACGGATGTTCTTCACGGTGTCGTTGTACTGGGCCAGGATCCAGCGATCCGCCAGGGACAGCTCCATCTCGCCACCGCCAAAGCCACAGTCGTGCTCTTCGGTGTTCATCAGTACGAATCGGCTGGCGTTCCACAGCTTGTTGGCGAAGTTGCGGTAACCCTCCAGGCGGTTCATATCCCAGTTGATGTCACGACCGGTGGAGGCCATGGCTGCCAGGGTGAAACGCAGGGCGTCGGTGCCGTGTGGGGCGATGCCATCCGGGAACTGCTTGCGAGTGGATTTCTCGATCTTGGCGGCCAGCTGCGGCTGCATCATGTTGCCGGTGCGCTTCTCAACCAGGGATTCCAGGTCGATGCCGTCGATCATATCCAGAGGGTCCAACACGTTACCCTTGGACTTGGACATCTTGTCGCCGTTTTCGTCACGAATCAGGCCGGTCACGTACACGGTCTTGAACGGAACCTGTGGCTTGCCGTCTTCGTCCTTGATGAAGTGCATGGTCATCATGATCATCCGGGCAACCCAGAAGAAGATGATGTCGAAACCGGTTACCAGCACGTCGGTGGGGTGGAAGGTCTTCAGATCTTCCAGGTTGTCCGGCCAGCCCAGGGTGGAGAAGGTCCACAGGGCGGAGGAGAACCAGGTGTCCAGTACGTCGTCGTCCTGGCGCAGGGCCACGTCGGCGGCCAGGCCATTGGCGGCGCGCACTTCGTCTTCGGTGCGGCCTACGTAGACCTTGCCAGACTCGTCGTACCAAGCCGGGATGCGGTGACCCCACCACAGCTGACGGGAGATGCACCAGTCCTGGATGTCGCGCATCCAGCTGAAGTACATGTTCTCGTACTGCTGAGGCACGAACTTGATGTCGCCGTTTTCAACGGCTTCGGTGGCGGTCTTGGCCAGAGGGGCGGCGCGCACGTACCACTGGTCGGTCAGCATCGGCTCGATCACCACGCCGCCACGGTCGCCGTAAGGCACCTGCAGCACGTGGTCTTTGATCTCTTCCAGCAGACCCAGCTCTTCGAATTCGGCCACTACGGCTTTACGCGCCTTGAAGCGCTCCAGGCCGTGGTATTTCTCGGGCAGCTCGGTGGTGTAGACGTCGGAGGCTTCACCGTTGAAGTCGAACACTTCGGCGGCGTCACGGATGTCGCCATTGAAGGTCAGGATGTTGATCATCGGCAGCTTGTTGCGTTTACCCACTTCGTAATCGTTGAAGTCGTGGGCCGGGGTGATCTTCACACAACCGGTGCCCTTCTCCATGTCGGCGTGCTCGTCGGCGACGATGGGGATGCGACGATTAACGATAGGCAGGATGATCTCTTTGCCAATCAGATTTTTGTAGCGAGGGTCTTCCGGGTTTACCGCCACGCCGGTGTCGCCCAGCATGGTTTCCGGACGGGTGGTGGCCACCACGATGTAATCTTTGCCGTCGGCGGTCTGAACGCCATCCGCCAGAGGGTAGCGGAAGTGCCACATGAAGCCCTTCTTCTCCTTGTTCTCTACTTCGAGATCGGAGATGGCGGTGTGCAGCTTGGGATCCCAGTTCACCAGGCGCTTGCCGCGGTAGATCAGGTCATCTTCGTACAGGCGTACAAACACCTCCTGAACCGCCTTGGACAGGCCTTCATCCATGGTGAAGCGCTCACGGTCCCAGTCTACGGACGCGCCCAGGCGACGCAGCTGCTGGGTGATGGTACCGCCGGACTCGGCTTTCCATTCCCACACCTTGTCAATGAAGGTTTCACGGCCCAGTTCCTGACGGGTGATCCCCTGAGCGGCCAGTTTGCGCTCGACCACCATCTGGGTGGCGATACCGGCGTGGTCGGTACCCACCTGCCACAGGGTGTTTTTGCCCTGCATCCGCTGGTAGCGGATCATGGTGTCCATGATGGTGTCTTGGAACGCGTGGCCCATGTGCAGGCTGCCGGTGACGTTCGGCGGCGGGATCATGATGCTGTAGGCGTCTTTGCTGGTGTCGCCGTGGGGCTTGAAGTACCCGGCATTCTCCCAACGCTGATAGTGGCGCTGTTCGATGGCGTTGGGGTTGTAAGTCTTATCCATGGGTGTTCCGAAATCAGTGAAAACTAAAGCGGCTGCGCAGCCAGGTCATGGGTGGTCAGTTCCACCCCCATCTGGCGGTAAGCGCGGTAACGCTCACGGGCCAGGGCCTTGGCATCGTCGGCAGCCGGGACAAAATCGAAAATTTGCGCAAATTCTACCGCAAATTGGGGCGCTTTGGCGGCCAGGTTGATTAAAACCGGCCGTTTTTTTGAGCTGAACTGGCCATTATGGCCAATTTCCACCGGGGCACCACCCCGGGGACCCTCTCCCACCAGGTTGTGGGGGACGAAGCGATCGGCATCGAACTGCCACAGGGTCTCATCCATCTGCTCTGCCTGGGCCTGGTCCTCGCAGTGGAGGTAGACAGGTTTGCCTTGCCGGTAGCAGTTGGCTGCCAGCTGGCAGGCCAGGCTCAGGTGGGCGCTCAGGGCACCGTCGGCGTTGGCATCGATGAGATAGAAGGTGGCGTTGGCCATGCAGTTCGGCTCCTGTCAGCTCAGCCCCAAAGGGCGAACGGAGTATTCTATCGCGTCGAGGCGGCGACAGAAACAGAAAAGGCGGGGAGAACCCCGCCTTTTTCAGTTGGTCAGGCCCAAGGCCTTATTCTACGTCCAGCTCACCGGTGCGGGAGAGCAGGAACTGGGTCAGCAGAGGCACAGGGCGACCGGTGGAGCCCTTGTTGGCGCCACTTTCCCAGGCGGTACCGGCGATGTCCAGGTGGGCCCAGCTGTACTTCTTGGTGAAGCGGGACAGGAAGGCCGCGGCGGTGATGGTCCCGGCGGGACGACCACCCAGGTTGGTCATGTCGGCGAAGGGGCTCTTCAGCTGCTCCTGGTAGTCTTCCCACAGGGGCAGACGCCAGCAACGGTCACCGGACTGTTCACCGGCGTGCTGCAGGTCGTGGGCCAGGGAGTTCTGGTTGGAGAGCAGGCCGGAGGCGTGCTTGCCCAGGGCGATGACACAGGCACCGGTCAGGGTGGCGGTGTCGATCACCAGCTCGGGGTCGAAACGCTCCACGTAGGTGAGGGCGTCGCACAGCACCAGGCGGCCTTCGGCGTCGGTGTTGAGCACTTCGACGGTCTGGCCGGACATGGTGGTGAGGATGTCACCGGGGCGGTAGCTCTTGCCGTCGGGCATGTTTTCACAGCCGGCCAGAACGAAGACGATGTTGGCTTTGAGGTCCAGCTCGCACACGGACTTCAGGGTACCCAGTACGCCGGCGGCGCCGCCCATGTCGTACTTCATCTCGTCCATGCCTTCGCCAGGCTTGAGGGAGATGCCGCCGGAGTCGAAGGTCAGGCCCTTGCCCACCAGCACGATGGGACGCTGGTCCTCGTCGCCGCCCTGGTAGTGGCAGACGGTCATCATCGACTCGTTCTCACTGCCACGGCCCACGGCCAGGTAGCAGTTCATTCCCAGTTCGGCCATCTGCTCTTCGCCGATCACCTCGACCCGCAGCTTGTCGTACTGCTCGGCCAGTTGGCGCGCCTGGCTGGCCAGGTAGGCGGGGTTGCAGATGTTCGGTGGCATGTTGGCCACGTCACGGCACATCTTGCTGCCGGCGGCCACGCCCAGACCATGGGCAATGGCTTTCTCACCCACGGTCAGCTCGCGACGGGTGGGCACGTTGAACACCATCTTGCGCAGAGGGCGACGGGTCTCGTCTTTCTTGCTCTTGAGCGCATCGAAGGTGTACAGGGTGGATTGGGTGGTCTCAATTGCCTGGCGCACCTTCCAGTAGGTGTCGCGACCCTTAACGTGCAGTTCGGTCAGGAAGCACACCGCTTCCATGGAACCGGTCTCGTTGAGGGTGTTGATGGTCTTGGCGATGATCTGCTTGTACTGGCGCTCATCCAGCTCGCGCTCTTTGCCACAGCCTACCAGCAGTACCCGCTCAGAAAGCACATTGGGTACGTGGTGCAGCAACAGCATTTGACCGGGTTTTCCTTCAAGATCGCCGCGGCGCAGCAGGTTGCTGATGTAGCCGTCGCTGATGCGATCCAGTTGTTCTCCTACAGCGGACAGGCGGCGCGGTTCGAAGACACCTACAACGATGCAGGCGCTGCGCTGTTTTTCTGGGCTACCGCTTTTTACACTGAACTCCATGCCATCTCCCGGTTTCGTAAAGACAAAGCGTATGAATTGTTAGATAATGGCCCCTTTATCGGCTCCTGACAGCATCATTGCGGAACTCCATCTGCTAAACTGGGGTCCGCCCCGATGTTGCCCCCTTAAATAATAGGGGATAAGGGCCCGGGCTGGTTACAAAAACATCTGAAAGTAACCAGTTTACTTAAATAACGTCTCGTTTCCAGAGAAATTACAAGTTTGCTAGTTGAGCACAGACTTTGATTATCTTTCGCTACTTGTTGAAGGAAGCGTTCAGAGCACAGATTGCCGTGCTGGCCGTGCTGGTTTCCATTTTCGTAAGTCAACAGTTCGTTCGCATCCTGGCGGACGCCGCCGAAGGTCAGCTTCCCGGGAAGCTGATCACCACCCTGGTGGCGCTGAATATGCCCGAACTCTTGGCGCTTATTTTGCCGCTGTCCCTGTTCCTGGGGATCCTGCTGGCACATGGCCGTCTCTACGCCGACAGTGAGATGACGGTGCTGCACGCCGTGGGGGTGTCCGAGTGGTACGTCACCCGGGTGACCCTGGTGCTGGCGCTGATCATGGCGATCGTCTCCGGCTTTATCTCCATCAAGGTGGCGCCCTGGGCCAAGGAGACGGAGTACCAGGTGCTGGAGAAGGCCGAATCTGAGGCAGGGCTGGCGGCCCTGGTGCAGGGCCGGTTCCAGCAGGCATCCAACGGTAAGGCGGTGATCTACGTGGAAGGCTTGTCCAAGGGCAAGCTGGAGAACGTGTTCGTGGCCATGCTGCCCCCCAATGATCAGCCGGACAGTGGAACCTCCATCGTGATGGCCAACGGCGGTGCCATGGTGGAGGAGCGCGACGGCTCCCAGCGACTGCAGCTGAGTGAGGGCACCCGCTACAACATGATTGCCGGCTCTCCCGAGTCCAATCAGATCGGCTTCGATACCTATCAGATGGAGATCCGCGAGCAGGAGGTGGACAAGAAGCGCCGCAAGCTGTCCGCCTACTCCATGCAGCAGCTGCTGGATGAGGGCACGCCCCACGCCTGGGCGGAGATCCACTGGCGGCTGGCGGTGCCCATCGCCATTCCCCTGCTGACCCTGATTGCGGTACCCATGGCCCGCACCAATGTGCGCCAGGGTAAGTTTGCCAAGATGATGCCGGCGATCCTGATGTACCTGGGGTACTTCGCCCTGATGATGGCCGGTCGCAAGGCCATTGAGGATCAGGTGATTCCCGCCGCCATCGGCATGTGGGGCATCCATCTGGCCGCCCTGGCCATCGGGGTGATATTGGTGGGCAAGGGCCGGCCTACGGGCAAGAAGATTGCCGCCAAGCTGGTGAGGGCCAAGTGATGATCAAGATTCTTGACCTCTACATCGGCCGCACCATCATCAACACCTCGGCCCTGTGCCTGCTGGTACTGACCGGCCTGTCCGGGCTGATCAAGTTTGTCGACCAGCTGCGCTACGTGGGCCGCGGCGACTTCGACATCTTCGACGTGGGCCTCTATGTGCTGTTCCTGGTGCCCCGGGACATCGAGATGTTCTTCCCCATCGCCGCCATGCTGGGTGCCCTCATCGGCATTGGCATGCTGGCCTCCAGCTCTGAGCTGGTGGTGATGCAGGCGGCGGGGATGTCCAAATTCCAGATCACCCTGTCGGTGATGAAGACCGCGGTGCCGCTGATGCTGACCATCATGCTGGTGGGCGAGTATGTGGCACCGGCCTCCGAGGCCACCGCCCGGGAGATGAAGGCGCAGAAGATCTCCGGCGGTAACCTGATTGGCGGGGCCCGGGGCTCCTGGGCCAAGGATGGGGACAGCTTCGTGAATATTGGCACGGTGCAGGACACCGGCCATCTGCAGAACGTCACCATCTACCACTTCGATAAATCTCGCAACCTGGACAAGGTGACCTTCGCCAAGCAGGCGGTGTTTGACGGCGATGCCTGGCGCATCATCGACATCACCGACACCCTGATGGAGGAGAAGCAGGTGACGGTGACCGAGCGGGAGCAGGATCGCTGGAAGTCCACCCTGACCCCGGACAAACTGCAGGTGGTGACGGTGCACCCAGAGTCGCTGTCCATCAGCGGTCTGCTGGATTATCTGGATTACCTCAAGGTGAATCAGCAGGACCCCACCCGCTATCAGCTGGCGCTGTGGCGCAAGGTGGGGCAGCCGGTGACCGTGGCGGTGATGATGCTGCTGGCGCTCTCCTTCATCTTCGGTCCGCTGCGCAGCGTGACCATGGGGGCGCGCATCCTGTTGGGGGTGGTGACCGGCTTCAGTTTCTACCTGGCCAGCGAGATCTTCGGCCCCATGAGCCTGGTGGCCAACCTGCCGCCCTTCCTGGGGGCGTTTTTGCCCTCCATGCTGTTTGCCGGAGTGGCCATCTACCTGCTGCAGCGGCGCTAGTTCCACTACACTCAAGGCTGGCAAAGGCCGGTTTAGAACTGGAAGAGGGAGCCCCGGGGCTCCCTCTTTGAGTTAAGTCATTTTGTGGAAGGCAATCATTACCATGACGGCACTCGTCAGGGCGATCATGGTTCCCAAAAGGCCGATACTGTCATCGGCAGTAATCTGAAACACCTGGGTCAGATAGCCACCAAAGATGGCACCTCCAACGGCCAAACCGATTGTCATTGAGGGGCCAAATCCCCGGGTGCCTCTTAGAGTCCACAGTGCCCAGCCGCCTACCACTACGCCGGCCACTATCCAGGTCAGGATAACCATGGGACCTCCTAAGGTGCGACGCGCCAATGGCGCGCCACCTGTAAGCATAGCCCTATCAGGAGCCCATGCGAGCCCGATTTTGCTCCAGGGTCAGCTCCACCATTTCACTGTGACTCCACTTGTCGTGCAGGGCGCGTTTGTCCGAGCTGAGCAGCATGGTCAGGGTCATCAATCCGAACAGGGAGGTGAGGGTGCGCACCAGGCCCTGCTGCCAGCTGATGAGGCTGCCGTCGGTGTTCTGCAGCTTGAGGCGCCAGGCACGCATGCCTATGGTCTGCCCAGACTTTTGCCAGAAGTAGCAGAAGAAGGCCATCACGCCTCCCAGCTTGAACAGCTCATTGACCAGGGTCCAGAAACTGCTGTGCTGCAGGACGTCGACGGCGTGTTCCTGCCCCAAGGTATCCACCATGCCATTGGCCACCAGGATGCCGAACAGGGCGAAGAACAGGGCACCTACGGCCATGTAGATGGCAAGGGCAACCAGGGCGTCGTAGATAAGGGTCGCCAGGCGGCGTTTCAGGCTGGCTCTGGGGGCATTGGCGTGGGGATGCATAACTTGTCCTAGTTCGAATTCTGGCGGCAGTTTACCAGAGAAAGAGGGGGTTACGCAGTTTGTGATAAATCTCTCGCTTCATTCAGTAAAACTGTGATTCCGGCTGGGTAATAGCTAATTCCGTGATCCCGAACTTGCGTCGGTGCTGATGTGGTTGCGGCTCACAAAAAACGTGACATTCTTGTTACCCAATTAATGAATTCTACTGATGTTTGTGCAAAAATGGTGCAAATCAAGTACATGTTTGGTTCGGCGCTAAATTAAGCCTGAATTAAGTCGCTTTTCTTTTGTACGACGCATTTTTTGCAACTTATTGATATAGAAATAATTGATGTTTAGCTTCGCCTGGGCGCCCCGTTAGAGGGCAAGTCAGCTGGTTGGATCTCTGTCAAGAATGGAATTCACCAGCCGATATCAAGGATGTGCCCAGCAATGAATTGTCATAAATCAGTCACATAACCAGTGCTCGAAATTATGGCGATTTCTGTCGAATGGATCACCCCAGTTGACCGTGCTTGAGGGAGAGCTTCCTCATAATTTTTATCGGTCGTGTAACTAAATCAGTTGCTGCAGTAGGTGGAGAAGATATATGAAGCGACTCGGATTGATGGGAAAGATGTTGCTCCTGGCAACCCTGCCTCTGGTGATTACCCTGGTGGTGGTGACCGCAGGCTCCATCTACTTCAAGGAGCAGACCCTTGAGAAGCAGGTGGCGACCTTTACCGAAGATCTGCGCCACGAGAAGATGGCCCAGGTGAAAGACGCGGTAACCATCGCCATCGGCACCGTCCGCAATCAGATCAAGGCGCAGCCTCACCGTGACCCCCTGGACGTGGTGCGAGACACCCTGACCCAGGTGAAATTCGGCGATGGTGGTTACTTCTTCCTGTACGACATGGAAGGCACCAACATGTTCCATGCCCTCAAACCTGAGGTAGAGGGCAAAAACCTTATCCACCTGAAAGATCCCAACGGCACCCCCTTTATCGTCGAACTGATCAACGCCGCCAAGGCCGGTGGTGGCACCTCCTCCTACTTCTATCAGAAGCCGGGCAGCGACAAGCTGGTGGAGAAGGTGAGCTGGGTTGAGCCCTTGAATGAGTATGGCTGGTGGCTGGGTACCGGTGTCTATGTGGACGAGATCGACGCCGCCGTGGACGCCTTCCGTACCGATGCGGAGGCCCGCGCCCAGGAGGAGACCCTGACCAACATCATGATCTCCCTCGGCATCATGGCACTGGCTATTGTCGCCATCGTCTACGTGTCCCGTCGCACCGTAGCGCCGGTGAACGCCATGCTGGTGAACCTGCAGGAGATCGCCCAGGGTGAGGGTGACCTGACCAAGCGTCTCGAGGTGAAGGGCCAGGATGAGATCGCCAAGCTGGGCGAAGCCTTCAACCAGTTTACCTCCAAGCTTCAGGAAACCATCAGCGAGGTGGCCGACGCGACCGAGCAGGTGGGCATGGCCGTGGACAGCATCAACGATCAGACCTCGACCATCAGTCGTCAGCTGGCCACCCACAATGACGAGACCGAGCAGGTGGTGACCGCGGTGACCGAGATGAGCACCGCCGCCGCCCAGATTGCCGGCAACGCCAACCAGGTGGCAGACGCCACCCAGGCCGCCGCCGATGACGCCGGTACCGCTCAGAACAAGCTGGGCCACTCGGTGACTTCCATCAATGCCCTGGTGGGTGAGGTGGACCTGGCGGCTCAGCACATCGACCGCCTCAACGAGCAATCCACCAAGATCCACAGCGTCCTCGGGGTGATTGGCGACATCGCCGATCAGACCAACCTGCTGGCCCTGAACGCCGCTATCGAGGCCGCCCGGGCCGGTGACCAGGGTCGAGGCTTTGCGGTGGTGGCCGATGAGGTACGGGGCCTGGCCAGCCGTACCCAGACCAGCACCCTGGAGATCAAGGAGATGCTGGACGAGTTGCATCAGTCTGTATCCAAGGCGGTAGAGACCATGAGCAACAGCCAGCAGAACTGTGAGACCACGGTGAGCTCCTCCTCGGAGATCACCACCAGCCTGAACGCGGTCTCCGGTGCGGTGAACGAGATCAACGACATGACCAGTCAGATCGCCACCGCCGCCACCGAGCAGAGCTCGGTGACCGAGGAGATCAACCGCAACATGGTGGCCATCCGCGATATCGTTGGCGAGCTGGTGCACGCCAGTGAGGAGTCCGCCCAGATCTCCGATCAACTGGGGATGTCCGGTCAGAAGCTGCGTCAGTTGGTGGGCCAGTTTAAGGTCTAACCCGCTTCAGCATTAGAAAAGCCCCGCATTGAGTGCGGGGCTTTTTTGTTTTTGCGGCTTTAAAAGTTATTCAGGAAGTAGGGAATCATCAGGGCGTTGGCCAGATCGATGAAGAAGGCGCACACCAGGGGCACCACGATGAACGCCAGCTGGGAGTTGCCGTACTTGTGGGAGACCGCCGACATGTTGGCCATGGCGGTGGGGGTGGAGCCCAGGGAGATGCCGCCGAATCCGGCGCACACCACGGCGGCGTCGTAGTTTTTGCCCATGGCCGGGAACACCACCAGCAGGTTGATGGCGATGGCCACCAGGAACTGGGCGCCGAGAATGGCGAAGATGGGCCCGGCCAGGTCCACCAGGGTCCACAGCTGCATGCTCATCAGCGACATTGCCAGGAAGGTGCCCAGGGAGATGTCGGCAATCAGCGCCAGGGCCGGCTTACGGGCAGGCCACTGACTGCCGCTGATGCGGGGGAAGTTCTTGGGCATCAGGTTGGTGATGGCGATGCCGGCAAACAGGCAGGTGACGAACAGGGGCAGTTGCAGTCCCAGTTGCTGTATCCCTTCGTTGAGCAGGAAGCCGGCGATGATGCACAGGTGGATGGCGTAGATGGCATCGAGGAAGTCGAAGGCGTCGATGCGGCTGTCGTCCTCCTCTGCCAGGCCCACGTTAGGCTGCTCGTGCTCCGCCGGCTTGAGGTTGTGGCGGGTGATCAGGAATTTGGCAATGGGGCCGCCCATCAGGCTGGCCAGGATCAGGCCGAAGGTGGCACTGGCGATGCCGATCTCCATGGCGCTGGTGATCCCGAAACGCTCGCCGATGGAGGGGGCCCAGGCGATGGCGGTACCGTGACCGCCGATGAGGGAGACGCTGCCTCCCAGCAGTCCCACGGGGGCATCCAGGCCGAACAGGGCGGCGACACTGATGCCGGTGAGGTTCTGCAGCACCATGTAACCTATGGTGACCGCCAGCAGGATGATCAGTGGTTTGCCCCCCTTAAGCAAATCCCCCAGGCTGGCGTTGATGCCGATGGTGGTAAAGAAGTAGACCAGCAGGACGTCGCGGGCGTTGAGGGTGAACTCCACCTCGATGGAGGTGAGCATATACACCAGGGTCAGCAGTACGGAGAACAGCAGGCCGCCGGTAACCGGCTCCGGTATGCTGAACTCGCGTAGAAAGCCGATGCCGGCATTGAGACGCCGCCCGATGAACAGGACGAAGATGCCGATGGTGATGGTGAAAAAGGGGCTGATGGTAAGGACGTTACCCTCAAGGACTAGGTCCATATGTGTTCTCCGACTCCTTGGACGCCTTGCGCACTGTGCGCAAGTAACAGAGGCGCCTCACTGGCACCACCCTCCAAGCTAGCACAGATTATGAGCAAGTTAACCTGCATCTCCCATGAACCGGAATAGCGAATTTTGTTTGGGGGGGCGGTGGGCCACAAGAGCCCAGCTGGCCGGTGTTTGCCCCATGGACGAATTCTATCCAGTTGATGCAATGGGGGTTGCGCCGAATCGCAGGGGGTCTATAATGCAAACCCTCTATGCCGAGGTGGCGGAATTGGTAGACGCAGCGGATTCAAAATCCGCCGGTGGTGACACCTTGAGGGTTCAAGTCCCTCTCTCGGTACCAAACATAGAGAAAGGCCCTGACGAAAGTCGGGGCCTTTTTCGTTTCAGCGCGTTTTCATCATCACTTATTTCGCTGGGGTGTCCGCCGTACTCTGCTATCAATCATGAATCGCTCGTTTCGGTGGCTATTCCTTCCGCAGTCACCCTCTATCTTCTGGCTGGCATTCTGGGTACCTCGCTTTCGGTCAGGCCGACCTATCCGGTATGGCCTGATCCGATCAGTTGGAAAAAGATCATTAAATATCAGTACTATCCGCTAGTGATTTGGATGCCATTGTTAACGGTTGGCTGAATTTCAATCGTCCGGTTTCGGAAAAAGCGACATTTCGGATACCTTTTCTCTAACATTAGGTTTCAGCTCACAGTTATTCAGTTTCCAGTAGGTTAGCTTTGCCTACTATGGCCGAGCTACGCCTGTTCGACCCGGATTCCCGGGGATTCAGTTAGCTCGCCGCCTGAAGAATTTCGGCAGAGAGGTCGCCGCGACTGCCTCTCGTGCCCTTAGCTGTTCAGTCGCGGGGGAGAGTCCATGATCCGCCTGGCAGAACTTAAAATCCGCCCAAAACTCATAGGTTTGCTCTTTATCACCGGGGTGATTCCCATGGTGATTGTGACCTTTATTGCCAGCCGTCTGGCCAATGAAGCCTTGATCAACCAATCCTTCGACCAGCTCAATGCGGTGCAGTCGATTCGTAAGGCCAACATTGAAAACTATTTCGATGAGCGTCTGGCGGACATTCGGGTGCTGTCTGAGTCGGAGCGCATTCAGAATTTGTTGCGGGAGCTGGACGAGGGCAGCCTGACCCGGGAGCGTCGTCAGGAGTTTGACGTGGCCCTGGAAGCCTACATTCAGGCCTATGGTTACAACAACCTCTACCTGATCGACGGCAGCGACGGCAGAGTGGATTTCGCCCTGACCCTGAGAGAGCTTGAGGGACGAGGCTTGCAGAGCGGCGTGCTGAGAGGCAGCGGCCTCAATCAAGCCTGGACCAAGGTGACCACCAGTGGCGATGCCGTGGTGGTGGACTTTGCCCCTTTCGAGCCCAACCAGGGCAGTGAGACGGCGTTTCTGGCCCAGCCCATTTTCGATCATCAGCAGCGCATCGTGTCGGTGCTGGTGCTGCAGCTGACCCCGGAATTTGTCACCGGCATCGTTGATGCCCGCGATGGCATGGGGGAGACCGGTGAGTCCTACCTGATGGGGGTCCATGGTGACGGTGAGCGCTATGAGTTCCGCAGCAACATGCGCACCATGGGCGATGGCAGTTACGTGGTGGGCTATGCCCTGGCCCAGCCCCTGGACTACTGGCGCAAGGCGGCGGAGATGGGTACCCGCGGCGGCTTCGACACCTTCATCGACAGTGCCGGCATTCCGGTGCTGGTGAGCTACAACCGGCTGGCGATCCCCGGCCTGCAGTGGTACCTGATCTCCAAGGTCAACGAGGATGAGGTGACCCAGCCCATCCTGGATATCTACACCCAGGTGGTGATGACCGCCGCCCTGGTGCTGCTGTTCATCGGCGGTGCCGCCTTCCTGTTCTCCCGCACTTTGACCCAGCCGCTGATCGACGGCATGGAGTTCGCTCAGAAGATCGCCCGCGGCAAGCTGGGCGCCAACCTGCCCGAGGCACGCAGCGATGAGCTGGGGGATCTGGCCCGGGCCCTCAATGGCATGGCCAGAGACCTGAGAGACCAGCATTGGCTGGTCTCGGGTAAGGAGACCCTGGATGACCAGCTGCGGGGCGACCTGCAGATGGAGGAGCTGGCGGGGCGCTTCATTACCCAGTTCTGCAAGCACATGGATTGTCAGCTGGGGGCGCTCTACCTGCTGGATGACGACCGCATGCTGGGCCTTCAGGCCAGTTACTCCTTCACCGACCGACAGGGCAACTTCAACCGCATCGCCCTGGGTGAGGGGATGGTGGGCCAGTCCCTGCTGGAGGAGGAGGTGATCTGCTTCTCCAGAGTAGAGCGGGCGCCGGTGTTGAACTTCGGTGCTGGCGAACTGATCCCGGAACATTTCATGGCCATCCCCATCAGCGTCGATGGCCATAAGCTGGGGGCGGTGCTGTTGGGGGCCACCACGCCGTTCTCCTCTTTGCAGCGCAAGTTTATCGATCAGGTGATGTCCAATGTGGGCATCCTGTTCAATGCCGCCAACGCCCGCCAGGTGATTGATCAGCTGCTGGCCCAGGCCCAGGAGCAGCAGCAGGCCCTCAAGGTGACCAATGAGGAGCTGGAGGAGCAGACCGATGCCCTGCGCCGCTCCGAAGGGGAGCTGCAGGCCCAGCAGGAGGAGCTGCGGGTGGCCAACGAGGAACTGGAGGAGCAGGCCAAGGTGCTCAAGCAGTCCGAGGCGGAACTCCAGGCTCAGCAGGAGGAGCTGAGGGTCACCAACGAGGAGCTGGAGGAGCGCTCCAAGGCGTTGGAGGAGCAGAAGGAGGCGATGGAGGCCAGCAACCACCAGTTGCAGCAGGCCCAGAAGGAGGCCCGCGACAAGGCCAGTGAACTGGAGGAGGCCAGCAAGTACAAGTCCGAGTTCCTGGCCAACATGTCCCATGAGCTGCGCACCCCGCTGAACTCCATCCTGATCCTCTCCCAGCTGTTTGCCGGCAACAAGGAGGGCAACCTCAACGACAAGCAGATTGAGGCGGCCAGGGCGATCAACTCGTCCGGGTCGGACCTGTTGTCGCTGATCAACGAGATTCTCGATCTGTCCAAGATTGAGGCGGGCAAGGTGGAGCTGATGGTCGAGGAGGTGGGGATCGATTCCCTGTTTGCCGACCTGGAGCGGCTCTACCGGGAACTGGCCACGGACAAGGGGCTGGATTTCCAGCTGAAGGTGCAGGGAGCGGTACCCGATACCCTGCACACCGACTCCATGAGGCTGCAGCAGGTGCTGCGCAATCTGCTGACCAACGCCTTCAAGTTTACCCATGAGGGCGAAGTGAGCCTGACCCTCTCCAGCCCGGACCCCAAGTGGTGCCTGGAGCGGGGCATCAACGGCGAGGGTTGCATCGCCTTTGCGGTGAAGGATGACGGCATCGGCATCTCCAAGGACAAGCAGCAGGCGATCTTCCAGGCGTTCCAGCAGGCGGATGGCAGCACCAGCCGCAAGTATGGTGGCACCGGCCTGGGCCTCTCCATCACCAAGGAGCTGACCCGCCTGCTCGGTGGCTCCATCCACCTGGAGAGCGAAGAGGGACAGGGCAGCTGCTTTACCCTGGTGCTGCCCCAGGGCGGTCCCAAGCTGCCGGACAATGCCGAGCCTCAGCCCAGTGCGCCGGCCCTTGAGCTCAAGCCTCAGCCGTTGACCGAGCCCGCGCCCGCGCCAATGGCCCCGGTCGTCCCTGCACCCAAGGTGGTCCAGACGCCCCCCGGGGATGACAGCGAATACATCAGTGATGACCGCAAAGGCTTGAGCGAAGAGGAGCGCAGCCTGCTGATCATCGAGGATGACAAGGCGTTCGCCAAGGTGATGCGCGACTTCGGCCGCGAGCGCGGCTTCAAGTGCATCGTCGCCTCCGACGGTGAGACCGGCCTGCACTTCGCCGATTACTACAAGCCCAGCGCCATCATCCTGGATATCGGCCTTCCGGGGATCGACGGCTGGACGGTGATGGAGCGGCTGAAGGAGAACCCGACCCTGCGCCACATCCCGGTGCATTTCATGTCCGCCAACGACAGCACCCTGGATGCCATGCGCATGGGGGCCATCGGCTACCTGACCAAGCCGGTGAACCTGGTGGAGATGGAGAGCGCCTTTGGCAAGATTGAGGAGATCATCTCCAAGCCGGTGCGCAAGCTGCTGCTGGTGGAGGACGATGATCTGCAGCGTCACAGCATCCAGGAGCTGATTGGCGACGGTGATGTCAGCATCACCGCCGTGGGCTCCGGCCGGGAGGCCCTGGAGGAGCTGGAGCACCAGGGCTATGACTGCATGGTGCTGGACCTGGGGCTGGAGGACATGTCCGGCTTCGAGCTGCTGGACAAGATCCGCCGCAGTGAAACCGCCGCCAGGGTGCCCATCATCATCTACACCGGCCGCGACCTGACCCGTGAGGAGGAGAAGGAGCTCAACCGCTACGCCGAGAGCATCATCATCAAGGGGGTGAAATCTCCCGAGCGTCTGCTGGATGAGTCTGCCCTGTTCCTGCACCGGGTGGAGGCGGATCTGCCCGAGGAGAAGCGGGGGATGCTCAAGTCAATCCACCACAAGGAGTCGGCCCTGACCGGCAAGCAGATCCTGTTGGTGGACGATGACATGCGCAACGTCTTTGCCCTCTCCAGTGTGCTGGAGGAGAAGGGGATGGCGGTGACCATCGCCCGCAACGGTTTCGAGGCCCTGGAGAAACTGGAGGAGATGGAGCAGGTGGACGGTGTGCTGATGGACATCATGATGCCGAAGATGGATGGCTATGAAGCGATGCGTCAAATCCGCCAGCGCAGCGACTGGGCCAAGCTGCCCATTATCGCCCTCACCGCCAAGGCGATGAAGGGGGATCGCAGCAAGTGCATCGAAGCCGGTGCCAGTGACTACCTAGCCAAGCCGGTGGATACGGATAAGCTGCTGTCGATGTTGAGAGTGTGGTTGTACTGATGAGTGAGATGGTAACCGTTGCCGATGAGCAACTGGAGATAGACCTGCTGCTGGAGGCGATCTTCCGCAAGTATGGCTATGACTTCCGGGATTACGCCGGGGCGCACACCAAGCGCCGTTTGGATCTGCGCCGCGCCCGGGAGGGGATGGCCAGCTTCTCGGAGATGCAGCACAAGGTGATCCGCGAGCCGGACTTCTTCAATAAGCTGCTGCTGGATCTCTCCATCAATGTCACCGAGATGTTCCGCGACCCCTGGTTCTATCAGAAGGTGCGCGAGGTGGTGGTGCCTCATCTGCAGACCTACCCCTTTATCAAGGTGTGGCACGCGGGCTGTTCCTCCGGCCAGGAGGTGTACTCCATGGGGATCCTGCTGGAGGAGGAGGGGCTCAAGGAGCGGGTGCAGATCTACGCCACCGACTTCAACGAGCGGATTCTGGAGAAGGCCCGTCAGGGGATCTACCCGATGAACCTGGTGCGGGAGTACACCGCCAACTATCAGAAGGCGGGGGGCACAGGCTCCTTCTGCGATTACTACACCGCAGATTACGACAGCGCGGTGATCAAGAGCCGGCTGCGGGATAAGGTGCTGTTCTCCTCCCACAACCTGGTGACCGACAGTGTGTTTGGCGAGATGAATCTGATCTTCTGCCGAAACGTACTGATCTACTTCAACCGGGAGCTGCAGAGCAAGGTGCTGAAGCTGTTCTACGACAGCCTCTGCCCCGGCGGCTTCCTCTGCCTGGGGTCCAAGGAGAGCATCCGCTTCTCCGAGGTGGCGGACAAGTTTGAGGTGGTGTCTGAGCGGGAGCGCATCTATCGCAAGAAGCGCCTGCCATAGGGGAGAGAATGAAGTCGGACTCTGACTACAAAGCGGTGGTGATCGGGGTGTCTGCCGGAGGCCTGGCGGCCCTGGAGAAGATCCTGCCCAAGCTCAAGGGGAGCTTTCCCCTGCCGGTGCTGATCGTTCAGCACGTGGGGCCGGTGTCCGACAGCTATCTCCCCATCCACTTCAGCATGCGCTGCGCCCTGCCGGTGTACGAGGCCGAGGATAAGCAGCCCATTGAAGCGGGCACCATCTATTTTGCTCCACCCAACTATCACCTGATGGTGGAGCTGAAGCACACCCTGGCCCTGAGTACCGAGGACAGGGTCAATTTCTCGCGGCCGGCGGTGGATGTGCTGTTTGAAACTGCCGCCGATGCCTATGGTCCGGGCCTGGTGGGGGTGATCCTCACCGGCTCCAACGGCGACGGGGCTGCGGGAATGGCAAGGATAAAACAGCGCGGGGGGCTGCTGGTGGTGCAGAGCCCCGAGAGCGCGGAAGCGCCACAGATGCCGATGGCGGTGCTGGAACGGGTCGAGGTTGACCACCAGCTGTCTCTGGATGAGATCGGCCACTTTTTAAATTCACTGAGTAGCGACTAGTTATGGGTATTCCCAAGATACTGATAGTGGACGACCGACCCGAAAACCTGCTGACCCTGGAGGGGCTGCTGGAGGGGTTCGATGCCGAGTTGGTTCGGGCCACCTCGGGCGAACAGGCCCTGGCCCACACCCTGGATCATGACTTTGCCCTGATCCTGCTGGATGTGCAGATGCCGGGGATGGACGGGTTCGAAGTGGCGGAGCTGATGCGGGGCAACAGCAAGACCAAGCATATCCCCATCATCTTCGTCACCGCCTCCTACAAGGCGTCGGAGCACGTCTTCAAAGGCTATGAATCCGGTGCGGTGGATTACCTGCTTAAGCCACTGAACCCGATGATGTTCCGCAGCAAGGTTGGGGTGTTTCTCGAGCTGTATGCCCAGCGAGAGGCCCTGTCTGAGAAGACCCAGGAGTTCGATCGCAAACTGGTGGAGCTGGAGGAGTTGCAGCAGCAGTTGGAGGAGACCAACGAGCAGCTGTTGATGCTCTCCACCACCGATGGCCTCACCGGCCTGCTGAACTGGCGCCGCTTCGATGAGCTGCTCAACGAGGAGTGGAAGCGCGGCAGCCGTACCCAGCGTTCCCTCTCCCTGGTGCTGATGGACATCGATCACTTCAAGGCGTACAACGACACCTATGGTCACCAGCTGGGCGACGACTGCCTGAGGGAGGTGGCCTCCACCCTGGTGAAGATCCCCATGCGCGCCATGGACAAAACCTCCCGCATCGGTGGTGAGGAGTTTGCCGTGTTGCTGCCGGAGACCGACTGCAGTGGTGCCATGGAGGTGGCCAACCGCATCCGTGAATGCGTCGATGCCCTGAACAAGCCACACCGCAGTTCGCCCACGGCGGAGAACGTCACCATCAGCGTGGGGGTGGCCAGCATGGTGCCTACCCTGGACGATCCGGCAAGAAAGCTGCTGGAGATGGCGGACGTGGCCCTGTACGAAGCCAAGAGCGAGGGGCGCAACCGTTGCTGCTGCCACGAGTGCAGCCTGGTGACCCCGGCATAGCCCGCCTTAAGCTTGCGGCAGATCAAACTTAGTGAGGTTCCTGCCCAGAGTGAGCGCTGATCGATTGTATGACGATTTTTAAATGAGTAATATTTTGCTCGTTTACTCATCGACGGAGCGTTCCATGTCCCAGTTTCTTCGCGCCGGTCTGCTGACCGCCTCCCTGATCAGCGGTGCCGTCAGCGCCCACTTCCAGGAACTGATCCCTCAGTCCGATTCCCTGAACGCCGTCAGTGGCGGCCAGGTGCAACTGGCGCTGACCTTTACCCACCCCATGGAGCGCGGTCCGGCGATGGCCATGGGCGCACCGGTGCAGTTTGGCGTGGTCGGCCCCCAGGGCAAGCAGGACCTGATGAAACGCCTCACTTCGACCCAGGTGGACGGTAAGCAGGCCTACCTGGCGGACTACCGGGTCACCCGTCCTGGCGACTACCTTTTCTATCTGGAGCCTGCGCCTTACTGGGAACCCGGTGAGGGTAAGATGATCATCCACTACACCAAGGTGGTGGTGGATGGCTTCGGTGCCCTGGAGGGCTGGGACCAACAAGTGGGGCTGCCGGTAGAGATTGAGCCTCTGAGCCGCCCCTACAGCCTGTGGACAGGTAACCTGTTCCAGGGCGTGGTACGCCATCAGGGTGAACCGGTTCCCTTCGCCGAAGTCGAGGTGGAGTGGCGCAACGACGGCAGCGTCACTGCCCCGTCCGACGGCTATGTCACCCAGGTGATCAAGGCTGACGCCAATGGGATGTTCAGCTACGCCATGCCCAAGTCCGGCTGGTGGGGTTTCGCGGCCCTGCTGGAAGCGGATAAGCCGATGACCAACCCCGAGGGCCAGCAGGTGCCCGTGGAGCTTGGCGGCCTCATCTGGGTGCACGCCCGGGATATGAAGTAGGAGATAACCATGGCCCACATCCCAGACGGGGTACTCTCTCTGCCGGTATTGGCTGCCTCAGGTGTGGTGGCCGCCGGCCTGACCCTGGTGGCGGTGAAGCGGATGAACTACGACCGTATCCCCCAGGCGGCGGTGCTGGCGGCGGCGTTCTTTGTCGCCTCCCTGGTGACGGTACCCGTGGGCCCCTCCAGTGTTCACCTGATCCTCAATGGCCTGATGGGGGTGCTGCTGGGCTGGGCCGCAGTGCCCGCCCTGTTGGTGGCCCTGTGTATGCAGGCGGTGTTTTTCGGGTATGGTGGTCTGTCGGTGCTCGGGGTCAATGCCCTGAACCTGGCGTTGCCGGCACTGCTGTGTGCCTGGTTTATCGCCCCCAGGCTGCGCGCCGCCCAGGGGCGGGCCGTGCTCTATTGGGGGGCCGCCGCCGGCGCCCTGGGCGTGGGGCTGACCGGGGTGATGGTGATGTTGTCCCTGGTGGCCAGCGGTCCTGAATACCTGCCGGCGGGGCGGGTGGTTCTGGTGACCTATTTGCCCCTGCTGCTGGTGGAGGCGGCGGTGACCGCCTGGGCACTGAGTTTTATGAAACGGGTGGCACCTGAGTTGCTGACCCCGGGAGAGAACGAATGAGATCTTGGATTCTGGGCCTGGCCCTGGTGATGAGCTGCGCCGCCCAGGCACACCTGCTGAAGGTGTTTGCCTATGGTGAAGGAGGCCGGGTACACGGGAGTGTCTACTTCGCCGGCGGCGGCCCGGCCACCGGGGCCAGTGTCCAGGTGCTGGCCCTCGACGGCTCGGTGCTGGCGACCTTGAGCCCGGATGAGAATGGCGAGTTTGTCTATCAGCCCGAGGCGCCCCGGGATCTTGAACTGCTGGTGGATACCGGTGACGGTCACCAGGTCCGCTGGCCGGTGAGTGCCGATGAACTTCAGGGGGTATTGCCGGCCCCACAACCTGGCCAAACGGTTGCCCCGGAGGCGGTGAACCAGCAACAGCTGCTGTCGATGATCGAGCAGGCGGTGGCCCGTCAGGTGGGGCCCCTGCGTCAGGAGCTGCAGCAGGCTGAGGACAGGGCCAGGTTGTCTGACATCCTTGGTGGTCTGGGGATGATCTTTGGCATCGCCGGCCTGGCGATGTGGTGGCGGGGCCGCCGGTGAACGACGGCCTCTGGCTTAGAAGCCAGCAACCCCGCTGGCTGGAGCGCAGTGACCCCAGATTGAGGGTGCTGTGCGCCCTGGTGTTGCTGACGGTGACCCTGGGGCTGAGTCATCCCCTGCCTCTGCTGCTCTCTTTGGGGTTCGCCCTGAGCCTGGTGCCCCTGGTGGGCCTCTCCTTCAAAGCCCTGTTCAAGCGCCTGCTGGCGGTAGAGGGGCTGATGATCCTGCTATTGGTCTCCCTGCCCTTTACCCTGCCCGGAGAGCCCCTGTGGCAAGGGCTGGGCCTGACTCTGACCGCTGAGGGTCTGGAGCGGGCCCTGGTGGTGCTGCTCCGTGCCAACACCATGGTGGTGGGGATGCTGACCCTGCTGGGCAGCATGGAGCCTGAACGCCTGGGTCACGCCCTGGGCCGTCTGGGGGTGCCGGACAAGCTGGTGCACCTGTTCCTGATGACGGTACGCTATCTGTTCGTGCTGCTGGAGGAGTACCGGCGCCTGCGTCAGGCGATGCGCGCCCGCGCCTTCAAACCTGGCAGCAACCTGCACACCTGGCGCACCCTGGGCTGGCTGATTGGCATGCTGCTGATCCGTTCCATGGAGCGCTCTACCCGGGTGCTGGCGGCCATGCGCTGTCGTGGCTTCCAGGGGCGTTTCTATCTGATCCACAAAGGGGAGTGGCAGGCGATGGACAGCCTGCACCTGGCCCTGTTTACCTCCCTGGCCCTGAGCCTGAAACTGCTGGAGCTACAGTTATGAGTCACCCACTGATTGAACTGCGCGATCTGGCCTTCGGCTACGGAGAGCGACCCGTATTCCAGGGGGTGAACCTGACCCTGAACCCCGGTGAGCGGCTGGCCCTGGTGGGGGGCAACGGTGCCGGCAAGTCCACATTGCTGCAGCTGGTGGTGGGGCTGCGCCGCCCCCGAGAGGGCCAGGTGCTGGCCTTTGGCCAACCCTGCTCTGACGAGGCGGCTTTCCATCAGATGCGCAGTCAGGTGGGGCTGTTGTTTCAGGACTCCGATGACCAGCTGTTCTGCCCGACGGTGATCGAAGACGTGGCCTTCGGTCCCCTGAATCAGGGGATGGACCAGAAGGAGGCCACCGCCCTGGCCAGGGAGACCCTGGCCAGCCTGGGTCTGGAAGCCTTCGCCGATCGCATCACCCATCGCCTCTCCGGCGGCGAGAAGCGGCTGGTGGCCCTGGCTTCGGTGCTGGCGATGCGTCCCAAGGTGCTGCTGCTGGACGAGCCCACCAACGGCCTGGATGAGCAGGCCCAGCAGCGACTGCTGGAGCGGCTTCAGGGGCTGGATCTGGCGATGATTCTGGTGTCTCACGACAAGTCGGTCATCGAGAAGCTGGCCAACCGGGCGGTGATCCTGCAGCAGGGGGAGTTGCTGGAGGCGGTGATGCACAGCCATCCCCATCAGCACACCCACAGCCATCTGCATATCCACCCCAAGCGGGAGCTGGAGAGCGACCACAGCCACCCCACTCCGGCTCACAGCGACCACCACAACGCCGGCAACTGATGCCTATGGCTACCCCTGCTTTGGCGGTGGCCACCCCCTTCCCCCGCCGTCGTTTCCATTGAACCTGGGTCGTTAGCCGGATCACCTTTCTCACCGAATAACTGGCATATGCCAATTACTCGCGCTAAGGTTATTGGCATATGCCAGATATGAGGTGGATATGCCCAGACCCAAACTTACCCGCAAGGTGCGCTGCTGCGCCCCTTATAGCTTGTACAAACCCAATGGTGTGCCCGGCAAGGAGCTGACCAAGGTGCCCCTGGGTGCCGATGAGCTTGAGGCGATGCGCCTCACCGACATGGAGGGGATGAGCCAGCAGCAGGCGGCGGAGGCGATGGGGGTATCCCGGCAGACCCTGGGCAACATAGTGACTTCGGCACGCCGTAAGGTGGTGTCTGCCCTGGTTCAGGGGCAGGCGCTGGAGATGGAGTCGAGCTTGCCCTTCCCAGCAGAACAAGAGGAGCAGTAGTTATGGCCATTGCCATGCCAGTAACCGACCGGGCCCGGGTGGCCGGACACTTCGCCAAGGCCAACGCCTTCGCGGTCTACAGCGATGAGGGCCAACTGATTCGCATCGACAACAGCCAGGATGGCGGCTGTGGACAGAAGAAGCGCCTGGTTAAGGTGTTCAAGGAGATGCAGGTCACCAAGGTGGTGCTGCGCAACATCGGCGAGCGCTCTCTGGCTCGCCTGCTTAATGCCGGCATCGAGGTGGAGCGACTGACCCGGGGCGCCACCATTGCCCAGGTGTTGGATGGCAGCATCGCCACCAACGCCCTGACCGAAGCGGCCCAGGGGCGCCCCTGCAAGCCCAAGTCCAGCAAGTGCTGTGGCCATAAGAGTCCGCCAAAGCTGTTGGAGACCGCCCCTGGAGCCCTGAGCAGGGCGGACGGTGCCCTGCCCAAGATCAAGCTGAACTGATTACCCCTTCGGTAAGTCGCCATGGATGGCGCTACTGGGTGCGCCCATCCTCGCGCACCCATCCCCCTGAGCAGGCGTTGCTCCTGCTCGCTGACCCCCTCGGAAAACCCGTCCTGGACCTGCTTGAGCAGGGGCGTGCTGGCGTGGTTGACCCGTTCCCCCTTGGGGACATTTCTCGCCAGCCAGAGGCCCCGCTGACCTGCGGCAGTGTTCTTCGCGATACAACAGTTCCATTCGGCCGTGAAAAAAGCGTTTTCTGAAGATCCGCTTTGAGGAATTGGGTATCTTGGCTGGAGATGGGCAAATTCAAGGAGAGTGCCATGGGGCGTAAACTGGCGTTGCTGCTGATTCTGGCGTTGGCAGGCTGTGGTGGCTTGCCAGGCCATGAGGTCACCACCCAGGCTCCGGCAGGGACCGCGGCCAGTCCGCCGCCGTCTGAGCTGCCCCTGCCGGCCATGAGCTCGGATCAGGCCAGGGTGGAGCGGGTGCTGGGGATGGAGGGGAACAGGTTGTGGCTGTCGCTGTCGGCGCGCCCTGCCGGCATCGACCCTCAGGTGCTGCTTACACCCAGGGGGATGAGACTGCCGTCGGTGACGGGAACTTGCCCGCTGGAGCGCAACCTGGCCCGCGCCCTGGTGGTGTTTGTTAACGAACGGCTGGCGGGGCAGGTGATGACTCTGGAGGGGATGGCCCTCACCGAGCAGGGGATGGTGGCCGATGCCTTCCTGGATGGTCAGCCACTGCTGCAGCGGTTGCAAGCCGAGGGACTGGCCCGCCCCACCGATAGTCCGGGCTGGTGTCCCTGAGCCCGCCCCCCAGGGATAAGCTTCAGGCCAGGGGCAGGCTGAAGCGGAACTCAGTACCCTGCTGAACCTTGCTGGAGACCTCGATGCTGCTCTTGTGCAGGGCCAGCAGCCGCTTGGTGATCGCCAGTCCCAGCCCGGAGTGGGCGGCGTCGCCACGGATGGAGTTGGCCGCCTTGTAATGAGCATCGAAGATGTGGGGCAGGTCCGAGGCGGGGATGCCGATACCGGAATCGCTCACTGATACCTTCACCAACTGGTCATCGTGAAGCAGTTGGATGCGGATGCTGTCCCCGGCATGGCAGTGGCGCAGGGCGTTGTCCACCAGATTGGTGAATACCCGCTCCAGTTTCTCGATGTCCGCCGCCACCTGCAGGCCGGGATCCTTGGGGGAGACATCCAGCAGCACCTTTTTCGCCTCGGCGGCGGGGCGGTACTTCTGCAGGACGTCCTGCACCAGCTCGGCGATGCTCACCGACTCGATGTTCATGGGCACCTGGTCGCTCTCCAGCCGCGCCAGCTCCATCAACTGATCCACCATCTTGTGAATCTTGGCAGCGTTCTGCTGGGCGATCTCCACGTATGCGGGATCCGGCTGCTGCCCCTTGCGCTGCTGCAGCATCCAGGTTTCCAGATAACCCTGAAGGGAGGCCAGGGGGGTGCGCAGGTCATGGCTGACGTGGGCCAGCAATTCGCGGCGCATCTCATCGACGCTCTTCACCTTGCGGTACTGCAGCTGCAGCCGCTGTGAGAGGGTGTTGAACGCTTGCTCCAGCTGGCGGATCTCCCGGGCGGCCCCCGGGGTGTTCAGGGCCAGGGAGGGGGTCTTGAATCCCTGGGCTTCCAGGGCGCCGATGGCGTTACTGAGCCGGCTCAGGGGGCGGGTGAGCCAGGCAAACAGCCCCAGGGTGGACGCCAGCAGGAACAGGGCGCCGCTGCCCAGCATCAGCAGGGCGAACGGCAGCCAGGCGCTGTCGGCTACCTGGGCCGCCATCGAATCGTAGATCTCGCCATTGATGATGATGTAGAGGTAACCCAGCATCTGCCCGTCGATCACCACCGGGGCCACGGAGAAGATCTTCTCGCGGATGGGATCCCTGGGGTCCGGCCCCCGCAGGGGCAGGGTAGGCTGACCGGTCAGGGCCAGCTCAATGGTGGCGGTGGGGATCCGCTCCCGGCGAATCTTCTCCGGCGGGGCGGAGTAGTTGAGCAGGGTGCCGTCGGGGGAGAGCAGGTAGAACTCGAACCCCTTACCCAGGATCATCATGTTATGGAAAGCGCGCTCCACGGCGGCGGGATCCGGCTTGCCCTCCACGAAGAGCGGGCCCTCATGGACGATGTGTTCCGCCAGGGAGAGGTGCAGTTTCTGGGTAACCTGCTCCTGGAAGCTGGCGTCCAGCTGACGACTCAGCTGCACCAGCATCAGCCCCAGCATCAGGAAGCTGACGGTGAGTACCAGGGCCAGCCTGGAGAACAGGGAGTTAATGGGAAAGTTTGTCATTGAACTTGTATCCTACGCCCCACACGGTAAGCACATAGTTGGGATTGGCCGGATCCTGCTCCAGCTTGGCCCGCAGACGGTTGATGTGGGAGTTGACCGTATGCTGATAGCCGCTGTGCTGATAGCCCCATACCGATTCCAGAAGCTGCTCCCGGCTGAAGACACGACCCGGATGGCGGGCCAGGTAGCAAAGCAGATCGAACTCCGTGCTGGTGAGCTCCACATCCCTGCCGGACAGCCTGAGTTCACGACGGTCTGGGTCAAGCTGCATCGCCCCGAAGGTGAGGGTTGCCGGCGCGGGCTGCCGGCTCTGGCGACTGAGTTCGGCGCGCCTCAGGTGTGACTTCACCCTGGCCTGGAGCTCGCGGACGCTGAAAGGCTTGCTCAGGTAGTCGTCGGCACCGCTCTCCAGCCCCACCACCCTGTCCACTTCGGTGTTGCGGGCAGTGAGCATCATGATGGGGGTGATGCACCCCTGCTGGCGCAGGGTCTGGCACAGGGTCAGGCCATCCATGCCCGGCAGCATCAGGTCCAGTACCATGAGATCGAATTGGCCACTGCGGGCCAGTTCAAACCCCTCTTTGCCATCCCTGACCCGCACCACTTCATGGTTCAGGGCTTCCAGGTTTAGCGACACCAGGGCGTTGATGTCCTCGTCGTCCTCGATTACCAGCAGTCTTGCCATGATCCCGTCTCCCTTGCCTGCCGCCAAAAGGGGCGACAGGCAATTAGACCGGGGTTAGCGGGTTCGCATTACAGTGAGACGTGCCACCGGCGCATCAAACTTGTGGCGACCATCCAGGGCGGACTCGGCAAAGCCGTCCTGATTGCCGACCACACCAGGGTGTCGGGCGACATAGTCCACGTCGTCGCGGGTGGCGTCATAACCTGCTCCGCCTCCGGCAGGCCCTGGAATGGTGGCCGCCAATTCGGAGTTGGCCTCAGTGCCTGCGTCGTACACCGGCAGGTTCACCGTCATCGACTGACCCACCGCCAGGGCGGAGAGATCCCAGCCATTGATGCCGGCGAAGGCGTCGTTGGTGTTCACCAACATGGTGGCCGACGTCAGCCGCATCCCCTGGCCTGCCTCCAGAGTCAGGGTCAGGCTTTGGGCCATGCCGGGGGGCAATATGCCTTCTCCGGCGGCGGTGATACCGGCTCCTGCCGCGGTTGCGGCGGCAAGCCAGTCAGTGCCGTCGCCGCCTTCCGCCAGTACTTCCAGCGGTTCCGAGGCGGCTTCGCCAAACTGCCAGCCGGCGACACTGCCGTCGTGGAGGTAGGCGGCCACGGGGGACATGGGCTGAGCGGCGGTGAGGTTGGTCACTGTCACTTCGAAGCTGACCATTTCCGGTGGCGGCGGTGCGGTGCTGTTGTCATCGTCATCGTCGTGGCAGCCCACCAGCAGGGCGGTGGCCATCAGGCCCAGGGTAAGTGTGCGCTTCATGGCGGCCTCCTTACTCTGCTACGGTGACGGTGATGCGGGCCACAGGGTTGAGCCAGCGGTGGATGCGGCTGTCGACATCACTGATGCCGCCGGTGGCGTTGGTGTCACCCAGGTTGCCGCGATGGATGTGGACCTTGGCATTGGGTTCCATGTCGGTCACGCCGGTGGCACCGCTGCCGCCGCCGGTCCCGGGGATGGCGGGCATGCCCGGAGTGCCCGGTGCGCCCCCTGCGCCGGCCACCAGCACCTCGTCGTTGGCCTCGGTACCGGCGTCATAGGCGTTCAGGTTGATGGTGTAGGTGCCTGGCTCAGAGGGGATCGGCCAGCTGTCCAGGCCGACGAATCCGTCGTTGCTGGGCAGGATCATGGCGGTCAGGGACAGCACCATCCCTTCGGTGACGTTTTCCAGGGTGGCACTGGTGCTGGCGGCGGGCGCCAGCAGACCGGCAGCGGGATTTTCTGCGGAGATGGCGCTGATGCTGTTGGCTATGGTCACCAGACCGCTGATGTCTCCCCCTTCAGCCATGGCGGCCAGCTCCGGAGAGGCGTCGGTGCCGGACTGGAACAGGTGGTACTGACTGTCATGGGCGGTGATCAGCAGAGGGGTGAAGTAGATCCCCTGGGTCAGGTTGGTGACCTCCAGGGTCAGGGTCTGTGCCTGAAGGGCGGGTGCGGCCAGCAGAGCGGCCAGGGCCAGAGGCTTGAGTGTCATGGTCTTCCATCTCCCGATTGATTGAGTCACTTCAGTCTAGGGAGCAGGTATCAACAGGCCTTCACGGATTTATCACGATTTCATCACAATTGCGTTGGGGCGCTGTGATGGGGATTGGTCTTTCCAATTACCAATATTTATGACCCAGTAATCAAAACGTCTAATTGACTAAAGGGAAAGGTGGAATAAATTGCCTGGGCGAATATCAGCTGAGAAATAAATTAAAATCCCTCCGGGTTAACGTCCTGAGAAATATGTTAATTAAATAAATGGCGTGCTATTTTAACCCTTCGTGGGATCCCTGCTTGATCGACCCGGAGCGACTGAAGTCGCGACTGACTCTGCGCCAAGATGGGGCGTTGAACCCCATTGTGGCGGGATTTCTGTGAAAGACGCAAAGCAGATTTTCAGTAATTGGCATTCAGTGTGCCAAATTGGGCGATCTTCATGAGATCGACACTCCAAGGCAGGAGGTCGATTATGTCTGAATTTTTAAAGTTAACGTGCTAACGCTCAAACTTTTTGTTTTTGGCTTTCATTAAACGTGGCGTAGCTAACATTCGAGCGTGTTTTTCAGGCGTACAGTGGGTCCAGATTTGCGTTTTAAGGAGTTCATTGATATGGAGCAGGAAGCTAAGTCCGGGCTCAATTCTAGCCATTGGGCTTCGCCGGTGCACGCCCGTTTCCGCCAACGGGACCAGGCACTGTTGCGACTTGGGGAGAGTCTGGTGAAAGAGCAGGGTATTGTCTCTTTCCGCTTCTCCGAATTGGCACCCCGTGCTGGGTGCAGTGCAGGGACGCTGTATAAGCACTTTAACTGTAAAGAGGATCTGCTGGTCGCCATCTTCGCCAAGCATGTGGAGCTGTTGACCGAACGTCAGCCTGAGCTGATGAACGCGGACCTGAACCACGCCGAGCGCTGGCTGGCGATGCACCTCTATGGCGCCATGGCCGTGGCCCACACCAGCTGGTCTCTGGGCTTCAATGCCCTGGCCGGTGCCGAGGGGATCGTGGATAAGGTGAGTGATTACCGTCTGCAGGAGATGCAGATGTTTGTGGATCAGGCCTGTTCGACCGCCAAGCGGGTCGTGGAAGCGGCACGTATTGAAGGGCAACTGGTGTCCGATGATCAGGAGATTGAGGTGGCCCACGCCACCATGGTGGCGTGCCAGCGTGGTGCGACGACCATGATCAACAACCCGATGATCGCCCAGAACCTGAATTTCAACCAGATCCACAAGCTGTATGACAGCCTGGCGCTGATCACCGGTACCTTGAACTGGCGGGTGGGGCTGATCCCTGAATCCCGTGACCGGGTGATCAAGGCCGTGGAGGAGCAGTTGATTGCCCTTCAGCAGGAGCACGACCTCACTGCGGTGTTCTAGGGTTTGACAGCCCTTTAGGCGGCGTGGCGGCTGCCACGGGTCAGGTTGGCTGCAAAATCGGGCCGGCTGGCCAGTAGCCGCTCTCTCTGCTCTTCGCTGAGCTGCCCCTCGGGCAGCCTCAGCACCTTCCGAGTCAATTTCCCCCTGGCCATGGCGGTGATCTTCAGCGGCGCCACCGGTCCCTCAATCGCATACTCCTCCACCGAACCCGCGCGGGCAAGAATGCCTGACTCCATCAGGGCACTGACGCCATGGTGGTTCAATGGCATGGGCACGCTGCCGCGAGCCTGCAGAATGAATTCGCGCAGGATGGCCCGCTCGGTATTGTCCAGGGTCTGTACCTTCTCCTCCATCAGCAGCTTTTGTTGGGCGGCGAGCCGCTGCTGCATGATGCGGCCGAAGATAAGGCGCCCGGCCAGGGTGGCCAGGTAGGCACAGCTGGCGACTACCGCCAGGCCCAGCCAGGAGGCGTAGTCGGTGACCCACTGTTGCAGATACAGAGACTGAGCCCACTTAACCGGCAGCCACAGCAGGGCCAGGCTGGTGACCAGAAGCCACAGGGCCAGCTTGTAGAGAGGGGCGTTGGTCAGGGCTTGGATATGAGAATCCTGACTTCCCATGGTGGTGAGTCCTCGTGTCGGAAAATTGGCGGAAACGGGCAGCCCCCATTGTAAAGCAAAAGGGGTGCCAGCTTACAGGCCCGAATGCGGCGGCCTGGGCCTGAGAAAAAGGTCCTGAGAGATCAGCAGCCTCTAGCTATTGGGGTTCACCAGGGGTTCGATCTGAATGGCGTTGCCGTCGTTAAACAGCTTGCTGGGGCCGTGCTCCCTGGCACTGGTGAGGTTCTGAGTGCCTATCTCCACCTCCACCTGGGGATAGAGGCTGTGACTGACACTGATGGCCACCCGGTTGAAGAAGCTGGCCAGCTTCTCGTCGGTTTCGGCCAACAGCAATTGGGCTTCGGCCAGCCTGACGCTGTTCTGCTGCTGTGCCTGGGTGAACTGAGCCACCAGGCGCTTGCGCTCTTCGTCGGTCTTGTCCTTGGCCATGGAGGCCTTGTTGACCGCCTGGCGCAGCTTGTAACTCTGGGCCAGCAGGGCCTGCTCTTTCTGGTGATACTCCTTGGCCATGGCGCGCAGATGCTGCACCCCGAGGCCTGCCCGAATGCGGCTCTGGGTGGCGGCGCGGGAGCCCAGGTTGATGCAGTTCACCGAGTGGGTGACCTGAGTCAGGCCGCCGACGATGTCTCCCTTCTTGCCATTGGGCACCCCAACGGTGAGGTTGTTGCCGCTGTGGGACTGACAGTGCACCAGTTGGGTTTGGACCAGGATGTCGCCCCCCGCTTTGAGATGGGCATACTGGGCGAAGGCCACGTGGATTTCGCCTTCGGCCTCCAGGGAGGTACTGAGTTTGCTGTTGTCGATCAGTCGGCCGATCACCCCTTTGCCGATGACGATGTCGCCGCCCGCCTTGAGCAGCTCTCCGTCGACAAAACCGTTAACCGTGATGTCGCCCCCCGCCTGAACCCGCATCTCCTCATCCACATTGCCGTTGATCACCACGTTGCCGTGGTAGTTGATGTGGCCGGTGCCCACGTTGACGTCTTTGAGGGTCAGGACCTCGACAATCTCCAGCCCATCCTTGGTTTCTTTGGGCTGGCCGTCGGCGCTGGCCAGAAGCAGGTTGGGATCATTGTCGGCGGTGGTGGTGCCCTTGCCCGCTTTCAGTTTGCGGTCCTTGCCGGGTTTGGCTTTGAGCACCTCGCCGATGACGTTGTAGCCGTCGACACCGGGTTCGGCGTCGTGTTTGCGCATCACCTCGTCGCCAGCCTGTACGGTGACAATCTCCCCCAGATCGCGCATGTCCACTTTGCCGTTGTCGAGGATCCTTGGAGTCATCAGTCGCTCGCGGTTGAGCTGAACCAGGCGCTCCAACTGGGCGTCCCGGCCATTTTTTGCGGGCTTACCCTTGGCGATGGTGGCACTGATGCTTTCGCCTGGGGAGGCGGACTCTGCCTGCTTCAACAGGGTGTTGATGGCGTTTTTCAGCAGTCCGTTCTGAATGGCGAGGGTCTGGAGTTCCTGGACCAGCTCTTTAAACCCGATGCGGCGCCCACCCTGGGGGGAGGTGAGGGTGGCGGTGACCTCCATCTTGTCGGTGGAGAGGTTGAGTTTGCACTCTCCGTCCACCTTCATCGCCAGCGGGATACGTTGTACCTGAGCCTTGTTGGCGCCCTTGGCCTGATGCTTCAGCAGTTGCAGCGCCTTGCGAACGTCGTGGTCGAGGAAGGCGCAGTGGCGATAGGGGGAGCTGTCCACCAGAGACTTAAGCTGACTCAGTTCCACTAGGGCATGCTTTTCTGGGGTGAGATCCACACAGAGGGTCTGGTGTTCTTCGTCGAAAAAGAGGAGGTCCGGTCCTATCATTGCGCCATTACTTTTGCTAATTAGGCGAGTTCAGCGAGTATACCGGATTGTTGACAATGGGGAATAGCAAAAAGCCCCGACCATGGGTCAGGGCTCAAAAATTTGGTGCAGAAGGAGAGACTTGAACTCTCACGTCCTAACGGACACTAGCACCTGAAGCTAGCGCGTCTACCAATTCCGCCACTTCTGCAAATATCGAATAATCGATTCAGGTCTTATTTTTTTGTCGGCTCACCATCTCAAAGAGAATGGTGCAGAAAGAGAGACTTGAACTCTCACGTCCTAATGGACACTAGCACCTGAAGCTAGCGCGTCTACCAATTCCGCCACTTCTGCATTTAGCCGTGGTATCGATGAGTGGTGCAGAAGGAGAGACTTGAACTCTCACGTCCTTGCGGACACTAGCACCTGAAGCTAGCGCGTCTACCAATTCCGCCACTTCTGCTCTGCATTTCCTCATCGGTACGGAGGCGCATTATAGAGAGATTCCGCGCCCCGTCAACACCATTATCCAATTAGTTTTTCGTTCGAGCAAATTTTAATCCGAAACTCTGAGATGAGAGTAGATTTTGAACTTTTTATCCTGTGCGGCGATGTTGACCCTGCCGAAGGCCTTCTCCAGGGCGTCACCGTAGGGCAGATGGTGGTTGGCCACAAACAGCAGTTGGCCGCCGGGTTTCAGGTGCTTGCGGGCACCGGCAATGAAGGCCTCGGCGGTGGCGAAGGTCTGTTTGCCCGCGTGATGGAAGGGGGGATTGGAGATGATCAGGTCGAACTCGCCCTCCACATCGCTGAACCCATCTGAGGGGTAGACCCTGCCATCCAGGCCGTTGGCTGCCAGGGTGGCCTGACTGCAGGTCAGGGCAAAGGCGTTGATGTCCACCATCTCCACCTGAGTCAGGGGGGCCTTGGCTTTGATGGCGGTACCTATGGTGCCGGCGCCACAGCCAAAATCCAGCACCCGGCCGTTCAGCTGGGGCAGGTGCTCGAGGAGCAGGGCGGTACCCGCATCCAGCTCTCCCTGGCTGAATACCCCGGGCAGGGCGCACACCTCGACCGCCGGCTCTCCGGCGAGGTAGGACGATGTGGCGGTCAGTTCCGGCAGCGCCGCAGGCTGACTGATGCCCATCAGCATCTGGCAATGGGCGCCGGTGGCGTACTTGCTGACAGGGTCGAAGTGGGCCTTCATCAGTTTGGGGGCACTCTTGATCCCCCCTTTGTTGTCGCCCACCAGGAAGCAGGGAGTGCCCTCCGGCAGTCGGGCAGCCAGCCACTGCAACAGATGATTGGCCAGGGCCTTGGCGCCGGGCAGCACCATGATGGCGGCGTCCACCTCTGGCAACGGTTCGCTCAGGTCGCACCCGAAGTGGAGGTCGCAGGTTTTGAGCTGCTTCAGTTGGCGGTAGACCAGGTAGTCGTGAGTCAGGGCGGTGACTGTCATTCCCTGACGCTGCAACTGAGGAATCAGGCCATCGGCCATGGGATTCAAAATTAAGAGGCGCGGACCGAGCTCGTCTGCGTACTTCTCTATCAGGCGGCTGGGGTTGGTCAGGGTCATGGCGTGTCTCGGGCCGAGTAAAAAAGGGTCGCCAGTATAGCATTGAGATGGGTCCTTGCCTGTAGTTGCGGAAGTTCGACAAATTTTTCAGTCCGTTCCGGGAGCGGCGGTTCCCTGTTCTACACTAAGTTTCATAGGATGTTCTTCGGAGCAGGTGCGGTAATGGATTTGTGGCGACTGGCCCTGCTCAGTGGGGCGGGTGTCGCTGTCCTTCAGGAGAGACGATGAGCCGTTCAAAGGCCCTTCCTTTTATCAGTCTACGCTGGAAGTTTCTGTTGGTGCTGGCTGTCATTATGACCCTGCTGACTCTGTTATTGGGGCAGCTGGCCCTACGTCATTTCGGCCAGCAGCGGGAGCTGTTCCTGGCCCAGCAGGCCGAGTTTCTGCAACGGGACTATGGCCAGACCCAGGAGATGCTGATTGGACAGCTGGCCTCGGTGGGGCGGGTGCTGGAGCAGAGGCTGGCTCAGCAGCAGGATCCCTATGGCGGGCTGAGGGAGCAGTGGCGGGAGCTGCGAGGCCTATGGCATCTTTCCGGTCTGCATCTGCACGACATCCAGGGGGAGAATCTGTTGTCACTGGGGGGGTATCCTCTGCCCAACGACAGCTGGTTGGATTCTCTGGAGTCCAGGGACCAGCAGTTGAGCCGCGCCCGCTGCCGGCCCGGCTGCATACTGGAGCTGGCCATGCCGGTTCCCCTTCAGGGAAAGCTGCACATCCTGGTGCTCTCCACCCCCCTGGAGCGCATCCCCGAGATCCTGGCCGACCATCATGATATCGAGCTGGCGATCCTGGGCCCCACCCAGGAGAACAGCCTCAATCCCTGGAGCCGTCCCATCCTCAGCCTGACCAACAGGGAGAGTAATTACCCGGTACTCAGCGCCGCCGCTTCCCAGGTGACCCTTGAACAGTTGTCCGACAGGCCCTGGTTGGTGGAGCTGGGGGGGCGTCACTGGAGTCTGTCACGCTGGCCCATTGATGAGGGCCACCAGTTACTGCTGTTCAGCGATGTCAGTGATCTGCAGCTTGGGCTGCAGTCTTATCTCAAGGACATGGCGGGTCTGATGCTGCTGTGTGTGCTGGCGGCCACTCTGATGGGCGGTTGGCTGTTCTGGCGGCCGCTGAAGCGAATCCAGGCGCTGCAGAAGCTGCTGCCGATGCTGCCCAACCGTGATTACAAGCGTTTCCGGGAGAGGCTGGTCAGTGGTGGGGCGGGGTTCACCGATGAGGTGGACCGTCTGGAGCAGGCCGTAGGGGAGACGGCCAATCAGCTGGAGAAGCTGCATGAGGAGGTAGACAGGTACACCCATGAGCTGGAGCGTCTGGCGATGATGGATACCCTCACCGGTCTGCCAAATCGCACCATGATGCATCATGAGCTGAGCAAATCCCTCAGCAGTTTGGGCCGGACCGATGAGAAGATCGCCCTGCTGTTTTTGGACTTGGATGAGTTTAAGCGGATCAACGACACCCTGGGCCATGATGTGGGGGATGAGTTGCTGAAGACCGTGGCCAACCGCCTGAAGAAGAGTGTGCGCTCCATGGATACGGTGTGCCGCCTCGGAGGCGACGAGTTTACGGTGATCATCCGTGGCTTGGGCGAGGGATCCAACATCCATCGCATCATCCATCAGATTTTTGTTTCTCTGCAGCAGCCGGTGCAACTGGGGCGCCATACCCTGATCGTCACCACCAGCATCGGCGTGGTGTTCTGTGACAACCCCATGGAGCGTCCGGAGGAGCTGCTGAAGCGGGCGGATCTGGCCATGTACCAGGCCAAACAGGCTGGGCGGTCCAACTACCGGGTGTTCGACGACCAGATGCTGGAGCTCGCCAGCCGCAAGCTGATGCTGGAGGCGGATCTGAGGCTGGCCCTGGAGGAGGGGCAGATCGCCATCAGCCTGCAGCCCATTCTCTCCATTCGTGAGCAGCGGGTGGTGGGGTTTGAGTCCCTGGTGCGCTGGTATCACCCCAGCCGGGGCCTGCTGATGCCCTCTGAGTTCATGAAGGACCTGGAAGGGAGCAGCGAGATACTGGCCCTGAGCGACTGGGTGCTTAAGCGCAGCCTCAATCTGTTGCTCAAGCTGACCAAGCTTTCCGGCAATCGGGACTTCTACATCGCGGTGAATCTGTCGCCGCACCAGTACCTGCACGCCAGCCTGGGGCACCGAATCGAGACCCTGTTGCAGGAGCTGCAGGTGGCACCGAACCGGCTGCTGCTGGAGCTCACCGAGGAGAGCCTGATCAAGAACCTGGAGCAGGCGATGACCACCATGGAGCGCCTCAAGGGGATGGGGGTGCGCATCGGCATCGACGACTTCGGTACCGGTTACTCCTCACTGAGTTACCTGAAACAGCTGCCCTTCGACGTGCTGAAGATCGATGGCAGTTTCGTGCGGGATCTGGACAGTTCCGACGTGGACCGGAACATCGTCAGCTCGGTGATCGATCTGGCCCACAACCTGCACCGCTCGGTGATCGCCGAAGGGGTGGAAAGCCACGATCAGCTGCAGTATTTGCTGAAGGCGGGGTGTGACCATGCCCAGGGCTACCTGTTCTCACCGGCTCTGGATGAACAACAGGTGGTGGAGCTGATTCGTCAGTTGGGCAGCACCCTGGAGTGGCAGCGCATCGAGTCCCTGCAGGCGGTGTTCCATCCCCTGAGTGGCAGCCGCAATTGAGCCTGATAGGCCGAACAGGATCAAAAAAGCCCCGATGAATCGGGGCTTTTTTTATATTGCTGGTGGTTAACGCTGGGCCAGGCGCGCCTCGATGGCATCGAACAGGCGGCCGGTGATGTCCACCTCGAACGCCGCCTCGATTTCGCGGATGCAGGTGGGGCTGGTGACGTTGATCTCGGTGACCTTGTCGCCAATCACATCCAGGCCGACGAAGATCAGGCCGCGACGCTTGAGCTCGGGGCCGATGGCCCGGGCGATGGCCCAGTCGCTGTCGGACAGGGGGCGGGCTTCGCCACGGCCGCCGGCGGCCAGGTTACCCCGGGTCTCGCCACCCTGGGGGATGCGGGCCAGGCAGTAGGGCACAGGTTCGCCGTCGATGATCAGGATGCGTTTATCGCCATCCTTAATCTGGGGCAGGTAGTTCTGCACCATGGTGTAGCTGCTGCCATGGGCGGTGAGGGTTTCGATGATCACCCCGATGTTGTCCCCCTCCGGCTTGATGCGGAAGATGGAGGCGCCGCCCATGCCGTCCAGGGGCTTGATGATGATGTCCTGATGCTTGGCGTGGAAGCGGCGGATGCGCTCGGCGCTGCGGGTCACCAGGGTATCGGCGGTGAACTCGCTGAACCAGGCGGTAAACAGCTTTTCGTTGCAGTCCCTCAGGCTGGAGGGTTTGTTGACGATCAGGGTGCCCTGCTCCTCGGCCCGCTCCAGCATGTAGGTGGCGTAGATGTATTCGGTGTCGAACGGGGGATCCTTGCGCATCAGGATCACGTCCAGGTCTGCCAGGGGGCGTTCCACCGCCTCGCCCAGCTCGAAGTGATTGCCCTGTTCGTTGCGTACGGTGAGGGGACTCATGCTCGCCAGGGCTTCACCCTGATCCAGGAACAGATCCGCCATCTCCATGTAGTGCAGCTCGTAGCCCCGCTCCTGGGCCGCCATCAGCATGGCAAAGCTGCTGTCCTTCTTCAGGTTAATCTCTGCGATGGGGTCCATCACTATGCCGAGTTTGATCACGCTGTGCTCCTTTCTAGCCCAGATCGCCGAAACGGGTCTGCAGGGCGGTAATGGCGGTCAGGGCGGCGGTCTCCGTCCGCAATACCCTGGGGCCGAGTAGAATGTCGGTAAACTGGTGCTGGCGGGCGGACTCAATCTCCTCCGCGCTCAGCCCCCCTTCTGGGCCGATCAGCAGTCTGGCCCGCTCCATGGGGGAGGGCAGGGTCTGGATGCTGTAGTCCGCCCTGGGGTGCAGGTTGAGTTTGGTGGACGAGGTTTCCTCTGCCAGCCAATCCTGCAGCTTCATCACCGGCCGTACCACCGGGATGGTGTTGCGGCCACACTGTTCACAGGCGCTGATGACAATCTTCTGCCACTGGGCCAGTTTCTTGTCCAGGCGGTCCCCCTGGAGTTTTACGCCGCAGCGTTCTGACCACAACGGGGTGATGGTGTTCACCCCAAGCTCCACCGACTTCTGGATGGTGAACTCCATCTTGTCGCCCCGGGAGATCACCTGTCCCAGGTGCAGATTCAGCGGGGATTCGCGGTCATCGACTTGTTGCTCCAGCACCCTGACCTCCACCTGCTTCTTGCTGGCGGCGGTGATTTCGGCGGGGTAGGTGTGGCCATCGCCGTTAAACAGCTCCAGGGCCTGGCCAGACTGCATCCGCAGTACCCGACCGACGTGGTTGGCCCCGTCCTCCTCCAGTGCCACCAGATTGCCTGGGACCAGGGGGCCGGGTTGATAGATTCTAGGGATTCGCATCGGCTTCCAATTGTTGGCATTGCTGAACCAGGTGGGGGTTAGGCCACCCCTGCTGCTGGCTGACCAGGCGGTGGCGCTCGCACTCAAGGGCGGTAACCGGATAGAGCCTGTCCCAGCTTTGCATCAGCTTAAGTTGAGATCCCGATAGCTTAACCCGATATTGCTCCTGCATATAGAGGTAGGTGCGGGCGATGGCACCGCGGGCACGCTCCGGAGGCTGGGCCTTACGCCCCTTGAAGTCCACCACCATCTGGCAGTGACCGTACTGGAAGGGGGTCTGTCCCATGTCGGTGAAGCGGTAGTGGGCCCGGTCACCGTTGACCTCCCCCAGGGCGGGCACCAGGTTGTGCATGTCCGCCTCCATTGCTTTGAATCTCTTGTCTTTTTTGCAATTTTTGCGACCGCCTTCCTGCCAGCACTGCAGCTGGTGACCAAAGGCCCAGGCGGGCATCACGTGCTCCCATTCGATGCGGCTGGCGCGGGTCTTTTGCTTGCGAACCCGGTAGCCGCAGCTGTGCAGATCCGGTAACAGTTTTTTCCCCACCCGCTGGTAATCACAGCCGCAGTAGAAGGTGGTGGCGCCGGGAAGGTGGTCGTAGACCGACACCAACTGCCGTTTGGCGGCGGAGAAACTGGTGGGGGCCGCCGCGACGGAGGCGGTGGCAAAAAGTAAAAACAGTAATGATTTCATTTTGTTGAGTCGTAAAACCTGTGCCGGCATAGGGTACTGCCGACCGGGGATAACTCAAACTGATTTCATTGACTGGCCTTAAGGGGCTGATTGCACAGGCGACAAATGTAGCGGGCCTGACCTCGACGCACCTTGTTGTGGCGACGCACCGTCAGGGCATGATCCTGGCAGCCGCAGCGGTAGGGAAAGGTGGCCGGGGCAACTGAGCTGATGTCGAAGCTGTGGCGGGCCCGGGGGGCGCAGTCAAATACCCGGCTCATCAGGACCTGCCACTCTGGGCCATGGGGGCGGACCCGGCCGTGCAGCTGCCAGGCGAGCAGGTGGGCCACCTCATGGGGCACTACCTCGGCCAGGAAGGCGTCCGGATTTTCCGCCAGCAGCACCGGGTTGAAGCGCAGACGATTCTCCTGAAGGTGGGCGGCGCCGGCGCTCTGTCCCCGCAGCTTCAGGCTGATCTGGGGTCTGGGAAAGGTCTGGCCCAGACGCCGTTCGGCGGTGAGGTAACAGGCTTCTACCCGCTGTGCCAGGGCCTGCGGCAGCTCGGTCACACCTGCTCCTCCAGCTCGGTGCCGCAGTGATTGCAGAAGCGGGCATCCTGATCGTGGCCGGAGCGGTCGCAGTTCTCACAGCGGCGCAGGTCCCGGTGCAGGGTCATCTCCTGATGGATGGTGGCGGTGAAGATGCCGGTGGGCACCGCCAGCACCGAATAGCCGAGGATCATGGTGACCGAGGCCACCAGCTGGCCCAGGGTGGTCTGGGGGCTGATGTCCCCATAGCCCACAGTGGTGATGGTGACAATCGCCCAGTAGATCCCTTTGGGAATGCTGGTGAAGCCGTGGACCGGCCCCTCCAGGATGTACATCACCGAGCCCATGACGCAGGCCAGCAGCAGCACGAAGGTGAAGAACACGGTGATCTTGCGCAGGGAGCCCTTGATGGAGCGCCACAGCAGGTTGGCCTCCGCCAGGTAACGGATCGCCTTGACGATGCGGAACACCCGCATCACCCGCAGTAGCCTGAGCACCAGCAGGTACTGGGTGCCCGGCAGCAGCAGCTGCAGATAGGTGGGCAGAATCGCCAGCAGGTCGATGACGCCGTAGAAGCTGCGGGCGTAGTGGCTCGGCTTGGGGGAGGCCCAAAGCCGCACCAGGTATTCGGCGGAGAACAGCAGGGTGAAGCCCCACTCGGCGTACCAGAACTGGCGGCCATACTGGCTGTGGAGGGCATCGATGGAGTCGAGCATCACCACCAGTACGCTGAGGAGGATCATCCCCAGCAGGAAGAGGTCGAAGGCCTTGCCCGCCGGGGTGTCGGTGCCAAAGATGACGTCGAACACCCGTTCTTTGAGACTTGGGTTACTCATGGTGTTGCTGCTCTATCAGAGGCTGCCAATGGCCTGGGTCAGCATGGCGCGGATCTGGGCGACGATGGCCGCTTCGGTGTCCGCCTCGTACTGGGCGATTCTCGGGGTATGGATATGGCCGGTGGGTACTTTGGCTTCCAGCAAGTTGCCCAGGCGGATGCTGCGGTAGCTGATCTCGTTGGAGAGGTAGCCGCCGCCGGAGCCGGAGACCGAGGTCTGTCCCGACAGCTCTTCCAGGCTGCTGGCCTCAAATTCGCCTTTTTCCAGGGTGGCCACCTGATGATTGTCGATGATTTTCCAGGGACCTTTGGCCCGTTGCATGGCGGATACCGGCAGGGAGAACTCCACAAATTCCGGGCCGGCCAGGGCCTGGTCCATCAGCCTGGGGGGCAGGGGGGTCTCCTTGGTGGCGCCGGTGAAGATGTTGCGGTTGCCCGGTGCCTTGGCACTGCGGTTGAGGCCGGGGAAGCGCTCCAGATCGAAGTCGCTGCGGCCCATGGAGATGGTGACCACCATGTCCACCTTTTTGCCTTCGAGGTAGGGGGTCAGCAGGGATTCGATCAGCCCCTGGTCGAAGTCCTCGAAGCGCACCGGGATCATCGCCGCCTCCACCTGGGCGGTGCGGCCATTGAGGTGCAATACCTGGCCGTCCAGGGCCAGAGCCGCCAGGCCGGAAGGGTTGGACTGGTTCAGGTGACGGTCGAGGAAGAAGGGGTCGAAGCCGGTGACCAGGATCTTCAGATCCGTGCCCTTATTGAACTGGATGTCGCTCATGCCACGGGAGGCGCGCTCGAAGGCGTCGAGGCTGATCTGTTGTTGCCAGTCCGCCTGGGAATAACCTGCGGCCTGTTGTTTCATCTCCCTGCGCACCAGCAGACGGTTCCAGTAGAGGGGGCGGTCATCCAGATCGCCGGATTGCACCCGGGCCACGGCGTGACGCCACAACTGGCTGCCCGACAGGGTCATCCCCTGGGTGTGCTGCTGCTCATCGACGGCGCTTTGATGGTAGCCGATGGCGTTGGCGCTGATGGGGGCCAGGGGGGAGAGCAGCTCAGGCAGGTCGGTTTCGACCTGGGCCACTCTCAGCTCTTCCGGGTCCAGCACGGCGGCATTCAGGGACAGGCTGAACAGGGTCAGCAGGGCAAGGTGTCGCATCGGGATCTCCCTATCTTTGGTTACTGGCGTCAGGGTATCACAGATGATTCTCGGTACCCGGATACAAAAAGAGGTGCCCAAGGGCACCTCTTCGTTCTCGACTGAGTGGACCTTACAGGCCGGCGTCGGCGCGCAGGGCCTCTGCCTTGTCGGTCTGCTCCCAGGGGAACTCGACGCGGCCGAAGTGGCCGTAGGCGGCAGTCGGCGCGTAGATGGCACGCTCCAGCTTCAGCATCTCGATCAGGCCGTAGGGGCGCAGGTCGAAGTGGCGGCGGACCAGCTCGATCAGCTTCTCTTCGGGCAGCTTGCCGGTGCCGAAGGTTTCGATGCTGATGGAGGTCGGCTCGGCCACACCGATGGCGTAGGAAACCTGAATTTCGCAGCGCTCGGCCAGGCCGGCCGCCACGATGTTCTTGGCTACGTAGCGAGCAGCGTAGGCCGCGGAACGGTCAACCTTGGAGGGATCCTTACCGGAGAAGGCACCGCCACCGTGACGGGCCATGCCGCCGTAGGTGTCAACGATGATCTTACGACCGGTCAGGCCACAGTCACCCATTGGGCCACCGATAACGAAACGGCCGGTTGGGTTGATGAAGAACTTGGTGTCCTTGTTGATCCACTCGGTGGGCAGCACAGGCTTGATGATGGTTTCCATCACCGCTTCGCGCAGGTCTTCGGTGGAGACACTGTCACAGTGCTGGGTGGACAGAACCACGGCGTCGATGCCGGATACCTTGCCGTTCTCGTAGGCGAAGGTCACCTGGGACTTGGCGTCGGGACGCAGCCAGGGCAGGGTGCCGTTCTTGCGCACTTCAGCCTGACGCTTCACCAGACGGTGAGAGTAGGTGATGGGGGCAGGCATCAGCACGTCGGTTTCGTTGCTGGCGTAGCCGAACATCAGGCCCTGGTCACCGGCGCCCTGTTCACGGGGATCGATCTTGTCCACACCCTGGTTGATGTCGGGGGACTGCTTGCCAATGGCAGACAGTACCGCACAGGAGTTGGCATCGAAGCCCATGTCGGAGTGGATGTAGCCGATGTCGCGAACGGTCTGACGGGTGATCTCTTCGATATCAACCCAGGCGGAGGTGGTGATCTCACCGCCGACCATCACCATACCGGTCTTAACATAGGTTTCGCAGGCTACGCGAGCCTTGGGGTCCTGGGCCAGGATGGCGTCCAGTACGGCGTCGGAAATCTGGTCGGCGATCTTATCGGGATGACCTTCAGATACGGACTCAGAAGTAAACAGATGACGTGCCATGGCAATCAACTCTCACATTAGAAACTGGGGAAAGATGCGGAATTTCAACCGATAAGCACACATCGCTCGGAATCGACTGGTTGGACGCATCTACATCTAGACGGCTATTTTATGTATTTGCCACCCAAAATCCAGTGATGTTGAGGGTATTTTTTTACTCAAGCCGTGAAATGGGCGTTACAGCGGGGTTCAGCCAGCAACGATATGGTGTCAGGGGATTGATCTGTGGAGAGTCCGTCTAGGGCGTGTTGACCTTTGCTGAATATTTTTGCGCCAGCAGCCATTCACTAAGGTCTAAATGTGTCGACATTGTGCCCAAAATGAATGGGTACCTAGACTGAGCAAGGCGCCCTTCGGGGCCGGCCTGACAACAGCCACTCGACGTCGTTCGATTTTGACGTAGGCCCACTATGCCGGCAATCGAACTCCTTGATTGGCTGGTGTCATCCTCGGCCAAATTCTAAACACCAAAGATAAACATGCCCTAGAAGTTCAAATTTTCTTCACCGGTTTCTCTGGCGCAAATTTAACAAAGGGGGTATAAAGCGCTCGGAGGCAACTGGCCCCAAACAGATTTCAATAAACTGAGGTTTTATGGTTCTCGTGGCATAAGCCGCCCGATGTGACAGTTCACGTTGGAGCGGCAACCGGTAGGATTTAGCACAACTATGATGATATCCCCCTCTTTCGGACCCTTCTGGTCCGGGTCGCGACCCTCGATCTCCGTTTTATCTACACTCTTTCTACATGAGTCTGCCCGCCAACCGGGACAGACGCGAAATGGTTCGGAGACCGCGCAATGAGCGACAAGCATTACAAAGAAACCCTCTACCCTGGTTATGGTCAGGAGTTTGGCATGGACAAGGTGCTGTTCCGCGCCCCCACCGAACACCAGGAACTGATCATCTTTGAGAATGAACGCTTTGGCCGGGTGATGGCCCTGGATGGCATTATCCAGACCACCGAAGCCGATGAGTTCATTTATCACGAGATGCTGACCCACGTTCCCCTGCTGGCCCACGGCAGCGCCAAGAAGGTGCTGATCATCGGTGGTGGTGACGGCGGCATGCTGCGTGAGGTGATCAAGCACCAGAGCGTGGAGCGTGTGGTTCAGGTGGAGATCGATAACACCGTTATCGAGATGTGCAAGGAGCACCTGCCCAACCACAGTCAGGGGGCCTTCGACGACGCCCGGGTGGAGATTGTCATCAATGACGGTAAGGAGTTCGTGCTGAACTGCCAGGAGACCTTCGATGTGATCATCTCCGACTGCACCGATCCCATCGGTCCCGGCGAGGCCCTGTTCGAGTCTGACTTCTACAAGGGCTGCAAACAGTGCCTGACCGAAGGCGGCATCTTCGTGGCCCAAAATGGCGTGCCTTTCATGCAGCAGGGCGAAGCGGAGACCACCTATCAGCGGCTGGCGCCCTACTTTGGCGATCGTCACTTCTATGTGGCGGCCGTGCCCACCTACATTGGTGGTGTAATGAGCTTCGCCTGGGCCAGTGATAACGCCGAGGCGCGCAAGGTGAGTCTGGAGACCATCAGTGCCCGTTTTGCCGACGCTGGCATCAGCACCAAATACTACAACCCCGGCATCCACCTGGGCAGCTTCGCTCTGCCTCAATACCTGGTGGATCGTCTGGCCAAGGTGAGCTGACGGAGGAGACGCCATTGAGCTGGAGTAGTCGCGACGCCCATCAACTCTACAACGTGCCCTACTGGGGACGGGGTTACTATGGGGTAAACGGCGAGGGTCAGGTTGAGGTACGCCCCAACCCGGCCAACCCGCAGATCAGCCTGTCGCTGTCCAAGCTGACAGAGCAGTTGATTCAGGACAGGGGCGCCCAACTGCCTATGTTGGTGCGTTTTCCCCAGATCCTGCACTCTCAGGTGCAGGGGCTGTGCAGCGCCTTTACCACCGCCATCAGTGAGTATGGCTACCAGGGTCAGTACCTGGCGGTCTACCCCATCAAGGTGAATCAGCAGCGCACCGTGGTGCAGGAGCTGCTGGCCGGTGGCGGCCAGTCCCTGGGACTGGAAGCGGGCTCCAAGCCCGAGCTGCTGGCGGTATTGGCCATGGCCCAGGACAGCGCCCAGGTGATCGTCTGCAACGGTTACAAGGACCGGGAGTATGTGCGCCTGGCCCTGCGTGGTCAGCAGCTGGGTTATCAGGTGTTCCTGGTGATCGAGAAGATGTCTGAGATGCAGCTGGTGCTGGAGGAGGCCGAGGCCCTGGGGGTGTCCCCGCTGTTGGGGGTGCGCGCCCGCCTGGCGTCCCAGGGTAAGGGCAAGTGGCAGGCCTCCGGTGGCGAGAAGTCCAAGTTCGGCCTGTCTGCCGCCCAGATCCTCAAGCTGGTGGAGACCCTGAGGGAGTCGGGCCGGCTGGAGTGTCTGCAGCTGCTGCATTTCCATCTGGGCAGTCAGATCGCCAACATCCGCGACATTCAGAAGGGGTTGACCGAGTGTGGCCGCTTCTACATGGAGCTGCGTAAGCTGGGTGCTCCCATCACCACGGTGGACGTGGGTGGCGGCCTGGGTGTGGACTATGAAGGTACCCGCAGCCAGAGCAACTGTTCGGTGAACTACTCCCTGCAGGAGTACGCCAACAACGTGGTGTATGCCATCGGCGATGTTTGCCGTCAGTACCATCTGCCCCATCCCAGGTTGATCTCCGAGTCGGGCCGGGCGATGACCGCCCACCACGCGGTGCTGATTGGCGACGTGATCGGGGTGGAGGCCTACGAGCCGGAAACTCTGCCGCCTCCGGGCAACGGTGCGCCCCTGGTGCTGAAGAACATGTGGCAGACCCTGCAGGAGGTGCGCGAGCACACCGACGCCCGCGCCCTGGGAGAGACCTATCACGACACGGTGAACGACCTGGCCGATGTGCACGCCAAGTACAACTATGGCCTGCTGGACCTGTCCCAGCGAGCCTGGGCGGAGCAGGTGCATCTGCAGGTGTGTTACGAGGTGTCCAAGGAGCTGTCGCCGAAGAACCGCTCTCACCGGCCCATCATCGATGAGCTCAACGAGAAGCTGGCGGACAAGTTCTTTGTGAACTTCTCCCTGTTCCAGTCCCTGCCCGATGCCTGGGGCATCGATCAGGTGTTCCCGGTGTTGCCCCTGTCCGGACTGGAGAGTAAGCCGGACCGACGGGCGGTGATCCTCGACATCACCTGTGATTCCGACGGCACCATCGACCAGTACGTGGATGGCCAGGGGATCGAGACCACCCTGCCGATGCCCGCCTGGAGTGCAGAGCACCCCTATCATGTGGCGTTCTTCATGGTGGGCGCCTACCAGGAGATCCTGGGGGACATGCACAACCTGTTTGCCGACACCGATGTGGTGGACATCAAGCTGCAGGACGACGGTGAGATCGAGGTGGTGGAGTACCTGCCCGGTACCCGGGTCAACGAGGTGCTGGAGTACGTCAACCTGGATCCCGAGTGGATGCTGGAGCGTTACCGCTCCCGTCTGGAGTCCTGCAGCCTGGCGGACGGTCAGCGGGACGAAGCCCTCATCGACCTGGAACAGGGGCTGGTGGGCTACACCTACCTGGAACCCTGACAGGGAAAAACTCGCTTTTTCAGTGGGTAGCTATCTATGAAACGGCCGAAAGGCCGTTTTTTTATGGGAATAGTTTGCTAAGGGGGTCACAAATGGCGAAAATATGCCACCTGATTTATGGAGCATACCCCTACATATACAAGTTGGAGCCAAGATGTCATCTCGTAAAGAGCTAGCTAATGCTATCCGTGCCCTGTCCATGGATGCAGTTCAGAAAGCCAACTCCGGCCACCCCGGTGCCCCCATGGGCATGGCGGACATTGCCGAAGTCCTGTGGCGCGATTTTCTGAAGCACAATCCAGGCAACCCCGAGTGGGCAGACCGCGACCGTTTCATCCTGTCCAACGGCCATGGCTCCATGCTGCTGTATTCACTGTTGCACCTCAGCGGCTATGACCTCGGCATCGACGACCTGAAGAACTTCCGTCAGCTGCACTCCCGCACCCCTGGCCACCCAGAGTACGGCTATGCCCCTGGTGTGGAGACCACCACAGGTCCTCTGGGTCAGGGCATCACCAACGCCGTGGGTATGGCCCTGGCCGAGAAGGTGCTGGCGGCCCAGTTCAACCGTGAGGGTCATGAGATCGTTGACCACCACACCTATGTGTTCATGGGCGACGGCTGTCTGATGGAAGGTATCTCCCACGAAGCCTGCTCCCTGGCCGGTACCCTGAAGCTGGGTAAACTGGTGGCGTTCTGGGATGACAACGGCATCTCCATCGACGGTCACGTTGAAGGCTGGTTCACCGATGACACTCCTGCCCGTTTCGAGTCCTACGGCTGGCACGTGATTCGTGACATCGACGGTCACAACCCGGAGCAGATCAAAGCCGCCATCGAAGCCGCCAAGGCGGAGAGCGACAAGCCTACCCTGATCTGCACCCGCACCATCATCGGCTTCGGCTCCCCCAACAAATCCGGTTCCCACGACTGCCACGGCGCCCCTCTGGGTGATGCCGAGATCGCCGCCGCCCGTGAATTCCTGAACTGGCCCCACGCGCCTTTCGAGATCCCTGCGGATGTGAAGCAGGCCTGGGACGGCAACGAAGTGGGCGCCGCCAAGGAAGCCGACTGGAACGGCCGCTTCGACGCCTATGCCGCCGCCTACCCTGAGCTGGCTGCCGAGCTGAAGCGTCGTATGGCTGGCGACCTGCCTGCCGACTGGGAAGAGAAGGCCGCGGCCTACATCGCCGATCTGCAGGCGAACTCCACCAAGGTAGCGACCCGTAAAGCGTCTCAGAACTGCCTGAACGCCTTCGGTCCCATGCTGCCCGAGTTCCTCGGTGGCTCCGCCGACCTGGCACCGTCCAACCTGACCATCTGGGACGGCTCCAAGTCCGTGACCCCGGATGATGCGTCCGGTAACTACATCCACTATGGTGTGCGTGAGTTCGGCATGAGCGCCATCATGAACGGTGCAACTCTGCACGGTGGCTTCAAGCCTTACGGCGCCACCTTCCTGATGTTCATGGAGTACGCCCGTAACGCGGTGCGCATGGCGGCGCTGATGAAGCAGCCCTCCATCTTCGTCTATACCCACGACTCCATCGGTCTGGGTGAAGATGGTCCGACTCACCAGCCTGTTGAGCAGATTGCCTCCCTGCGCATGACTCCCAACATGAGCACCTGGCGCCCCTGTGACTCCGTGGAGTCTGCGGTGGCCTGGAAGCACGCCGTTGAGCGTAACGACGGCCCTACCTCGCTGATCTTCTCCCGTCAGGGGTTGGCGCCCATGGCCCGTGACGCTCAGCAGCTGGCTGACGTGGCCAAGGGTGGCTATGTGCTGAAGGACAGCGCCGGCACCCCAGAGCTGATTCTGATCGCCACCGGTTCCGAAGTGGAGCTGGCGATGGAAGCGGCCGAAGTTCTGGAAGCTCAGGGCAAGGCGGTTCGCGTGGTCTCCATGCCCTGTACCGATGCCTTCGACGCCCAGAGCGCCGAGTACAAAGAATCTGTACTGCCTGCTGCCATCAGCAAGCGCGTGGCCATCGAAGCCGGCATCGCCGACTACTGGTACAAGTACGTGGGTCTGAACGGCAAGGTGATCGGCATGACCACCTTCGGTGAGTCTGCCCCGGCCGGTGAGCTGTTCAAGATGTTCGGCTTCACCGTCGAGAACATCGTTGAGGCCGCCAACGCCCTGTAAGCATTTGCTTTTGGAAAAATCCCCCGCTTGTCGGGGGATTTTTTTTGCCCGTTTGCCAGAGGCTTGACCAATCGCCTCAATAAAAGCCCTGCATAATCCTCTGAAATTGCGCCAGCTTGTCTACACTTGTCAGTCCGATTGACTGCCTGCCAGGTGATGTCCATGGGCTGGAGAGTATTGGGTTGGTTGCTGGGCTGCTGCCTGAGCGTCGGTGTTGTGGCGTCCCCGGCGGTGGTGTTCTCCGGTGACCGAAGTTATGGGGAGATGGCCCAGTGGCAACCCGGTGGCAGCTTCAGGGTGGTGGTGTGGTTTGCCAGCATCAATCCTGACCCCAATGCCCGCACCATGGTGCTCACCTCAGCCGACTCCAGTGAGTTTCTCTCCTTCACCCACACCAGTGTGCAGGGCCGCTGGGGGGGGCGCTATCCTGGGATCTACGGCAAGTTTGCCTTCAATGATACCGGGTATGCGGAGTTCACCGTCGAGCCCGGAGTGCTGACTGCCTCCGATGGTGTGGTGACGCACAGTGTGTCCGATGGTGCCATCGACCCGGCTGCCGTGGGCTATGGCTGGATCTATCGCCGCGGATACAAGGATTACTCCACAGGGGCTCTGCAGGGGCTGGCACTGATGGATCTGCAGACGCCGAGCAACTCCAGGGCCTATGGGGTGTTGTTCGGCGAGGGGATGGTCAGTCTGGAGGGACAGCCGGTCACCCTCTATGGTGTCGGCGAGGGAGACTGGATCACCGCCTCGGCGGTTCCCCAGAACCCGGATCCCGGCCTGTTTGACCCAGAGGCCTGGCAGGCCCTGTTCGGTGATGGCAGCGCGCCGCCACCTCCCGAGCCAGAGCCCGAACCCGAGCCCGAGCCAGAGCCGGAACCTGAACCCTCTCCGGGCATCCTGGCCTCCCAGGCGGTGTATTTTGATGGCATCGCCTCCTTCGGTACCCTGATGCCCTGGCAGGCCACCGGCCCCTTCCAGGTGTTTGCCTGGCTGGAGTCTCTGGCCGATGATCCCAAAGAGCGCACCATACTGCTGAGCGACTCAGGAACCAGTGAGTTTCTCGCCTTTAATCACGACACCGTCCAGGGACGCTGGGGCAGCGAGTACCCGGGGATCTATGGGAAATTCCGCTTCCAGGACTCCGGCTATCTGTGGATGCGGGTGGCACCGGGCAGCCTGAGCGCCTCAGATGGGGAGCGTACCTTTGAGGTCAGCGGCAGCACCATAGACCCCACCTCGGTGGCCTATGACCGGCTGTTCCGCCGAGGTTACAGTGACTACTCCCAAGGGGCCTTGCAACTGCTGGTGCTGATGGATGAGCAGACCCCTGCCAACTCCAGGGTCTACAGCTTTGAGCAGGAGAGCGGCATCTGGCTGTGGCAGTCCGGTGTCCAGGGGCAGTTAACCGGGGTCGGTCAGGAGGACTGGCTTGCGGCCACCCGGGTGCCCACCAACCCGGACCCCGAACAGTTCGATGACGCCCTGTGGGTAGCGGATTTCGGTGAGGGGAGCTCAGCACCGCCTCCGGAGCCTGAGCCCGAACCTGAGCCTGAGCCCGAACCTGAGCCCGAGCCACCCATAGTGGTGGTGCCAGACACCGATCTGCTGACCGGTGCCCATGGGCGTGCCGTGCGGTTTGACGGCATCGATGACTATGGTCTGCTGCAGGAGTGGTCGCCGGAGGGCTGGCACCGGATCCTGGCCTGGCTGGAACCTGTGGCCGACGAGGAGCAGGTGGAGACGGTGTTGATCAGCGATGCCGACAGCGGCGATCACATCGGCTACGGTCCCGACCGGGTGTTTGGCCAGGTGGCGGGCCAGCCATTCTCTGTGACCGGCCTGGCGCCCTACCAGTATCGTTACCTGCTGGTGGAACTTCAGGAGGGGCTGATACGGGTGTCCGACGCCCAGACGGAGCGTGAGGTGGTGATCACTTCGTTGGATCCCAAGCTGCTTCATTGGCAGCGCCTCTATCAGCTGGATGATGGTTACTACCCCGGAGCCCTGCGGGCGCTGATGCTGTTTGACGGCCACAACAAGGACAACTCCCGCAGCTACGGCTTCGATGGGGAACAGGGAATTGTGGAGCGAGGCGCCCTGTCCCAGAGCCTGACCCTGGTGGGCCCGGCTCAGCCCGATTGGCTAGAAGTTACCCAGCCTCAGCCTCTGCCCAAGCCCCATATCGATTCCAAGGTGGCCTGGGACATTTGGTTCGAAACCCAGTACCCGGTCACCCGGCCGTTGATGACGGTCACCGAGGGTAACGACAACAACCGCCTGGCCTGGGAGGGGCATTACTGGCTGCGTGCCTATGTGGATATGGCGGCGGCCTTCGACGATGACAGCTACCTGGAATACGCGGTGGAGCTGGCGGATCACATGCTGGCCTACACCGATGAGCAGCGGGTTGCCCGCGGCGAGCTGAACCTGAGCGCCGAGCCCTATGAAGTGGCTCCCAAGTATTACCTCAACACCCCGGGAGAGCCGGTCCCCGGCTGGCGACGGGCTTACCGGGGCTGGCGGGCCGAGGTACTCAGCGATGGCATGATCTTAAGCGGCATCATGCGTCTGGTGGATCACATCAAGACCCACAACAAGCAGGCGTTCATGGCGGCGGCGGATCGCTACCTGGCTCGCACCCTGGTCATCATCCGCAGCCACGACAGCTCCTACAGCAACACCAAGAACAGCGCCATTCCCGGCAGCTACCACTATGTGAACTACAAAAACAGCAGCTACGGGGACAACGGCCTGTTCACCAAACCCCTGCCTTACAATCACAGCCTGTCCATGGGCACGGCGATGCTGCTGGCTCACAGGCACGGCAGCGGGACCGGAGATCTGGCCATCAAGGCGGGGGAGTTGCTGATGTTCCTGCTGGACAGCTTCAGGCTGGAATCAGACCGTTACTGTCGCTGGAGCTACGCGTTCGACCCCAAGGGGGAAGACAGAGAGGTGGTGGAGGACCTCAACCATGGGCATCTGGATGTGGGCTTCCTGCTGTTGGCCCAGGAGATGGGGCTGGCGGACCTCAGCAGTGAGTTCCAGTGCCTGGCCAACACCCTGACCGAGGTGATCTACCGCCCGCCCGGACTGATGAGCTACGGGGTGGACGGCAGTGGCATCAGCGATCGCTTCGAGCAGGCGGCCCTGGGGTACGACTGGCTGGAACTGCACCCCTGGGATCCCAGGATCAACAGCCTGTTGGCGCACCAGCTGTTCCTGTACGCCAAGCCGGACTGGCATCGGGCTTTTGCCATCTGGGCCAGCGTGCTCCGGCAGAAGCAGGCGGCCCAGTGACCGCCCCATTGGCTTACTGGGGCCGGGTGCCCAGTTTGAGATTGTGTTCGTCGGCGAAGAACAGGGCCTGGCGGCGGCGCTTGCCGATCACCAGGGCGGCCTCGTCGGCAAACATGAAGCACTTCCAGTTGCGACGGAACACCGCCCAGTGGGTCTCCACCACGTGATCGCTGCCGTAGCAGACCCAGACCACGGTGTTGTCGTCCCAGGCCAGGAAGGGTTCCACCTCTTCCGGCAGGGAGGGATCGTCACTGTCGAAGGCGGCTTCCCAGGGCAGGGTCTCCTGCCAGGTTTGCTGGTTACGGGCCCAGTCCCCCTTTCTCAGGTCGGTGCAGTGGTTGGCGTTTTTGCTGATCTGCGCCTGCCACAGCTCGTCGGCGGCCCTGGGGGTCAGGGGACGGATATGGGACAGATCCTGTTCGCTTACATCCATATCCTGTCGCTTAAACACCCAGAGGTAGGGGTAGTGTTCAAAGTCGCTGTACTTCATTGAAGGGGTCCGGTTCCTTAGGTCCGCACACTCTACCAGATGGTCTACCCTTATTCAGCCGTCCCGAAATGTAGACGAATCTTTAAATTCTGCTTTTTTGTAATTTAATTTCATAAAAGTTGGGCCCGTGTCACAAAATCCGTTCGGTTATCGATGTAACTTTAGGCATCACTTGTAAGGGAGCAACGTAATCATGGCAACTAGCAAAGAAATTGGTGCGCTGAAAAAACTGGTTCGCGCAAGCAATTTTCTCTCAGTAGCTCAAATTTACCTGAAGCAAAACGTACTGCTGCAACGCGATCTGCAGCACGATGACATCAAGCCCCGCCTGCTGGGCCACTGGGGTACCTGCCCCGGCATCGCCTTCGTTTATGCTCACATCAACCGTCTTATCTGCAAGCACAACCGTCCCTTCCTCTACCTGGTAGGTCCAGGCCACGGCTTCCCCGCGGTACAGGCCAACCTGTTCATCGAAGGTTCTCTGTCTCACTTCTACCCTGAGACCATCCCGTACAAAGAAGCGGGCATGAAGCAGATCTGCGAGAAGTTCTCCGCAGCCTACGGTTACCCCTCTCACGCCAACCCTGAAGCCCCCGGCCAGATCCTGGAAGGCGGCGAACTGGGTTACTCTCTGGCGGTAGGCTACGGCGCTGCCCTGGATAACCCCGACCTGATCAACGTGGTTCTGGTGGGTGACGGTGAGTCCGAGACCGGTCCTCTGGCCGCCTCCTGGTACGCCAACCGCCTGCTGGATCCTAAGAACTCCGGCGCGGTACTGCCGATTCTGCACATCAACGGCTACAAGATCTCCGGTCCTACCCGTCTGGGTCGTATGGACGACGAAGAGATTCGCATGGAGTTCACCGGTCTGGGCTACGAAGTGCTGTTCGTTGACGATGAGAAAGAGGAAGACGTGTACGTTCAGATGGCTGATGCCATGGACCGCGCCTACGAGATCATCAACGACATCCAGACCCGCGCTCGCAACGGCGAAGATGTATGCAAGCCCAAGTGGCCTGTTATCGCCATGCGCACCGCCAAAGGCTGGACCGGCACCAAAGAAGCCGATGGTAAGAAGCTGGAAGGCAACTGCGATTCCCACCAGGTTATCATCAACAACTGCGCCAAGGACCCTGAGCACCTGCGCATGTTGAACGAGTGGATGGCCAGCTATGGCTTCGATGAGCTGTACAAGATCGAAGATGATGGCTCCATCAAGTTCGATGCCGACATCGAGTCCCTGATCCCCCGTGAAGATCTGCGCATCGGCCGTCAGATCCTGTCCTACGGTGGTGAGGTGGTTCGTCCGCTGAACAAGCCTGACCTGAAGGGACTGTCCTACGGTTCCGAGACCCCTCGCGGTCAGCGTGGCGTGTCCATGAACAAGATGGGTGAGTGGATGCGTGACGCATTCCGCCTCAACGCCGAGCAGAAGAACCTGCGTATCTTCTCTCCTGATGAGACCTACTCCAACCAGCTGCAGGCGGTATTCGAAGAGACCAGCCGTGCCTGGCAGTGGCCCATCAAAGAGTGGGATAACGACATGTCCCGCGACGGCCGCGTGATGGAACTGCTGTCCGAGAACCTGCTGTTCGGTATGCTGCACGGTTACACCGTGACTGGCCGTCACGGCATGTTCCCAACCTACGAAGCGTTCGCCCAGGTGGTTTCCTCCATGTGCGACCAGTACTGTAAGTACGTTTACGCTTCCCAGGGTGTGCCTTTCCGTAAGCCTGTGCCTTCCTGCAACGTGGTACTGTCCTCCCTGCTGGAGCGCCAGGACCACAACGGCTACTCCCACCAGAACCCGTCTCTGCTGGGCGCCATGCTGGAGAAGCACCCCACCATCATCTCTGCCTACCTGCCCGCCGACGGCAACAGCACCCTGTGCTACACCGAGAAGGCGTTTGACGACCGCGATAAGCTGAACGTCATCGTGGCCGGTAAGAAGGAGCTGCCTCAGTGGCTGACCCTGGAAGAGGCCAAGAAGCAGTGTGCTGAAGGCATCATGACCTGGGACTTCGCCTCCGACGAGAACCCAGACGTGGTACTGGCTTCCTGTGGTGACTACGTGACCCAGGAGTGTATGGCTGCCCTGGTTCTGATCCGTGAGCTGCTGCCTACCCTGAAGATCCGCTTCGTGAACATCTCCGAGCTGACCTCCGACGGCATCGGCAGCCTGAAGTACGGCCAGAACCCCACTCTGCTGGATGAGTTCCTGACCAAGGACAAGGGCGTGGTGATCAACTACCACGGCTACCCCAACACCATCCACAAGCTGCTGTTCAACTACCCTGGCATCAAGCGTTGCCGCGTGAAGGGTTACGTTGAAGAGGGTTCCACCACTACCCCATTCGACATGGGTGTACGTAACGGTACCTCCCGTTACCACCTGGTTATCGACATGGCGTACAAGGCCTTCCAGCAGGGCGTGATCACCGATGCTCAGCACGTTGAGATCACCACCGACATGCTGCAGCGCCTGGTAGACCACAGGAACTACATCAAAGAGTTCGGTGTGGATCCCAAGGAGATCACCGATTGGGTATGGTCTCGCTAAGACGCAGTGACTGACAATAAGAGGGCCTGATGGCCCTCTTTTTTTCAGGTGACTTTGTCTCAAATTCGGTGCCGAGTTACTGAACGAGGAGATTTTGCCTGAGAATTGTCCGAATCTGCGCCAGGCTGATGTAGTTGGCTTTCATTTGATGGCTTTAGGCTGTCTTTTATTTACTGATTTGGGAGCAAAGCCACCCGCCGGCTCCACCGACCATGGGGATAAGCCTTTGGGACGTGGCCTGTTCTGGGATAAAATGGCCGCCGCTGTAAAACCGATTAAGTGAATAGATGACAATACGGGTCGCCATCAATGGATTTGGCCGCATCGGCCGTTCTACTCTGCGAGCGCTCTATGAGAGCGGATTGCGGGAACAGATACAGGTCGTGGCCATCAATGAGCTGGCCTCACCGGAGGCGATCGCCCACCTGACTCAGTTCGATACCACCCACGGCCGCTTTGCCCAGTGCGTCAGCCTGGAGCAGGGGGCATTGAGAGTGGGGACAGACAGCATCGAGTTGCTCCACTGCGCCGATCCGGCCCAACTGCCCTGGAAGCGACTGGGGGTGGACATCGTGCTGGAGTGTACCGGCAAGCTGAGCAGCCGCGACGACGCCGGCCTGCATCTGCAGGCAGGGGCGGGCAAGGTGCTGTTCTCCCATCCGGCGGCCCCGGATGTGGATGCCACCGTGGTGTTTGGCATTAACGAGGCGAAACTGAAACCGGAACACCGCATAGTGTCCAACGCCTCCTGCACCACCAACTGTTCGGTGCCGGTCATTACCCTGCTGGATGAAGCCTTTGGCATTGAGCGCGGAGCCCTGACCACCATCCACTCCGCCATGCACGATCAGCAGGTGATCGACGCCTATCACGACGATCTGCGTCGAACCCGAGCCGCCAGCCAGTCCATCATTCCGGTGGACACCAGACTGGCCCGGGGAATTGAAAGAATACTGCCCCATCTGGCAGACAAATTTGAGGCCATTGCGGTGCGGGTGCCGACCATCAACGTCACCGCCATGGACCTGTCGCTGACCCTGAGGCAGCGAGTCGACATTGACAGCGTAAACCAGACCCTGGCCAAGGCGGCTCAGGGCAGGCTGCGCGGCATCCTGGACTATACTGAAGCGCCACTGGTTTCCAGTGATTTCAACCACGATCCCCACTCCTGCATCGTGGACGGAACCCAGACACGGGTGGCAGACGGCCACCTGGTGAAGCTGCTTATCTGGTGCGATAACGAGTGGGGCTTCGCCAACCGGATGCTGGATACCTGCCTGGCAATGTCGGCACAAGAACAGATTTGATTTAATCACTTTAAGAGGAATAACCATGAGCGTTATCAAGATGAAGGATCTGGCCCTTGCCGGTAAGCGAGTGCTGATTCGCCAGGACCTGAACGTGCCGGTCAAAGAGGGTAAGGTCACCTCCGACGCCCGTATCCGTGCGTCCCTGCCCACCATCAAGCTGGCCCTGGAGCAGGGCGCCAAGGTGATGGTGATGTCCCACCTGGGCCGCCCCACCGAGGGTGAGCCTGCTGCCGAGTTCTCTCTGCAGCCTGTGGTGGACTACCTGGCCGATGAGCTGGCGTGCCCCGTGCGTCTGGCCACCGACTACCTGGACGGTGTCGAGGTTGCCGAGGGTGAGCTGGTGATCCTGGAGAACGTTCGCTTCAACAAGGGCGAAAAGAAGGATGACGAGACTCTGTCCAAGGCCTACGCCGCCCTGTGCGACGTGTTCGTGATGGACGCCTTTGGTACCGCCCACCGCGCCCAGGCCTCCACCCATGGTGTGGCCAAGTTTGCCCCTGTGGCCTGTGCCGGCCCTCTGCTGGCCGGTGAACTGGACGCCCTGGGCAAGGCCCTGGACAACCCGGCCCGCCCTCTGGTGGCCATCGTGGGTGGCTCCAAGGTCTCCACCAAGCTGACCGTACTGGAGTCACTGTCTCAGGTGGTGGATCAGCTGGTTGTGGGTGGCGGCATCGCCAACACCTTCATCGCGGCGGCTGGCCACAAGGTGGGCAAGTCCCTGTTTGAAGCCGATCTCATCGATCAGGCCAACACCCTGACCGCTCAGGCCCAGGGTCGCGGTGGTGACATCCCTGTGCCGACCGACGTGGTGGTGGGCAAGGAGTTCTCCGAGAGCGCCGAAGCCACTCTCAAGCCTGTGGCTGAGGTGGCCGACGACGACATGATCTTCGACATCGGCCCCGACAGCGCTGCGGCCCTGGCCGAGGTCCTCAAGTCCGCCGGCACCATCGTCTGGAACGGTCCAGTGGGTGTGTTCGAGTTTGACCAGTTCGGCAAGGGCACCGAGACCATCGCCCGTGCCATCGCCGAGTCCGACGCCTTCTCCATCGCCGGTGGCGGTGACACCCTGGCGGCCGTGGACAAGTATGAGATCGCCGATAAGGTCTCCTACATCTCCACCGGTGGCGGCGCCTTCCTGGAGTTCCTTGAAGGTAAGAAGCTGCCCGCGGTGGCCATGCTGGAGCAGCGCGCTCAGGGCTAACAGGCCCAGACCTCAATAAGAATGAATTCAGGCGCGCGGGAAAGCGCGCCTAATAAGCCTTACATCTACAACAGGAGCTTTTCCCATGGCACTGATCTCTTTGCGCCAAATGCTGGACCACGCCGCGGAGCACAACTATGGTGTGCCCGCCTTCAACGTTAACAACCTGGAGCAGATGCGTGCCATCATGCAGGCCGCCGAAGCCACCGACTCCCCGGTGATCGTGCAGGCCTCCGCCGGTGCCCGTAAGTACGCCCGTCCCCAGTTCCTGCGCTACCTGATGAACGCCGCCCTGGAGCAGTACCCTGATGTGCCTGTGTGTATTCACCAGGACCACGGTACCTCTCCCGACGTCTGTCAGCGTTCCATCCAGATGGGCTTCAGCTCAGTGATGATGGACGGCTCCCTGCGCGAGGACGGTAAGACCCCGGCGGATTACGGTTACAACGTTCAGGTGACTCAGCGCACCGTTGCCTTCGCCCACGCCTGTGGTGTGTCCGTAGAGGGTGAGATCGGTTGTCTGGGCAGCCTGGAAACCGGCATGGCCGGTGAAGAGGATGGTGTGGGCGCCGAAGGCGTTCTGAGCCATGACCAGCTGCTGACCGATCCTGAAGAGGCGGCCCGCTTTGTTGCAGCCACCAAGGTGGATGCCCTGGCCATCGCCATCGGTACCAGCCACGGTGCCTACAAGTTCTCCAAGAAGCCGACTGGTGACGTGCTGCGCATCGACCGCATCAAGGAGATCCACGCCCGTATCCCTGATACCCACCTGGTGATGCACGGTTCCTCCTCCGTACCTCAGGAGTGGCTGGCGGTGATCAACGAGTTCGGTGGCAACATCCCTGAGACCTATGGTGTGCCCGTTGAGGAGATCGTAGAGGGGATCAAGCACGGTGTTCGTAAGGTGAACATCGACACCGACCTGCGTCTGGCCTCCACCGGTGCGGTTCGTCGTTTCCTGGCGGAGAACCCTTCCGAGTTTGACCCTCGTAAGTTCCTGAAAGCCTCCATGGACGCCATGGCTCAGATCTGTACCGATCGCTACGAAGCCTTTGGCTGTGCCGGCATGGGCTCCAAGATGAAGCCTCTGTCTCTGCAGGCGATGTACAAGCGCTACCAGACCGGTGAGCTGGATCCTAAGGTTCACATCTAAGGCGAATTCACTCCAAACTGCCGAAACGCCCGCATTTGCGGGCGTTTTTTTTGGCTGATTATGTTAACTTTGTCACACCTCCGGGCCCAGTGTTGGGCCGGAGTGCTTTAGGGATGCAGTAGAAAGGATTGGATGATGAAAAAAACACTATTGGCCGTCGCCCTGATGGCTCTTTCTCCCTGGGCCCTGGCCGAAGACGCCACCGCCCCGGTCGGGAACGCTGAGCTGGGATTCTCCAACACCACGGGTAACAGTGAAGTGACCACGGTGAAGGGTAAGGTGGAATACAAACACTGGCTGAGTGACTTCGAGAACCGTTACCTGCTGGAAGCCCTCTATGTGGAAGATGATCAGCAGGTGTCCAAGGAGCGTTACTACGGTGAGGCCCAGACCAACTACCGCTTCAGCGAACACTCCTACCTGTTTGGATTTGCTTCCAACGACATCGACAAGTTTTCCGGTTACCGCTATGTGGCCACCGCCGCCGCCGGTTACGGTCGCCGCCTCTACCAGGGCAACAAGATCTATCTGGATGGTGAGATTGGCCCAGGTTACAGCTATAAGCGGGTAGACCCGGCCCAGGCGCCGGATGCGAGCAATGAGTCTTCCATCATTGCCCGTGCCAACCTGGATTTCTGGTGGGCCTTCTCCGAGAACGCCGAATTCCGTCAGAAACTGGCGTCGGACATCAGCCTGTCAGGCAATGCCACCATCACCAAGGCGGAGTCCTCGGTGACTGCCAGCCTGGTGGGCTCCCTGGCGATGAAGTTTGCCTTCGCGGTCAAGCACACCACCAAGCCGGTGGATGACAAGGATTCTCTGGATACAGAGACCTCTATGACCCTTCTGTATAAGTTCTGATGGCGTCATAGGCCGGCCCTTCGGCGGCCCATTCCAGGTCGCCGGAGCCGGCTCCCTCCCCCTGGCGCATCAGCGCCAGGGCATCCCCCAGCTCCATCTCCCCGTCGAGCCAGCAGGCACTGAACTGCAGATTTATGGGCGTGCCCCGGAAGCGGGCGGCCATCTCATCGGCGATCGCCTCCACCTGTTGTGGCCGGCTGTCGGACACCATCAGCAGGGTGTGTTCCCCCATCTGGGCGATGCAGCTGTGCAGGGGCACCAGGGTGGCCAGTTGCTGACGGATCAGGCTTTGGTTGATCAGGCGGGTTTCGTGAGGCGGGGTGATCTCCTGATTGAGGCCGATGCGGATCAGCGCAGCCGGGGCCACCGCCCTGCGGTAGAACAGTTGCAGCTCGCGAATGCCCGCCACTGCCACAGTGGGCTCGGCGGGGCTCATCAGGGTCAGCACCAACTGCCCCCGGTCGTCGCTGGCGTTGATCTTGGCCAGCAGCGGCAGGATCCCCTGGTTGGCGGTGGCCAGCCACACCCGCTCCTCCCAGGCTTCGTCCCGGCCCAGGGTGGCGGTGATCCCCTTGGGGGTGATCCCCTCAGGCAGGCTCACCAGATCCGTGAGGCTGAGTTTGCGACAGGACTCCGCATCCAGGCCCAGCATCGACTGCAGTGAGGGGTTGCTCAGCACCAGGTGGTAGTCGCTGTCCATCAGCGCCAGGCCCACCGGCGTGCGGGACAGGGAGCGGTAGGCCTCCTCCTCATCGGTGATGGCGTGCAGGTTGGCCACCACCAGAGGGTAGTGGCCCTCCCCCTGGCTGTGGCACAGCTCCACGCTCAGCAGCTGCTGCATCTCCCGGGCGGGCAGCTGGCCGCGCCAGTGCCCCTTATCCAGGGCCACCTCCCAGCCATGGCGGGCCTGGGGAGAGTCAAACAGCTTGGAGAACCACAGGGCGCCCTGGCGGCCCCCTTTGAGGCCCAGCATGTTCAGGGCGGTGGGGTTGCCGGAGAGCAGCTTGCCCGAGGTGGTGAACAGCAGGGTGCTGCCGGCGTGCTGGTAGATCTGTTCGGTGATGTCCATGGCCAGCTTGAAGTGGCCCTGCTGACGCAGCAGGCCATGCTTCTGGATGGTGAGCCAGCACAGGAACAGCACCAGAACCAGGCCGGTGGCCCCCAGCAGGCGGCGGTGGTCCCTGGCCAGCAGCTCCAGATCGTGATCATCGAAGGAGGAGACCAGGTAGAAGGGCTCGAAATGTCCTGCGGTCACCTTAAGGTAGAGATAGTGGCGCTCATCCAGAGTCAACTGGCCAAACTGCTGGCCACGGATCTCAGGCCACAGGGCGTTGTAGTTCGCCCGCTCCTCACTGGTGAGGCGGATCTTGCCGCCGGTGTGGGACACCTTGATGGGGTCGCCCTGGATGTCGAACATCACCAGAGGGATCTCGCCCATACGGTCGGTGCGATAGAAGGCGCTCAGCACCGGGGTGAGATCGGAATAGATGGCGGCGTACTCCACCCCGTGAGGATTACGGGGGATGGGGATGCGCTGCCAGTGTTCGATGCGGTGCAGCTTGGGGTCCACCATCAGCGGAGAGTAGCGCCCCAGTTCCTCGCCCATGGCGGGCTGGTTGTCCGCCTGGCCGCCATAGCCGTTGAGCCCCTTGAGGTCGGTGCCCACCACCAGTTGGTTCTCCCCGTTATAGAGCTCGATGGCCTCGATGGCTTCAAACTTGTTGGAGAGCCCTTGCAGGTAGTTCTTCAGCAGGGGCTTATCCAATTGAGGGTCGTCCAGAAGGAAGCGCAGCACCCCGAGCTGGGCGATGGCCTGACCGCGAGCCTGGAGGGAGAGCAACCGGTCTGAGACCCGGTCGCTGAACAGCTGCACTTCGGAGAACCTGTGGTTGCCCAACTGTTCGCGCTGGGACTCCAGGTTGACGCCGAAGGCCCACCCCAGGATCACCGCGGTCAGGCAGACGATGACGGCGATCTGGCCCCAGAGGGTGTCCACTCGTCGTCCCATGCTGCTCAGTTCCGGCAGGGAATCCAGTAAAGAGGAGAGTTTCGGTGTCATGTCACGTAAGGGTTGGCTCGAATTTGCCTCACTGTATCACTCATGTAATCGGTGAGCCACGACCCTGGCCATTGATGAGGAGATTCTGGCCGGAAGACCGGAATGCTAACAGGTAAATTCGATTAATCAGCCGGTCATGATGGGCAAAAAAGAAAGACGGCCTTTGGCCGCCTTGTCGGTGTTGCCGGGCTCAGAGGCGGTCAGCCGACGACATCCAGTGCCCTGTGCCGGAACTGGACGCCCGCCTCATCACAGATCGCCTGGCAGGCCGGGATGTCCACCCCCTCCAGGCCGTCGATGGCGGAGGCGCTGACCCGGCTAATGTGCTGGGGCGCCTCCTTGAGGAAGGCGCGCATGGCGTTGTAACTGCCCTTGAGCCTGGGGCGACAATGCGTCTGATAGGTGGCTTCATCCTGGGCATTGAGGGAGATGGACAGGGCGTCGATGCACTCCCCCAGCTCCGGCAGGATGTTGCGGCGATGAAACAGGTTGCCCAGGCCATCGGTGTTGATGCGGGTGTTGCCGCCCTGGGCCTTCACATGGCGGGCGATGGCCAGCAGGGCGTCCAGGTTGAGGGTGGGCTCGCCGTAGCCGCAGAACACAATCTCGTCGAAGTCGGTCACCTCGCCGAGCAGGGGGATGATCTCCTCCGCCGTGGGCTGCTTATCCAGCTTCAGCTGATACTGATGGACCTCGGTGCTGCCGTTGTGCTTGGGGCAGAAGGCACACTCAAGGGTACAGCGACCGGTGAGGTTGATGTAGCGGCTGTTGCGGATGTCGTAAACCAGCTGGCTCATCTCGGATCCTACTTCTTCTTCGGCTTCTTGGGTTTTTTCGCCTTGGAGGCCGGCTTCTTCGCCTTTTTCGGGGTGCTGGGCTCTTTGGTCTGGGGCTTCATGTCCTGGAACACCCGGCGGCGAATGGGCTCGCCCACGTAGCGTTCAATCTTACCCAGGTAGGGGTGGTCATGGGCTTCGACGATGGAGATGGCACAGCCTTTGGCCCCGGCACGGGCGGTACGGCCGATGCGGTGTACATAGGTGTCTGCATGGCGGGGCAGGTCGTAGTTGATCACATGGGTGATCCCCTGGATATCCAGGCCCCGGGCGGCCACGTCGGTGGCGATCAGCACCTTGATTTCGCCATCGCGGAAGCGGGCGATGGCGGCGTCACGCTTGGCCTGGGGCATCTCGCCCTTGAGGCAGTTGGTGCGGATTCCGGCCCTGTCCATCTGGGCGATCAGCTTCTCGACCCGCTCACGGGTGCGAACGAACACCACCGCCTTGGTGCACTCCTCGTCGGCCAGCAGGCGCTTGAGCAGGGCCAGTTTGTGGGTGGCATCGTCGGCCCGGTAGTAGTACTGGGCGATCTTCTTGCGTTCACGGCGGGAGGGGGAGGAGTTGATCCGGGCGGGCTCATCCAGCAGGTCCCGGGCAAACCCCTCGACGGCGTTGCCCTCCAGGGTGGCGGAGAACAGCAGGGTCTGCTTGCGCCAGCGAGCTTCGGCGGCGATGCGGTCTACCGTGGGGCCGAAGCCCATGTCCAGCATACGGTCCGCTTCGTCGATCACCAGGATCTCCACGTCGCGACAGGCCACCTTCTCCTTCTCGATGTAATCCATCAAACGGCCGGGGGTGGCCACCAGCAGATCCAGGTTCTTACCCAGCATCTCGTCATCCTGGTTGTAGTCCACGCCGCCGGTGAGGGTGCCGGTGATCAGCCCCAGGCCGGCCAGCAGTTTGTCCGCGTAGTCGCGCACCTGGGAGGCCAGCTCCCGGGTGGGGGTCAGCACCAGCACCCGGGCATGACCCGGGTCCTTGCGGGGAAAGTCCAGCAGGTGCTGCAGGGCGGGCAGCAGGTAGGCGGCGGTCTTGCCGGTGCCGGTAGGGGCATTGGCCAGGATGTCTTTCTGCTCCATGGCCAGGGGGATCACCTCCTCCTGCACGGAGGTAGGGGTGGTGTAGCCCGCCTTGGTGACGGCGCGCATCAGCCGGGGGTCCAGCTCCAGGTTGTCAAAACTCATGTGGGGTCTATCCCTTCAGATAAAAGTCGGCGGTCAGGGCGCGGAACTCGTCGGAGTAGCCGCCGTCAGAGCCATGAATCACCAGTTGTTGAGTGGGGCAGCCGGCCGTGTCCCGGGCCAGCTCCGCCAGAATCAGTTTGTCCCCCTTGACCGGGGTGCTACGGACCCGGGTTAACCGGGTCAGGGCCAGGCCGCTCTCCATGGCGGCCTGGTTGAGTCTCTGCAGGCTGGAAGCGGGCAGCACCAGGCTGGCATGTCCGTTGGGGGTCAGCAGCTGTGCCATCGCCTCCAGCAGCCTGCTCAGGCTGAGGCCACTTCGGGCCTGGGCACGCTTGGGGCAGGGGGCGGCCAGGCTGTCCTCGAAATAGGGTGGGTTGCTGATCAGGTGCTGATAGCCGCCCTGGTGGGTGTCTGCCCACTCCCGTAAATCCCCCTGAAACACCCGGATCCGCTGATGCCATGGGCTGGCGGCGACATTGTCCCGTGCCTGTGAAGCCGCATCCGGGTCCAGTTCCAGGGCATCGACCTGGCCGGCGCCTCGTTGAGCACAGCACAGTGCCAGGAGCCCGCTGCCACAACCCAGGTCCAGGGTGCGCCCCTCGGGGACAACCCGTGCCCAGCTGCCCAGCAGCACCGAGTCGGTGCTGACCTTCATGCCGCAGCGGTCATCGTCGATGTGAAACTGTTTAAAGGTAAAACCCATGGACACATTCCAAATGTTCAAGGCGGGGATTTTACCAGATTCGATATCAAAAGCCTGTGTCTCTAATAAAACCAAGATGTTAATGAAATGGTCTGACTTGGTTTCATTTTGTGGTGAGGGCATTGTGTATTGTACGCGATTGCGGTATTAACTGTCGCTGCGATTTGATAGTCCATTGGATCGCCCTTAACGAAAAAGGACGAGAAACTAACCACGGACATTCGCTTTTACCAAACGATTGGTTAGAAAACCCTCAAAATAAGAGGGAAAAACAGCAAATTGAGTGTAACCCAAAGTTTACATGGGTGGCCCTGATACAGGGTTTTAGATGAAGAAGAGGCAAGTTTGGAAAAGCGTTTAACCTTGATGGACACCCTGAGTGTCGGCTTTATGACCTTCGCGTTCTTTTTGGGCGCAGGTAACATGATCTTTCCCCCCATGGCGGGCTTCCTGGCCGGAGACAACTACTTCCCGGCCATGATTGGCTTCCTGTGCACCGCCGTGGGACTGCCGCTGCTGGGCCTGGTGGCTGTGGCCAGGGCCGGGGGCAGCATCCCAGTGATCACCAAGAAACTGCCCGCTTGGGTCGGCGTGGTGATCGCCTCTGCCATCTTCATCATCATTGGCCCCGCGTTCGCGGCGCCCAGAGCCGGGTTGGTGGCCTATGAAATGGGGGCCGTGCCTTTCCTGACCGAACCCGGTGCCACCACCCAGGCCCTCTACTCGGTGATCTTCTTCGGCATCGCCATGCTGTTGGCGCTGTTCCCCGGTAACCTGGTGGACAGTGTGGGCAAGGTGCTGACTCCGGCGCTGATTGTGCTGTTTGCCGTGCTGGCAGTGGCCGCCTTCGCCTTCCCCCAGGACCCCATAGGTCAGGCCCAGGGGGCCTACACCAGCGGTGCCTTTACCAAGGGTTTCCTCGAGGGGTATGGCACCATGGACGCCCTGGCCTCCCTGGTGTTTGGCATGCTGATCGTGGATCTGCTGCGTAAGAAGGGGATCACCGACAGCGGCCGTCAGGCCCGCTACCTGGGTATCGCCGCGATGATCGCCGCGGCCGGTCTGGCCTTCGTCTATGTGCCCCTGTTCTACCTGGGAGCCACCAGCTCTGTGTTGGGTGCCGGTGCCGACACCGGTGGTGCCATCCTGACCACCTTCGTGTACCAGGTGTTTGGCAATGCCGGTGTGGTGATGTTGGGCGCGGTGGTGACCCTGGCCTGCCTGACCACGGTGATTGGCCTGATCTCCGCCTGTTCCGATTACTTTTCCGAGCTGATGCCAAAGGTGGGTTACCGCGGCTTCGTGGTGGCCAATGCCCTGTTCTGCGCCGTAGTGGCCAACGTGGGTCTGAGTCAGCTGATCCAGGTGAGCATTCCTGTGTTGATGGCGGTGTACCCTGTGGCCATGGCGCTGATCGCCTTCTGTTTCGTTCGTGGCTTTATGCAGAACGAGCGGGTGGGTCTGCTGCTGATGGTGTTCGTCTCCGGTCTGTTCGGCCTGTTTGACGGCATCAAGGCCGCGGGCATCAGCACCGACTTTATCTCTGCCCTGCCTCTGTACGATCAGGGGATGGCCTGGCTGCTGCCCACGGTACTGGCCACTGTCATCGGTTGCCTGATTCGCCGTCCTCAGCCGCAGCTGGCCCACTGAGCCCCGAGTTGACAACCCATCAGGGCGCCTTCAAGGCGCCCTGTTTTTTTAGGCGGCGGTGCCCGCCTTCTGGGCCAGTTGCACCGCACTCATCAGTTCGGTGCTGCACAGGCGGCTGATCTCCACCCCGTCGAAAATGGGGCCCAGAGCCGCCACCAGCCTCTCCCACTGGTCCTCATCCATCTTATCGATCAGGGCGGCAAACTGGTCTGAGACCGGGTGCGCCGGCAGGTAGTGACGGTACATGGCCACCACGGATTTGAGCATGCTCAGGTAGGGAGAGAGTTCGGTGGTGGTGGAGAGGGCGTCGCTGTCGATCCAGCCCACCGCCACCTTGCCGATGCGCTCCGGCTGGTCCAGGGACATTCTCAGCAGCAGTTCGATGTCGAAGGCGAAGCGCTTCTCCAGCATATGTCGGGTCAGTCCGTCGATGCAGCTTGCCCTGAGCATCTTGAATCCGCACTGGGTGTCTATGATGCTGTTGAGCTGTGGCAGCAACCGTTTCCAAAGGTAGATGAACAGTTTGCCTCTGTTGTTTCGCATCCCCTGTTTGACCACCACCGAGGTGGGTTCCCGCCGGGAGCCGCAGGCGATCAGGTTATCGTGACGCTGCAGGTTTTCCACCAGCAGCCCCAACTGACCGAGATGGGTGGAGAGATCCGCATCTGTGTAGGCGACGAAGTGCTCCCCCTGGTGGGGGTATTGGGCGGCGTGCCAGAGCCCGTGGGCGATGGAGCCCCCCTTCTGGCTGTCGTTGGTGCTGTCGAGTCCGGCGGCCGGTCCGCGTTTCTCCCGGATCGCCTCCTTCAGAAACACCACTTCGATGGGCGGGGTGCCCGGCAGGGCATCCAGTTGCTCCAGGGCGCGGCCGCCGCTGTTTTCCGGGCAGCCGTCGTCCAGCAGTATCAGCCGCCAACGCACCTTGGGGTTGTCCTGACACAACCACTCCAGCTGCTCAAACTTCCTCTGAATGAAGGCTTCACCATGGGGGTGCTCCTGGGGACTGAGCATCCTGTTGTGCTCTTTATACATGGCGAAAACCACACTTATCAGTGTGTTAGGTCTACACTCTCTAAGGTAGAGCTTGGAAATGGCCAGCTTGACCGCCATCTTGGCGGCCAGCGCCTGATGCAGGATCAGTTCCTGCTCCAGCTCTTTCAGCTGATAGAGGTCCAGCCCCTGTTCCAGCAGGTGGTTGGCCATGGAGGTCAGCTTGGACAGATGTTGATGGTTGGTCAGGTTCAAAAGGTGTGTGAGCTCCCCTTGCTCGCCGATCAGATCCGTTAAGGTTTGATTCATAACCCCTCCCTGGGTAGAAAACCTGTCAGTCCAATAACGCTAGGACAGAAAACTGGATTTAACCAATGGATTGGATAAAAACTTTGCCTCTGCCCATCGCCCTGATCTGTGCGTCTTGGCCGGCCTGTGCCGACGGGGAGGGAGAGTTCTATCGGGAAGCGGGACGCCGGGCGCCGGAGCAGAAGCGGGGTAAGCTGACCCAATCCGCCAGGGCGGAGGCAAAGCCTGCAGAGGAGGCGGAGTGGCAGGGGCTCTGGAAAGGGGTGACCAGCTCCTTCGCCCTGCCCCTGGAGCACCTTCTCGACGAGGAGCGTCCCTGGTATTCCGGGCTCTCGGGCAATGTTGCCGCCTACTACCCCTTGAAGGAGAGTGTGGTCGCCACCTCTGACAACAATGTGGGGGGCATCGAGGGAACCAACCCCTCGCTGACGGCCACGGTCAAATACAATCCTGTGGGGAACTGGTTCGCCACCCTGACCCTGTACCACTATTTTGATGGGGATCTTCAACAGCCCTGGGAGCCGGACTACACCTATGTGTTTGGCTACAGCGACTGGCGCCCCTACACCTTCAGCCTGATCTACTCCAACTATGGCGGCAACCGGTTCTCACCCAAAGAGGGGGAGAAGGGGACCTACTTTGAGCGGGGAACCTGGTCCCTGGGATGGAAGTTTCCCATCCCCCAACCCTGGCTTCGCCCCTTCTCCATCTGGGACGACGCGTCCATGGGCTGCCAGGTGGATTACCACTACACCCCGGAGTATTTCGATTCCGAGCAGGAGCTCTACCTCGAGCATGGCCGCAGCCTGAGCCTGGGGTGCAAGTACAGCTTTACCGGCAACTGGTATCTGAACTTCAACCTGTTTCATTACCCGGACAGTGCTCAGAAGCAGCCCTGGAGTCCGGATTTTACCTATGGCTTTGGCTACTTCGACTGGCGCCCCTTTACCTTCAGCCTGCAGTACAACAACTACTCAGGCAATCGCTACCCCTGGAACCCGTCAGAGCCCGGCACAGGTCGGTTCAAGGACGGTGCCCTGATGCTCGCCTGGAGCTGGGCCTTCTGACGCATCCCTCAGACCGATGCAGAACCGGTTGGCCAGGGGCTGAAGGTCCACCCAGCGGTTGACCGTGTTGAAGCCGGTGGCGGAGACCCGAATCAGGTAACGGCCGGAGGGCAGGGTCAGCCCCTGTGAGTAGCGGGGAGAGATATTCAGCACCTCTATCTTGGCGTTGGCCGGGGTGGTTTCCACGAACAGGGGCACCAGAGAGACGTCTTGTGAGTAGCGTTTCTGATCGTCCGTCCACTGCTGCCAGAGGGCAGCCTGACGTTGCAACTGATGGTTCAATCTGGCCAGTTGCGCCTGCTGTTCGCTCAGTCGGCGACGTTGATCGCCCAGTGTCTTCTCCAGGGCACGTTGACGCCGCTCCAGGGCGGGATCCTGCACAGGTTGTGGCAGCGGCAGTGGCACCGGGGCAATCGCCCGGGGCTGGCCGGGACGCAGATACGCCAGATAGAGGGGCAGCCACTGCGCCCAGGGTTGCGCCCTCTGCCGGGCCAGTTGGGCAAAGCGCTGCCAATCCGGATCTGTGTCGGAGGCGAGGCGCAGGCGCTCCTGCTCCATAAGCTGCGCCTTCATCGTCTGCTGAGCGCTGTGTTGGCGGATTGTCTGCAGCTGCTCCCAGCGCAGTTGCCACTGCCAGAGCAGCAGCAGGCCGAGCAGAAACAGCCCCGCAAGCAGCAGAACACTCAGGGTGTGTTTTTTGCCGATTCCATCCATGACGGCCATGTGACTCCCTGTTCTTTCAGGCAAAAATAAGTGTAGTTCAGTTTGAAGGAGCAGAATTTGTCTACTAGCGTTAAAGAAGCACAGTGGAGAGTGCAGACAGGGAATTGGGTCCAAATGAAGCTATTGGTTGTGGAAGATGCCACGGATGTGCGCCTGGTCCTGGTCGCAACGTTGAAGCGCTTCGGTTATCAGGTCAGACAGGCCGCCGATGGCGCCGAAGGGTTGGCGATCCTCAAGCAGGAAACCGACATTCAACTGGTGGTGTCCGACTGGGCGATGCCGGTGATGGATGGCTTCGAGCTGTGCCAGCAGCTCAAGCAGGCCCAGGCGATCGACCGCTTCATCTATTTCATTATGTTCTCCTCCAACGACGACGAAGAGCGGATCATCTCCGGCCTGGAGGTGGGGGCGGACGATTTCATCGCCAAGCAGGCGCCCAGGGCCGAACTCAACGCACGAATACGTGCCGGAGGGCGGATCATCGAGCTGCACAATCAGCTTCAGCGCAAGCAGGAGAAGCTGGAGAAGGCCTACGCCAGCATCGAGAACGATGTGATGCAGGCGGCCGAAATGCACGCCAGACTGCTGCCCACCATCCGCTCCCTGCCCAGGGTCAAGTTCGCCTGGCACGCCGTCAGCTCGGCGTTTCTTGGGGGCGACATGTTCGACTATCTCGAGCTCGATGAGCGCCACATCGCCTTCTATCTGCTGGATGTGTCCGGCCATGGCCTGCCTGCGGCTCTGCTGTCGTTCACGCTCAAGCATGTGCTGTCTCCGTCCCAGCAGGGGCGAAGCCTGATGAAGCCGCCTCTGGCGTCGGCCCCCTACTACTATGTGGCGGATCCCGCCGAGGTGGTGGCCAAGCTCAATGACAGGTTTCAGTCCGATGATGAACAGTACTTCACCATGGTCAGCGGGGTGCTGAATACGCAAACGGGGTTGCTGTCTCTGTGTCAGGCCGGGCATCCCGGGCCACTGCAGCAGACCGGGGAGGCGATCATTGAGCATCACAGGAACGGTTTTCCTGTTGGCATGTTGCCCGGGCTCGACTATGAATCTTATCAGGTCCAGTTGGCGCCGGGTGACAGGCTCTTCCTATACTCCGATGGCGCCAGTGAGTGTTTCAATGCCGCCCGTCAGGAGTTCGGGGTGGAGCGCCTGAGGCACACCCTGGAGGAGGGGAAACGGCTGGATCTGGACAGTCAGCTTCAGCAGTTAAAGCAACGTCTGGCGCTTTGGAACCAAGGCCCGGACTTCGATGACGACGTATCGGTGCTGGCCATAGAGTGGCTCGGCGATGAGGGAAAGTAAGCTATGGATATGCATACTGAAACAAGAGATGGACATCTGATTATCACCTTGAAACAGAGTCGGCTGGACGCCAGTGTGGCGCCGGGATTTCGCCGGGAACTGGAGGCGGCCATCGCTCAGGGCCATGACCGCATCGTTCTGGACCTGTCGGAAGTGACCTTCATGGACTCCAGTGGCCTGGGTGCCGTGGTGGCCATCCTGAAAGCCCTGAAAGGGGGCGAACTGCGCATCGTTGGATTGCAGCGAGCGGTCCAGGAGCTGTTCCGCCTGACCAGGATGGACAGCATCTTCCGCTGCCATGACGACGTCGGCTCTGCCCTGTCTGCATAGGAGAGAACCAGTGCGAGGAATGATTCTGGGCGCGGGTAAAGGAACCCGGGTGCGTCCCATCACCGAGAAGATACCCAAGCCGATGATTCCGATCCTGCGCCGCCCGGTGATGGAGTCGATCATCTATCACTTCAAGCGCCATGGCATCGACGAGATTGTGGTCAACACCTGCCACCTGGCGCCGGTGATCGAGGATTACTTCCGCGACGGCAATCAGTATGGGGTGGACCTGTGTTACTCCTACGAGGGGGTCAAGGAGGGGGATACCCTGGTGGGCAAAGCCCTGGGCAGTGCCGGTGGCATGCGCCAGGTGCAGCAAACCTCCGGCTTTTTCCATGACACCTTCGTGGTGGTCTGCGGCGATGCCTGGATCGATCTCGATCTCACCGAGGCGCTGGCCTGGCACAAGCAACAGGGCGGACTGGCCACCATCATCACCAAACGCATGCCGGAGGAAACCCTCAACCGCTATGGGGTAGTGGAAACCGACGAGCAGGGCAGGGTGCTGGCATTCCAGGAGAAGCCTCCCCTGGGCACCGCCGTCAGCGACATGGTGAACACCGGCATCTACATCTTTGAGCCGGAGATCTTCAACTACATCCCCCCGACCGGCGAGTACGACATAGGGTCGCAGCTGTTTCCCGAGCTGGTGCGTCAGGGCATCCCCTTCTACGCCACCGCCATGGAGTTTCAGTGGGTGGACGTGGGCCGCCTGAGTGACATCTGGGAGGTGACCTGCAGCATCCTCAACGGCGAGGTGAGCAACTACCCCATTCCCGGCCGGGAGATGGCCCCTGGGATCTTCGTGGGGATCAACTGTGTGATTGATCTGGAGATGCTGGATATCGAGGGACCGGTGGTGATCGGCAATGGCTGTCGCATCGAGACCGGCGCCAAGCTCCGCGGTCCCCTGGTGATTGGTCACAACTGCGTGATTGAGCGAGGGGCGGTGGTCAGCAACTCCTGTCTGGACGATTACACCCATGTCAGCGGCATTGCCGCGGTGACCGACCGGATGATCTACAAGCATCATTGCATCGATCATCAGGGGCAGCACTGCACCCTGGGGGAGATCGGCGCCGAAGGCCTGGTGAGGGACAGCCGGGCTCCCTCGGAGCCTGTCGCCCGAGAGCTGCATCAGCTGCCGGATTTCAAGGCGGGTAACTGACGAGTGAGCGACATGGCGAAATGCATCACCCTCAGGGGGGAGGCGGGCTACGCGGAAGTGAGCATGATGGCCAAGGCGGTGGCGGCCATGTATCAGCTCTCCGCCCTGCCGGCGAAGGACGCCTGCCTGGTGGAGCTGGCGGTGGTGGAGGTCGGTAATAACATCGTGGAGCACGCCTATGGGGACAAGCCGGGGGGGCTGCTGGAACTCAGATACCTCCAGGCAGAGTGCTCCATAGAGATTGTGCTGGTGGATGAGGGCGCCCCCATGCCCAAGGAGATGCAGGCTCGGGTTGCCTGCGCCGAGCTCCAGCAGATGGACCCGGGGGACCCCGCCACCTGGACCACCAGCGGCCGTGGTCTGGGCATAGTCAATGAAGTGATGGATGGCCAGAGCTATCGCCGCGAAGGCAACAAAAACTATTTCAGGATGATAAAACAGGCATAAGGATAGGCCTATGGGATTTTATTTTGAGGCGTTCGAGCAGCGAAAGCCTCCCGAACCTCTGCCGGCAAGCCCGGCGCGGGAAGCGCTGTTTCAACTGCTTGCCACCATCAGTCTGACTCTGGGCGCCTGGTATCTGTGGTGGCGCTGGACCGAGTCGCTCAATTTCGACGCCCTCTGGTTTGCCATTCCCCTGGTGGTGGCTGAGACCTGCGCCTACATCGGCCTGGTGCTGTTCACCGTCAATCTGTGGCGAGTCAGGGATTACCCTCGGCAGTCCCCCCCCCAAACCATAGGTCAGTGTCTGGCCGAGACGCCGGAACGGGACAGGCCGCTGACGGTGGATATCTTCTTCCCCAGCTACGACGAAGAGGTTGAGCTGGTTCGGCTGTCCATCCGTGACGCCAAGGCGGTGCGTTACCCACACCCCATCGACCTGCGCATCGCCATTCTGGATGACGGCAAACGTCCCGCCATGGCGGAGATGGCCCGGGAGGAGGGGGTTGGCTACATCACCCGGGAGGACAACGTGGGCTTCAAGGCGGGCAACCTGCGCAACGCCATGGAGCAGACCAGTGGCGACTTCATCGTTATTTGCGATGCGGATACCCGCCCCTTCCCCACCATACTGGAGCACACCCTGGGTTACTTCCGTGACCCGGATGTGGCCTGGGTGCAGACGCCCCAATGGTTTTTCGATATCCCGGAAGGGGAGCGGTTGCCCAACTGGCTGGGGCGTCGCCTGGGCGGGGCCGGACGCTGGCTGGGCAAGGCGGCAGAGAGGCTGTATGGCCCGGTGACCCTGGGTAAGGACCCCTTCGTCAATGATCCGCAGATGTTCTACGACATCATCCAGCGGCGCCGAAACTGGGCAAACGCCTCCTTCTGCTGCGGCGCCGGATCCATCCATCGCCGTGAGGCGGTGATGGAGGCGGCCCTGAAGTCCTACGCAGAGAGCATCTCCAGACAGCGCAGCCGCCAGGACAGCAAGATCAAGGCGCTGACCGGAGAGGAGGAGCTCAATCCTGAACTCAAGGAGATGATGGACACCCAGACCATATTGGATACCGAGTTTACCCCCTACAAATTCCATGTGTCCGAGGATATCTACACCTCGGTGGTGCTGCACTCGGACCCCGATCGGAAATGGAAATCGGTAATGCACCCCCAGGTGGAGTCCAAGATGCTGTCGCCTCAGGATCTGCAGACCTGGGTGATTCAGAGATTCAAGTACGCCGGCGGCACCCTGGACATCGCCAAGAACGACAACCCCCTGTTCCGGCCCGGCATGACCCTGGGGCAGAGGGTGATGTACGCCTCCACCGTCTGGAGTTACCTGGGGGGGATCTGGAACCTGGTGTTCCTGCTGTCGCCCATTATCTACCTGCTCAGTGGCATCGCCCCGGTCAGTGCCTACTCACAGGCGTTCTATCTGCACTTCATCCCCTTCATCATCGCCAATGAACTGGCCACCATGGCGGCGACCTGGGGCTTGGCGGGGTTCAAGGGGAAGGCCAACTACCTGGCCTTTTTCCCGGTCAACCTGAGGGCGATATGGACGGTGCTCAGGGGGCAGCAGATCAAGTTTCCCACCACTCCGAAGGAGCGGCAGGAGGGCAACTTCTTCCACCTGGTGCTGCCCCAGGCGGCGGTGATGCTGGTGACCTGTTTCGCCCTGATTCTGGGGTGGCTCAACATGGAGTTTAACTGGTACGGGGAGCACAGCCTGAGCGGCATGATAGTGAACACGTTTTGGGGACTCAACAACGTCGTGGCCATGTCTGGGCTGGTGATGGCGGCGTTCTGGAAGCCGCCCGAGCACGGGGTGGCAGAGCCGGCGGGATAGCGCAGCCCGCAGGTGTTTTTTAGGCTGGATATAAAGGAGAAAGCAGGGATGGCTTTCAAACAAAATCTTCTGAATGCCCGGCACCACCTGGTGTTTCTGGTGGGGCTGGCGCTGGCGTTTTCTCTGGTGCTGAGCCTGGAGCAGCGGGAGTTCGATAACGATCTTATCGACCGGCTGCACTTCTCTTCGGACATTCCCAACCCCAAACCCAGGCCATTGACGGCTCAGGAGCGTCAGTGGGCCCAGAGTGCCTGGCGCTACTTCGAGGCCAATACCCAGGAGAGCGGGCTGGTGAACTCGGTGGATGGCTACCCCTCCACCACCATGTGGGATACCGCCTCCTACCTGATGGCGGTGATCGCCGCCCGGCGCCTGCAGGTGATCGACGAGGGCGAGTTTGACCGCCGTATCCGCAACGCTCTGGTCAGCCTGGCGCGGATGCCGCTGTTCGATGGCATCTTGCCCAACAAGGTGTACGACACCCGCACTCTGGCCCTGGTGAACTACGACAACAGCCCCAATGAACGGGGGATCGGCTGGTCGGCCATCGACATCGGCCGGGTGCTGGTGCCCTTCAATATCCTGGCCTGGGACCACCCTGAATACACCCAGGGGGTCAACCGGGTGTTGCAGCGCTGGAACCTGTCGCCGCTGCTGCAGCAGGGAGTGATGTTCGGCGCCCGGGTGAACCGGGAGCTGACGGAGCTGGTGCAGGAGGGGCGCATCGGCTACGAGGAGTATGCGGCCAAATCCCTGGCATTGATGGGCCAGGATGTCTCCCAGGCGCTGCGCTACACCGACTTTCTGAAGATGGTGCCCATCGATGGGGTGGCGGTGCCCACGGACAAGCGGGATCCGCGACGCTACAAAGCCCACAACTATGTGGTCAGTGAGTCTTACATCCTGGATGGGCTGGAGTATGGCTGGGACAGAATCTCCCACGAGTTTGCCTGGCGGGTGTATCAGGCCCAGCAGGCCAGGTATCAGCGCACTGGCATCCTCACCGCGGTCAGTGAGGACAACATCGACCGTCCGCCCTATTTTGTCTACAACACGGTGTTCTCCAGCGGTCAGGCCTGGCACGCCACCACGGACACCGGTGAGCACGCCGATCAGTTCCGTACCCTATCCACCAAGGCGGCGTTCGGTTGGTACGCCCTGTACCAGGATGAATACAGCGAGAAGCTGCTGGCCAAGGCCGCCACCCTGGAGAGTCCGGACAAGGGGTTCTATTCAGGCTGGTATGAGATCCTCGGGGAGACCAATACCGCCTTGACCGCCAACACCAACGGCATCATTCTCGAGTCCCTGCTGTACATACGCGAAGGCCGCCTGCTGAACGTCGGCAAAGGGTCAGGACAGGTGCAGTTGGCCGCCAAGGAGCGTTGATATGAGAGGCGCCTTAGTAACCCTGTTTCTGCTCGGGGGCTGCGCGTCCCTGATGCCCACCGACGAGGCGCGTCAGATCGCCACCGAACCCGGCGATGGCATCGCCGTTCAAAGGCCCGGCCCGACGCCACCGACAGTCCAGGTACCCCAGGCTCGCCAGGGGGCGCTGACTGACCGTGAGATGGCCATGGCCCGGGTGGCCTGGCGTTATTTCGAGAACAACTATCAGCCCACCACTGGGCTGGTCAACGCGGTGGACGGCTACCCCTCCACCACCATGTGGGACACCGCCTCCTACCTGGGGGGCATGGTGGCGGCCCGGGAGCTGGGTATGGTCACCAAGCGGGAGTTCGACGACCGCCTGGTGAGGATGATCAAAACCCTCAATACCCTGGATCTCTACCGGGGAGAGTTGCCCAACAAGGCCTACAACACCCTGAATGCCGCCAAGGTGGATTACGGCAACACCCCGGGGGAGATCGGCTACTCCGCCCTGGATCTGGGCCGATTCCTCATCTGGATGTGGATCATCAAAGAGCGCTATCCCGAGCATGCCCCGGGCATCGACGCGGCGATCCTGCGCTGGAACTTCTGCAACGTGCTGGATGAGTTTGGCACCATGTACGGCGCCATAGGCTCGGGAGACCAGCCCACCCAGTATCTGCAGGAGGGGCGCCTTGGCTACGAGGAGTACGCCGCCAAAGGGTTTCAGCTGTGGGGGTTTCACACCGAACGGGCGTCCAAACCCGAGCCCTACGATCTGATGAACATCTACGGCATCGACATCCCCTACGACTCCAGGGATCCGCGCAAGCTGTCGGCCCACTCCTATGTGGTGACCGAGAGTTTTGCCCTGGATGGCATCGAGTTTGCCTGGGATCACCCCTGGGACCGGGAGACCGGCAGCGAAGGGTTCAGTCATCTGTGGATGGCCGACTTTGCCCAGCGGGTCTACGCGGTTCAGGAGGCACGCTACCTGGATACCGGCATCATCACCGCCCGTACCGAGCACCAGCTGGATAAGGCGCCCTATTTCGTTTACGACACCGTCTACACCGACGGCTACGCCTGGAACACCATCTCTGAGAAGGGTGAATATATGCCCCAGTATGCGGCGGTGTCCATCAAGGGGGCCATCGGCCTCTGGGTACTTTGGGACACGCCCTATACGGATCTGCTGTTCGAGCACATCGCCGATCTCTACAACCCGGAGAAGGGCTTTTATGAGGGGATCTATGAAAATGGCACAGGCCTCATCAACACCTACACCTCCAACAACAATGGCATCCTGCTGGAAGCCCTGGCCTACAAGGCCTTTGGTAAACTGGCAAGGCGGCATCCCTGGAATCCGCCCAGTCGCTGGGAGAAGGCACTGAATGATGAGTTCAGTCCCTACCTGGGCCGGTGCCTGCCTTCGAAGCACAGCTGCCCGACTTGCCGTAGCTGCCCTGACTGCAATTAGTCTGGCGGGCTGCGGTTCCCTGGTGAGAGGGGTGCAGGGCTCCTATCAGGGCCTGGTGAACTCCGAGTGGTTCTGGCATGGCCGTCATGGGGCCCTGACAGAGAAGGAGCTTGCCTGGGCCACCACCGCCTGGCGTTACGTGGAGCGGAACACCCAGGCCGACAGTGGCCTGGTGGGCGCCATCGATGGTTACCCGGGGTTTACCATGACCAACCTGGCCGAGTATCTGGCGGCCCTCAACAGCGCCTACCGCTTCTCTCTGGTGGAGGAGAAGGAGTTTGACGAGCGGCTTTCCGCGGTGCTGGAGTTCCTCAATGAGATGGATCTGGTGGGAGCCGGGTTGCCCAACCGCAGCTATCATGCGGCCACCGGTGACATGGTGGATTACGGGCTGCAGCCGGCTCAGGTGGGCTGGTCTGCCCTGGAGTTGGGTCGGTTGCTGATCTGGCTCAACTACTATCGCCGTCACTACCCCAGGTTTGCCGAATACATCGACAAGGCGGTGCTGCGCTGGGATTTCTGTGGCCTGCTGGATGATGACGGCAGCCTGATAGGAGGGCGCCGCACCGAGTCCGGATGGCAGCGGTATCAGGAGGGGCGCCTCGGCTATGAGGAGTACGCCACCTATGGCTACTACCTGTGGGGGTTCGATCCGGCCCGGGCGGATCGGCTGGAGCCCTTCGAGGTGCGCAGATTCTACCGGCTGCCCCTGCTGGTGGATGGCCGGGACCCGAGAGAGGATGGCGTGATTGCCCCCCTGGTGCCCACCCCCTACTGGTACGCCGGGATGGAATTCAACTGGGACAACTGGGGAGACAAGGAGAGTGGTGATACCCACCACAGCCGCCCCCACCTGGCGGAGCAGGCCAAGAACCTCTATCTGATCCAGGAGCGGCGCTGGCAGGAGGACGCCCTCTATACTGCTCGCGCCGAGCACCTGATGAGCGAGCCGCCCTATTTTGTCTATGATGCCATCTTCGGCCTGGGCTCCCCCTTCCCCACCCTGGATGACCAAGGCAACTTTCACGATGATGACGCCATGGTGGCCACCAAGGCGGTATTCATGATGTGGGTACTGTGGAACCGGGAGTACACCGACCGCCTGATGGCGGTGACCGAGCACCTGTACGATGCTGAGCGCGGCTGGTATGAGGGGCGGTGGGAGCGCAGTGCCGGCTATGAGCAGGTGTTCTCACTGAGCACCAATGCAGCAGTGCTGCAGGCACTGCTCTACAAGGTGGAGGGCAAACTGTTTCGCCAGCCGCCGCCCATCTCCCGGCTGGAAAGGGTCAGGGGCGATGAGTTCATCCATCCGGGGCGCTGCCAGCCCTACTCGGAAAATACCCCATAGGCCTGAATTCGGCCGGACACAGGCTGAGCGCCGCTGCTGAACAGCAGGGCGCGAACCTCCCCCTCTGGCCGTTGTCGCCAAAGAAACCCCGTGTCGTTGCTGTAGCGTCGCCAGCTCTGCCCCAACTGGGACAGGGGCAGATGCAGCCTAAGCTGCCGCTCTCCGGGCTCGCCATAGCCGATGGCCCGCGCCGAGCGTTCAAACCCATCGGCGTCTGCCACCCCGACCCACAGATGGTCGGTCAGGGGCTGATCCAGGGTCAGGGTCAGCCACAGCCCCTCGCTGGCACCTGGCAGGGGAGTGGGTAGGGTCAGGCGCTGCCACTGCGCCAGGCGGAAGGGGAGGGGATCGTCCGACAGCAGCTGGGGCTCGGGAGAGGGGGGCAGAGTCAGCCTGTGAAGCCAGCGTCCTTTGGGGTGCAGCCTCAGGGTGGTCTCGCCCTGGAGCCCGTGAAGGGGCAAAGGCAGCTGCAGCCGGTCACCGCTGCCGCTGATGCGTCGCCCCCGGCTGTCCTCCAGGTACCAGTGGCCCCAACCACTGAGCCTGAGATCCAACAGGGTCGCCGTGGAGTCATCGGCAATGATTCTGGGAGGGGGAGGGGCCTGGGCCAGCTGGTTCAGGGCGGCGGCGGCCGCCTTGGGATCATGGCCGGGGGTGAACAGGCCGAAGTGGCGCTCCGATTCTGCGAACCACCCCTGTTGCCTGGGATCGTCGGTGGCGCTGAACCAGCCCAGGGACACCAGGTTGTGACGCCTGAGGGTGGGCAGCATCCGTTTGACCCGGGCCAGTTCCAGGGCCTGACGCCCCTGCCAGCCCGGTTGAGAGGGCAGCGCCAGGTAGGCCAGATGATAGGGCAGGTCCAGGGACTGCTTCAGCAGACGGCTCAGCCTCAGGGTGCGGAACCAGGGTGACCACTCCAGGCTCTGCTGACTGAGCTCGGTGTGGGGGGAGACCATCAGCATGGAGCCCACGAAGTCTCCCTGGGCCAGGCTCTGCAGCACAGGTTCGCTGAGGGGTTGATCCGGGGCCAGCCAGTCCCCCATCACCAGCCCGATTTTAGCTTGAGGCAGTGCCTGGCGGAGCAGCCCGGTGACCTCGGCCATCCGTTCGGGCCATTGCTCCCATTGATCGATGCCGTTCTTGTTGAACTCAGGCTCCAGCAGCAGGGTGACCTGAGGCAGGGGTTTGAGCAGAGGGATCAGCCGGGTGCGCACCATCTCCAGATAGTCCTGCCAGTGCTGGCGGACAAACTCCGGGGAGATCTCATCGCCGAAGTACCAGACGGCCACCTGGGGGGAGTAGCCGGCACGGCTGGCGGCCAGCAGCAGATCCGGCTGCAGCCAGTTCCAGTCGCTGTGACGGCTGATCCACAGGGTCAGGTGCTGTACCGGCAGCTGGTGTCTGGGCAGGTGGCGCCAGATGGGGCGGTAGTCCTGTCCGCTGCCCGTGGGTTTGTCCAGGTTGAGGCGGGCACCGGAAGACCAGGTCAGAGGCGGGGGAGCGCCCTGGGGCAGGGGACGGGTCAGAGGGGCCAGGGCGTTCAGGCGCCTATGCCAGCTGCGTTTCAGCAGGGAATCGCCACTGAGGTAGTTGTCCAGGTTGGCCTGCAGACTGGCCAGTCGAGAGGCGGCCTCTGCCTCCTGCTCCGGCAGCAGGCAGAAGATCTGGGAGAATCCGGCTCTGAGGGCGGTTTTCGAGTCCGGATAACGTCGGCTCAGCCGGTCGAAATGGGCCAGGGCGCCCTCGGGATCATCGAACCACTCAAGCAGCACTCGTCCCTGCTGAAGGGCCACCTCCTGGGCCAGGACCGAATCCGGGTAGCTGGCCAGGAAGGCCCGGGCCTGCCGTTGCCATCGCTCGGGTTGCCCCTGCTCCAGGGGATGGCTCAGGGCCAGGTAGGCAGGCAGCTCCGGCAGCTGGCCATAGCGCCGGATCAGGCTGCGCAGGTGACGGGCCTCCAACCTGTGCACGGACGCGGGATCCAGGCTGAGGAAGTGGGTCAGCAGCTTCAGGGCCTGGTTCAGCTCCCCCTGGCCGAGTGCCAGGCGCGCTTCGAGAAACACCCAGTTGGGGTTGCTGTCCCTGTGCGTGCGCAACAGCTCTGCGGCCTGGGCAACCTCTCCCTGATAGAGTGCCAGCATGGCCCGGTCCAAGGGCGAGGCCATGGTCAGCCACCCCAGAAGGCTAAGAGTGAGTAGCAGCGGTCTCATCCTGCTGCTCCAGGGTGTCAAACCACTCCAGGTTCATCTTGATGCTGTCCAGTTGCTGCTGTTGTTGCAGTGAGGGGTGGTGGCGCTGCAAGGCTTCCAGGGTTTCCAGATTGGTCTTGATGCCCCAGACCATCACCTGCAGCTTGCTGACCGCCTGGTTGAGGGTGTCGGCCACCTCCTGCATCTCGTCTCCCTGCCGCAGCACCAGAGGATCGTTGAGGTTGCCGTTGCCCACCTTCTCCAGGTGGTTGCGGATGGCAATCACCGGGCCGGCGATGCGGCGGCTCAGCCAGAACCCCGCCAGGGCGGCGAGCACTAAGTTGATCAGCACCAGGGGGATGCCCCAGGCCAAGAGGGCCGACAGGGTGTCGGGCAGTCGGGCATTGATGGCCGCCAGCTCCTGAGGCAACAGCTGGAAGGTCAGCAGGCTGGCCAGCTCCTCCAGAATGCGATCGTAGAACAGGGCAAACTGAAGGGCACTGATCAGGCAGCACAGCAGTGCCAGCAGCAGCACCTTCAGGGTGATGGTCTTGGGCAGGCCACCTGGAGTGTCGCGAAACAGGGTTCCAAATCTACGCTTCATCAGACCATCCTTGTCTATACTTAGCACCGGGAATCAAGGAGGATGCCCGGATGTTGAAGAGATACTGTCTAGTGTTAGCCATCACCCTGCTGACGGGGTGTGCGTCATTCCATGACCATTGCGTCTATTGTGACTCTCCCGATGCCAATGAGACCGAGCGCCAGGCACTCTGGTCACAGCTTCGCGCCGACCGGGAGCGGGCTCTTGCCAGTCAACCCAGGTCCCACACCTGCAGCCATAACCGCTGCGGCGGCGTCAGCGACTGTCCTCATCCATAGCCAGCAGTAGGCTGACCAAGCCGATGGCGGCGGCGTTGTAGTCGATGGCAAACTCGTTGACCGAGTAGTCGCGGGCATCATCCACATAGCTTTCCATCCCCAGGCCCTTGGGGGCGATGCCCGCCTGGCTGTCGCCGTTGGGGCCCCCCACCATCATCCCGGGAGGCACGATGCCGGCGCTGCGGCCCCAGATGTGGTGCAGATTCTTCACCGGCTTATGACCCACCCCAGTGATGTAACTTTGACCCAGAGGGTTGAGCCCCACCAGGTAGTGCCACTGGTTCCAGGCCAGCTCGAGGAAACCGCTGTTGGGCTCCAGGGCATGGCAGTGGGCCAGCATGATCCCCTGTTCTGCCACCATCTTGTTTGAGCCCCAGATGAACCTGCGGTTGGCCACCCGGTAGGGGTTGTCCCTGGCCTGTTCCGCCAATTGTCGGCAGCGTGCCAGCAGCCGGATGGACAGTTGTTGGGAGAGCAGGGAGTCTACGTCTGCCTCCAGCAGATGCAGCGCCCCCATCAGTGACGGGTCCTTCCACTCGAACAGCATCAGACTGCCTGGCAGCTTGGCCCGGATATGGGGCAGCAGCATCTTTTCCCCTGTGGCCAGGTAGAGCTCTACCGCCGCCCAGAATCGGTCATCCCGGTCGTGATTCAGAGAGGGCTGCTGATCCCAGCGGTTGAAGATGTAGGGGCCGGAGCCGCCGTCATCCGAGGTGCGCCAGTCGATGTGCTGGCGGGGGATGGCCCTGAGCCATTGCCACCCTTTCTGGGCGGTCTCCAGGTAACGCTTGGCCCGCTGAGGATCCCGGTCGGAGAGCTGGCGGGCGGCCATGGCCAGCACGGCGACCGCCTTGGCGCTGTCCGGGGTGGAGATGCCGTAGAGGTACCTCGGCTGGCGATCCAGGTGAGGGGGGACCAGTTCGGGCCAGCGGGCACCACCGACCTTGCGATAGAAGGCGCCATCGGGCCGCTGCATCTTCGGCAGCCAGTCCAGGCCAATCAGGGCCTCCTCCAGCATCGCTTCCGCCAGCTCAGGCCGGGACGGTGCCAGTTGCCTGGCGGCGTCCAGCAACCGGGCGGCGGTAATGGTGGTGGTGGCCAGGTATTTGCCGTAGTCACCGGCGTCATACCAACCTCCGCGCACCTCCACATACTGGCCTTCGCGGTGGAAGGTGTCCCCCCGGGCCAGAATGGCGTCATTGCCGTGACCGGCGGGACGACGGTAACCCGTGGCGCCATCGAGCAGGGCACGGCCTGCGTGTTGGTAGAGGTAGGCTCGCACCAGCAGTTCCAGGGTTTGCTCCTGACCGGCCGCGCCGATGGGGAACAGATCTCCGTCACTGCCCTCAAGCTTGTACCAGCCCGGCGACACCTTCCGCTCCGGCTTAAGCCAGCCCTCGGCGTCGGCCACCAGGATGGTGGCCGGGCGTTCCTGCTGGTCGAGCAGCACCACCTTGCTGTCTGGGGCAGCTTTGGCCACCAGGTGGTCGCCGCTGAGGTAGCCACTCTGGTTGAAGAGTATCTGGGCGTTCAGCGGCAAGCTCACCAGCAGCAGCATCCAACGGGTCATAGGGATACCTCGAACTCAAAGTCGCTCCGGGCCAGTCTTTGTCCCTGCTGGTCATGGATCAGGGCCTCTGCGCGGTATCGCCCCGGTGGGAGCGAACGATTGGGAAAGGGGGCCAGGGGCATAACGCTGTCTCCGGGAATATCCAGTTGCTCTCGTCGATGTTCCACCAATTTTTCAGTGTGGTAAAGGGAAAGCGTCAGGCTGGCCTGACGGAGGGACTCCAGGTGGTCATTCACCAGAACCACGGGCAGAGGCACGGTCTCTTCCGGGCCAAACCTGTTTTGGTGGTGGACGATGGAGGGCAGCAGCGGCTGGTAGGCCTGGGCCAGGGCATGAAAGCCAGGCTTGGGGTTGCGCCGGTAATCCAGAACCCCCCAGTTCATCGAGGGCCAGTGCTCCACCAGCATAAACTGGAAAATGGCTCCCACCGGTTTGTACTTCTGGCGCCGGTAGCTCTCGGCGGCGTAGCGGGTGAGCCTGGCCTGATAGGCCTGGGTATTACGCACCAGGGCGGGCACGTCGGCGCCCGGCTCGATGCCGGCCAGCTCGAAGGTCTCCTTGGGTTGGAAGTTGTGGTACTGCCACTGTTCCCAGTTGTCGGGCAGGGAGGGCCAGTCAGAGGGCTGCCCGAGAATGCGGTACAGCACCTCGGCATCGGGCAGGGCCTGGGCACCAAACTCGGTGATCAGCTTTTCGGTGGTGGGGGTGCCGTAATCCTGCCAGGAGCCGCTGTACCAGCCAAACCAGGGGTGTTCTGCGGTGCGGGACAGGGCGAAGGCCGGACGACCGGGATCCAGGGTACGCAGCTTGCCATAGAGTGCCAGGTCCAGCTGCAGATTCTGTTGTGGGGTGTAATCCGGGTAGCGATAGCGCATCCAGTCCGCATCCCAGGGGGGCTCGTTGTGGGCCGACCAGGTGATGATGGAGGGGTGGTGGCCGAACTGATCCACCATCTCCTGCAGTTGGGCTTCCGCCTTGGCCTGAAAGCGGGGGCTCTCCTCATAGCCCCACTGCAGGGGGAAATCCTGCCACACCAGCATGCCCGAGGCGTTGGCCAGTTCATAGAAGCGCTGGGGCAGCAGATGGGCATGAACCCGCACCACGTTGATGTTGGCCTGGCGCATCAGGGCGAGATCCCCCTGGAGCAGGGCTTCGTCGGCCAGGGAGAGATATTGATGGGGAATGTAGTTGGTTCCCCTCAGGAACAGGGGACGGCCGTTGATGGTCCAGCGGCCCAGTTGGCCATCGTAGTCAACACTGCGAAACCCCATGGTGCGCTGCCAGGTGAGCTGGGGAGCGCCGTTGTAGAGAAACTCTGCGGTCAGTCGATACAGGTGGGGAAAGCCCCTCTCGGCGGGCCACCACAGTGGCCGCTCCGCCTTCGGCAGGGTCAGCAGCGCCTCCCCGGCCCCAGCGGTGAGCGCGCCTGGCTGAAACCACTGGGTGGTGTCGCCGTCGAAGTTGACCGGGGTCAGGGTGAGCCGCCATCGCCCCTCCTTGGCTTCTGGACTGTGGTAGCTCAGGTGGAGCCGTCCCCAGGAGAGAGAGCCATCGACGCTGGTGCTCAGGTAACTGCCTTCGGTGGTGACGGCCTCCATGGGCAGCAGCTCGACCCTGCCCCAGATGCCGCCGGTGTTGAGCTCCTGCCCCCGCTCGCCCCAGGCACCTCCCGCCCGGGTGTCATGGTGACCCAGAACCCCCTTGATCAGCCCCTTGTGCAGGGACCAGGAGGGGCCCTCCTGGGGTTCCAGCGGGCTGTCCACCCGCACCGCCAGCAGGTTGTCGCCCTGGCGCAGGGCGTTGGTGGCCTCCAGGCTGAAGGCGGCGAAATAGCCGGAGTGCCCCCCCAGCCTATGACCGTTGAGCCACACTTCGGCGTGATAGTCGACCCCCTCAAACCTGAGCTGCCATCGCTCACTGCTGCCCGGCTGCCACCGAAACCGGGTCCGGTACCAGTGGGCGCCGTGGGTGTCCTGGCCCTGGGGCGTCCAGTTGCCGGGCACCCTGATCTCGGGCCAGTGGCTGTCATCGAAGCCCGGGTGGGCCGGGGCGGCCCCCATCGCCTGTTCCGGCTGGAAGCGCCAGTTGCCGCTGAGATCCTGATGGTGGTCCTGAGGGGTGTGACATCCAAACAGCAGTAGGGCTGCCATCCATAGCAAACGCATACAGTGTCCTGATTTTGGCTGTACTCATTCAAGGCTAGTTCAGGGGAACAAGAGTGGCAACGTACGGTATTGCAAAAGAAAAGGGAGCCAACTGGCTCCCTTTGTTCAGGCTTTCTGCTCCTTGGCACCGGGGCGCCACCACCAGACAATGAATCGCTTGAAGTCGTCCAGAATCAGGTAGAGGCTGGGCACCAGCAGCAGGGTCACCAGGGTGGAGAACAGGATGCCGAAGGCCAGGGAGGTGGCCATGGGGATCACGATCTTCGCCTGCAGACTCTTCTCGAAGAACACGATGGGCACCAGGCCCAGGAAGGTGGTCAACGAGGTGAGTACGATGGCGCGGAAGCGGCGGGTGCCCGCTTCCACCACCGCATCCTTCAGGCGGATCCCCTGGCGCCTGGCCTGGTTGACGAAATCCACCAGGATCAGCGAGTCGTTCACCACCACCCCGGCCAGGGCGATGATGCCGCACAGGCTGAGGACATTGAGGCTCAGCCCCAGCATGTAGTGGCCGATGGCGGCGCCAATCATGCCGAAGGGGATCACCGACATGATGATCAGCGGCTGGCTGTAGGATTTCAGCGGAATCGCCATCAGGGCGTAGATGACAAACAGGGCCAGGCCCGCCCCCTGGAGCAGGCTAACCAAGGCGTCGCTCTCCTCGGCGCTGGCGCCGTCCAGCTCACTCTGAACCCCGGGGTAGTGGGAGAGCAGCTCAGGCAGATACTCTTCGTTGACCTCTTTGGCCACCTTGCCAGGCTCCACCTTGTCCTTGTTGGCCCTCGCGGTGACGGTGATAGCCCGCTTGCCGTCGGTGCGGATGATGGCGCTGTAGCTCTCTGCCAGTTCCACTCTGGCCACGGCAGAGAAGGGCACCTCGACGCCGGAGGGAGTGCGGATGCGCATGTTCTCCAGGTGACCCAGGTTGCGGCGTTCGCTCTCGGGGTAGCGCACCATCACCTTCACCTCCTCCTTGTCCCTGAGCATCCGCTGGGCTTCATAGCCGTAGAAACCGTAGCGCACCTGGCGGGCCAGGTCGGAGAGGGTCAGCCCCAGGGCTTCCGCTTCCGGCTTGATCGCCAGGCGCAGTTCCTGGGAACCGGAGGAGTAGTTATCGTTGATGTCCTGCAGGCCGTCGTAGGTGGCCAGCTTCTCTTTCAACTCGCTGGCGGCCCGGGAGAGCATCACCATATCCTTGCCTTCCAGGCGGAAGGCGATGTCGGCGCCGGCACCGCCGGTGGTGCCCTGGATATCGATGCCCTTAACCCCGGGCATCTGGCCGATGGCGTCCAGCCAGAGTTCGCTGATCTGGTTGGTGTCCAGCAGGCGATCCTCCCCCTTGGTCAGCTCGATGACGAAGGAGCCTGAGGTGCGGGAATCGAGATCCGCCAGCACATGCTTGACCATGGGCTGGCCAAACTCCTGCTGCCACTGGCTGTCCAGGTTCTCCAGCTGATCCTCCATGTGCTGCAGCGCCTTGAGGGTGCTCTCCTCAGAGGTGCCCTGCTCCATGGTCAGCTGCACCTGCATGAAGTCCGATGGGATGTCCGGGAAGAACACAAAGCGGATGTGGCCGGTGCCCATCATGGCCCCCACCAGCACCAATACGCTGATGAAGCCGACCACCACGGTATAGCGCCGGGCGATGCAGGCTTCTAATACCGGCTTGTAGCGCTCCTGGATAAACTGGCGCACCTTGAGGTTGAAGGCATGCTGCTTGCTGCCCAGCCAGCCGGCCTTGCCCCGTTTCTGCAGCCTGGCGTGCACCAGGTGAGCAGGCAGGATCCACTTGGACTCCACCAGGGAGAAGGCCAGGCAGAGGATCACCACGAAGCCGATGGTTTTCCAGATGATGCCGAAGGGGCCCGGCACCAGCAGCATGGGCACGAAGGCGGCGATGGTGGTCAGTACCCCGAAGGTGGCGGGCATGGCGACCCGCTGGGCGCCGGCGATGACGTTGTCCGTGGTGTGACCATGCTGCTCAATCTCGCTGTAGGCGGACTCGCCGATGACGATGGCGTCGTCCACCACTATCCCCAGCACCAGGATGAAGGCGAACAGGCTGAGCAGGTTGATGCTCATCCCCAGGGGCGGCATCAGGAACAGGGCGCCGAGGAAGCACACAGGCAGGCCCATCATTACCCAGAAAGCCACCTTGAACTCCAGGAACAGGGCCAGGATCAGGAACACCAGCAGGGCACCCTGGGCCATGTTGGTGAGCATCATGTTCAGACGGCCCTGGAGGTAGAAGGTGACGTCTCCCCAGTGCTCCACTTCGATGGAGGCGGGCAGGGTCTCTTTCAGTTCGGCCACCTTGTCGCGCACCTGCTCGGAGATGTCCAGGGCGCTCTGTTCGCCGACGCTCTTCACCCCGACAAAGACTGCGGTCTTGCCGTTAAAGCGGGTGTACCTCAGCCCTTCGGTGAACTCGTCGCGGATGCGGGCCACGTCGGAAAGCATCACCCGGGTGCCGTCGGCACGGGTGAGCACCAGGGTGTTGGCGAAGTCCTGCTCGGTGTAGGACTGGCCCTTGGTGCGCAGCAATATGTCACCGTCTTGGGCGCGGATGGAGCCGCCGGGCAGGTCGATGGAGTTGCGCTGCACCGCCGAGGCCACCTCTTCGAAGGTGAGGCCGTATTCTCGGAGCTTGTCCTCGGACAGCTCGATGCTGATCTCGTAGGAGGGGGCGCCGGTCAGGTCGGCGCGGCTGACCGCAGGCAGGTTGGTGATCTCGTCGCGGATCTCCTTGCCCAGCTCCTTCAGCTCCGCCAGGGGGGCATCGCCGTAGATGGACAGCCAGATGACGTCCTGCTCAGGGCGGATGCGGAATACCTCGGGTTTCTCGATGCTGTCCGGGAAGGTGGAGATGGTGTCGATGCGCAGTTTGACTTCATCGAGCACCTCGGCGGGATCCGCTTCATCCTCCACCTCGATGGTGACCGTGCCGCTGGAGTCGGAGGCCACCGAGGTGACCTTTTTGATCCCCTGGACGTCCTTGATCGCCTCCTCGATCTTGATGGTGATCCCCTCCTCGATCTCCTGGGGGGCACCACCGGGGTAGCCCACGGAGACCCGCAGCAGGTTCAGCTCAAACCGGGGAAACACCTCTTTGTTGATGGTGAAGGTGGCGAAAAAGCCGCCTATCAGCAGGCCGAACATCAGCAGGTTTGCCGCCACACTGTTGCGGGCAAACCAGGCGATCAGCCCTTTTCGGGTTTGCATATCACTCATTGGCGCTGACCTCGGCACTCAGGGCACGGCCGTTGGTGGCCTGGGGCTCCTCTCCGAGGATGCGCACTTCGCTGCCATTCTGGAAGGAGTTCAGTGCGGTCAGGGAGATGCGGTCCCCTTTGCTGATGTCGCCGCGGATGTAGACGGAGTTAAGATCGGTGTGCACCACTTCCACCGGGCGGCGCTCCAGCAGATTGCCTTCGCCGATGACCATCACGGTATCGTTGCGCACGCTGTGGCGGGGCAGGCGGATGATGTTCTTCAGGGTGCGTCCCTGGATCTCGGCGTTGACGAAGCTGCCAAACTTCAGCACGCCGGAGTCCAGCTGTCCCTTATGGTTGTAGGGGTCGTCGATCTGGGCCACCAGGTAGATCATCCGGCTCTGGGCGTCGATCACCTGTTCCGAGCGCACCAGGCGGGCGGTCCAGTTCAGGGTGCCTGTGGGGCTCTCCTGGGTGAGGGCCACTTCACTGTCCGGGCTGTCAGGGTTGGTGATGAAGCGCAGCTGCTCTACGCTCAGGGGCAGGCGAATCTCGGCGATGTCGGTGCCCAGCACTTCACCCAGTTTGGTGCCCAGGCCCACGTACTGACCCAGATCCACATCCCGGTTCTTCACCAGGCCGTCCAGGGGGGCGCGAATGACGGTGCGTTCCAGGTTGCGCTGGGCGCGGGCCAGGGAGGCCTCGGCGGAGCGCAGCTTGGCCTGCTCCTGGGCCAGCTGGGGCTTACGCAGGCCCAGCTCCGGCGGCAGGCCGCTGGTGACCCCTTTCCACTCCTGCTCCGCCACCTTGCCCCGGGCGATCTCCTCTTGCAGTTGAGCCTTGGCCTGGGCCAGGTTGGCCTGAGCCTGCATCAGGTCTGCCTGGTAGTCGGCGGGTTCGATAAGGGCCAGAATGTCACCCTTTTTCACCTCTTCGCCGGCAATAAAACTGGGTGAGAGCTCAAGGATGCGGCCACTGACCTCCGCCACCAGTTGAGTCTGATGCTTGGGTTGAACCACGCCGTAGGAGTTGAGGGACAGGGTGATGTCGTCGCTGCGAATCTCCTGGACTTCCACCAGGGGCAGCGCCTGGGTATCTTCCTTCTTCTCGGGTTGTGGCTTGGTCTTGATAATAAGAGTTACGCCGCCCGCCAGCAGACAGAGTATGATGGCGATGGGCATCAGGCGCCTTAACCAAAGCATAGTTGCGTTCCTTCGAGAATGGTTTTGTCTTTATAGCCCCACAGGTTAACAAAATGTTGAGTGGCTCGTGAGGGTTATTTGTAAGTGAGTTTTTGTAGAGTGTAAGAGGCTATGACTGAGAGTAACAATAAGCTTCGTCATAAGGATCAGTTGCTTATAGAAGGGTTCCTGGATCGGCTCTGGGCGGAAAAAGGCCTCTCTGAGCATACCCTGGCGGCCTACCGCAGCGACCTGATGCGCTTCTGCGAATTCCTGATTCCCAGAGGGGAAGCCCTGGAGCAGGTGACCGGGGAAACCCTTCGCCAGTATCTGGAGGTGCGTCAGCAGGCGGGGATGGCCAAGACCAGTACCGCCCGCACCCTGAGTGCCCTGCGCCGCTTCTATGGAGACCTGGTGCGCCGGGGGGAGTTGGAGAATGACCCCCTGGCCAGGATCAAACCCCCCAAACTCACACGACACGTGCCGGATACCCTGAGCGAGTCCCAGGTCAGCGCCCTGCTGGATGAACCGGACAGAGAGGATCCCCTGGAGCTGAGGGACGCGGCGATGCTGGAGCTGCTCTATGCTACCGGACTTAGGGTGTCAGAGCTGGTGAGTCTGCAACTGGAGCAACTGGGACTCAGGCAGGGAGTGGTGCGGGTGACCGGCAAGGGCAGCAAGGAGCGGCTGGTGCCCGTGGGCGAGGCTGCCCTGGATCTGCTCACCCTCTACCTGAAGCAGAGCCGCCCTCAGCTGCTGGCCGGACGGGATTCCGATGTGCTGTTTCCCAGCAGTCGCGGCATCATGATGCAGCGCCAGACCTTCTGGCACAGAATCAAGCTCTATGCGGTGCGGGCGGGGATCAGCGGCAGCATCTCCGCCCACACCCTGCGTCATGCCTTTGCCACCCATCTGCTCAACCACGGGGCGGATCTTCGGGTGGTGCAGCTGCTGCTGGGGCATTCGGATCTCTCCACCACCCAGATCTATACCCATGTGGCTCAGGCCAGGCTGCAACGGCTCCATGAAACCCATCACCCCAGGGGATGACCGTCGGCTTGATGTTCTGAATCAGTGCGTTAAAACCATCCTGAACCGAGATGTTTCCCTCATTCAGGCCGCGGATGAGCTATACACTCAGAGCTGGTTACAAAAAAACCTGATTCGCCGCGGGTTGCGGGGAAATGTAGCTTGGCTAAACAGGTTCCATACTGTAATTTCTGCTGTCACAGCCCGGTCTATACCACTGAGGCGAAACGGAGTCATTAAAATGAGAAAACAGATTTTGTCCCTGATGGGGGCGCTGACCCTGGTTGCGGGTACCGCAGTGGCCGGGGAGGCGGAGGTGAAAGCCGCCATGGAGAAGACCCTGGGCATCAAGGCTGAGGCGATCTCTCCCGCACCCATTAAGGGGTTGTACGAAGTGGTCACAGGTCAGGGGCTGTTCTATGTAACCGAAGATGGCAGCAAGCTGATTCACGGTCAGGTGTATGACCTGAAGAATCAGATGGCCAACCTGACCGAACAGCGTATGTCCGGCATCCGCAAGGAGCTGCTGGCCAAGGTGGCGGATACCGCCATCGAGTTTAAGGCCCCCAACGAAAAGCATGTGGTGACCGTATTTACCGACACCACCTGTGGTTACTGCCGCAAGCTGCACAATGAGATGCAGGATTACCTGGATGCGGGCATCACCATTCGCTACCTGGCCTATCCACGTGGCGGCGCCAACAGCGGTGCCTGGAAGGAGATGGAGAAGCTGTGGTGTGCCAAGGACCCCAAGGCCGCCATGGGCGAAGCCAAGGCGGGCCAGAAGCTGGCGGGCGCCGCCTGCCCGGCCGCTGCCTCCATTGCTAAGCACTACGAGCTGGGTAACACCTTCGGCGTCAGCGGCACCCCAGCCATGGTGCTGGATGACGGCACCATGGTCCCAGGTTACCTGCCTGCCAGCCGCTTGCAGATGCAGCTCAGTAGCCGTTAAGCTAGTCCCAATCCCAGAAGCGGGCCCAGGCCCGCTTTTTTATTGCCCCATGCCGAGTCCCCAATGACCAGAATCGTTCGCCGCGACACCGTGGATGATGCCCATCTGCCCGACACCCTGCCGCCCCTGCTCCGTCAGCTCTATGCCCGCCGCGGCGTACGCTGTGTCTCGGAGCTGGAGCGGGAGCTCAAGGGGCTGATCAATCCAGCCAAACTCAAGGGCTGCGCCGAGGCGGCGGCCCTGCTGGCGGATGCCCTGACCCGGCAGCAGCCGATGCTGGTGGTGGGGGATTTCGACGCGGACGGGGCCACCTCCAGCGCCCTGACCCTGCTGGCGATGCGTGCCCTGGGGGCCCAGCGCATCGACTACCTGGTGCCCAACCGCTTCGATTACGGCTATGGACTCAGCCCTGAGCTGGTGACCCTGGCCCAGGAGATGGGTGCCGAGGTGCTGATCACCGTGGACAACGGCATCTCTGCCCATGCCGGTGTCCGAGCCGCCAAAGAGGCCGGGATGACGGTGATCGTCACCGACCACCACCTGCCCGGAGACACCCTTCCTGAGGCGGATGCCATCGTCAACCCGGTTCAGCCCGGGTGCGAATTTCCCTCCAAGGCGATGGCCGGAGTCGGGGTGGCCTTCTACCTCATGCTGACCCTGCGTTCAGAGCTGCGCCGCCGTAACTGGTTTGCCGAACAGGGGATCGCCGAGCCCAACATGGCCAACTACCTGGACATCGTGGCCCTGGGCACTGTGGCGGACGTGGTGCCTCTGGATGCCAATAACCGGCTGCTGGTGCAGCAGGGGATCAACCGCATCCGCGCCGGGCGTTGCCGCCCCGGCATCACCTCACTGCTGGAGGTGGCCGGCCGCAGCGCGGGTCGCCTGGTGGCGTCGGACCTGGGGTTCACCGTGGGGCCCAGGCTCAATGCCGCCGGTCGCCTGGACGACATGTCCCTGGGGATCGAGTGTCTGCTGACCGAGGATCTGATCGCCGCCCGCCAGCTGGCCAGTCAGTTGGACAGCCTGAATGCGGAACGGCGGGAGATCGAGGCGGGTATGCAGCAGGAGGCGGTCCAGGCCCTGGATTCTCTGCAACTGAGCGACAAGGACCTGCCCTGGGGGCTGGCGCTCTATCAGGGTGACTGGCATCAGGGGGTGATCGGTATCCTGGCCTCCCGCATCAAGGAGAAGTACCACAGGCCGGTGATCGCCTTCGCCGATGCGGGGGACGGCGAGCTCAAGGGCTCGGCCCGCTCCATTCCCGGGCTGCATATGCGTGACCTGCTGGAGCGCATCGATACGCTCAACCCCGGGATGATCCTCAAGTTTGGTGGTCACGCCATGGCCGCCGGCCTCAGCCTGGATGGTGCGCGCTTCGAGGAGTTTGCCTCCGCCTACGATCAGGCGGTGCGCGCCGAGCTGGAGGAGCATCAGCTGACCGGGGAGCTGCTCAGTGACGGTGAACTGCCGGCCCAGGCGCTGAGCCTGCAGACCGCGTCGCAACTGCGGGACGCCGGCCCCTGGGGACAGGCGTTCCCCGAGCCGATGTTTGATGGCCGCTTCCGCTTGCTGGATCAGCGCCTGGTGGGGCAGAAGCACCTGAAGATGGTGGTGGAGACCGAGTGCGGGGCCCTGCAATTGGACGCCATCGCCTTCAACGTGGATCTCAAGCTGTGGCCCAATGGCGGTGTGCAGTGGGTGGAGCTGGCCTACCGGCTGGATGTGAACCACTGGCGGGGCAACGACAGCGTGCAACTGATGGTGGAGTGGTTGTCTCCCAACTAAGAATCTCCGGCAGAAAAAAGGCGCGTTGTGCGCCTTTTTTTGTGTCTGGTTATCCGGTTCTGGCCTGCCCCTTGATGGCCATGGCGCCCAGGACTAGCATCAGCACCAGCATCAGCGGCCACACCAGCACCAGGGACAGCTGTTGTCCCAGCAGGGTGAAACCCACCAGGGCCAGGGCGGCACTGGTCAGGGCCAGGGGCAGCTGGGTGCTGACGTGATCCACCGGGGCGCAGCCGCTGGCGGTGGCACTCAAAACCGTGGTGTCGGAGATGGGGGAGCAGTGATCGCCGAACACCGAGCCGGCCATCACCGCACTGAGGGCGGGCAACAGCAGCTGGGGTTGCAGCTGCCAGGCGATCTCGGCGCCGATGGGGATCATCAGGGCGAAGGTGCCCCAGCTGGAGCCGGTGGCGAAGGCGGTGACCGCACACAGCAGGAAGATCCCCGGCAGCAGCAGCCCCTCTGCCAAGTGGGCCGAGGCCCAGGTGGCCATCACCCGGCCGGTCTCCAGATCGCCGATGGCCCGGCCCACCATCCAGGTCATCATCAGAATCCCCAGGGCGGTGGCCACAGAGCGCAGCCCCATCCAGCTGGCCACCAGCATCGCCTTGAGCCTGATCCCCTGACGCCATTGCAACACCAGGGAGAGCAGCACCGCCCCCAATGAGGCGTTGCGCATGGCGGCGCCAATATCCGCATTGGCCAGCCACTGCATCAGGGTGTCGCCCCCCTCCAGGCCGGAGATCACCGCCAGCAGCAAACTGCCGCCGATCAGCACCAGCACCGGCAGGCCCAGCAACCAGGGACTGCCGGCTTGCTCCTCCTGAGCCTGGAAGTGCTCCGGCCTGGCCGGTGCGCTCTTGAAGCCCAGGTTGCTCCAGGCCACCAGGGCCGCCAGGGCCAGGGTGATCACCGCATAGAAGTTGGTGCAGGCCACCTGCAGGAAGGCGGTCAGGGGCGCTTCATTGAGGAAGGCCAGCCCTGCCAGCAGGGTCATCACATAGGGGCCCCAGCTGGAGAAGGGTAGGATGGCACACAGGGGAGAGGCGGTGCTGTCCACCAGATAGGCGAGCTGGGCGTTGGAGATGCGGTAGCGCTCGCACAGGGGTCGGCTGACGTTGCCGTTGGCCAGGCAGCTGAAGATGCCATCGATAAACACCATCCAGCCCACGGCCACCACCGCCAGCCGGGCCTGGCGGCGGCTGCGGATCCTGGGAAACAGCCAGTGGGCAAAGGCATTGACCGCGCCGCTGCGGGCCAGCTGCTGGGTGAGGATGCCCAGCAGTGCGATGGTGAGGATCACATCCAGATGCCACCCCTGCCACTGGCCGTCGGCATAGAGCTGGCCGGTAAAGTTGTCCGCCAGATAGAGCACCGGCCCGGTGACCGTGCCCCAGTGCAGAATCAGCGCCGCCAGCAGCAAGCCACTGCCCAGGGCCAGCAGAGTTCGGCGGATGACCAGGGCCATGCCAATGGTGAGCACCACCGGAGCCAGACTGAGAAGCTCGTTGGTTATCATATTGTTGTTCTTGTGGAGGTCCGGCCTCCATGATGCAACATAGGGACCCTGGGTGCCAGTGAAGCGCCCGGAAACCGGGCAAATTCATCGACATTTTTTTGCACAAAAACCCCGCAGAACCCGGTGCGATCCGCCCTGCTTTAGGTTAAAATTGCCGGTTTGCATAGTGTCATCAATCTGTAGGACGGAAATGTTCGAAATCAATCCGGTTCAAAACAAGATTAAGGAGCTGTCTGAGCGGACAGATCTCCTTAGGGGGTACCTTTGACTATGACGCCAAGAAAGAGCGTCTGGAAGAGGTTAACGCGGAGCTAGAGCAGCCCGACGTCTGGAACGAGCCTGAGCGTGCCCAGGCACTGGGTCGCGAGCGTGGTGCCCTGGAGGAGGTGGTAAAGACCATCGACACTCTGGATCAGGGCCTGGAAGACGTGACCGAGCTGCTGGAACTGGCGGTCGAGGAGGAGGACGAGGACAGCTTCAACGAGACTCAGGGTGAGCTCGATGAGCTGGAAGCCCGCCTGGCCAAGCTGGAGTTCCGTCGCATGTTCTCCGGTCCCCAGGACGGCAACGACGCCTACCTGGATCTGCAGGCCGGTTCCGGCGGAACCGAAGCCCAGGACTGGTGCAACATGCTGCTGCGCATGTACCTGCGCTGGGGTGAAGCCAAGGGTTTCAAGACCGAGATTATCGAACTGTCCGAAGGGGACGTGGCCGGCCTCAAGAGTGCCACCGTCAAGTTCACCGGTGAGTACGCCTACGGCTGGCTGCGCACCGAGACCGGCGTACACCGTCTGGTGCGTAAGTCTCCCTTCGATTCCGGTGGCCGTCGTCACACCTCCTTCTCCTCGGCGTTTGCCTACCCCGAGGTGGACGACAACATCGACATCGACATCAATCCGGCGGACCTGCGTATCGACGTATACCGCGCTTCCGGCGCCGGTGGTCAGCACGTGAACACCACCGAATCTGCGGTGCGTATTACTCACCTGCCCACCAATACCGTGGTGCAGTGTCAGAATGAACGCTCTCAGCACAAGAACAAAGACCAGGCAATGAAGCAGCTGAAAGCTAAGCTGTTTGAACTGGAAGTGCAGAAGCAGAATGCGGAGAAGCAGGCGGCGGAAGACGCCAAGTCCGACATCGGCTGGGGCAGTCAGATCCGCTCTTACGTGCTGGATGACTCCCGAATCAAAGATTTGCGTACCGGGGTGGAGAACCGCAACACCCAACAGGTACTGGATGGCGACCTGGATCGCTTCATCGAAGCCAGCCTGAAATCTGGCCTGTAAGACTGAGTAGAGAAAATGACTGAACAGGTACAAGACGAAAACAAGTTGATTGCCGAACGCCGCGCCAAGCTGGACGGCATCCGCAAAGAGTGCAACGCCAACGGTCACCCCAATGACTGGAAACGCGAGCACCAGGCTGCAGATCTTCAGGCTAAATACGCGGACAAATCCAAAGAGGAGCTGGAAGAGCTGGCCGAAGTGGTGTCCATCGCCGGTCGTGTGATGGCCAAGCGTGGTCCCTTCCTGGTGATTCAGGATGTGTCCGGCCGCATTCAGGGCTACGCCTCCAAGGGCGTGCAGAAAGAGCTGAAGGCGATCGGTGGTCTGGATATCGGTGACATTGTCGGCATCAAGGGTCAGCTGCACCTGTCCGGCAAGGGCGACCTGTACGTGGACATGGGCGAGTACAAGCTGCTGACCAAGGCGCTGCGTCCCCTGCCCGAGAAGTTCCACGGCCTGACCGACCAGGAGCAGCGCTACCGTCAGCGCTATGTGGATCTCATCGTCAACGAAGAGTCCCGCAACACCTTCAAGGTGCGCTCCAAGGTGATCTCCGCCATCCGCCAGTTTATGACCGAGCGTGAGTTCATGGAGGTGGAAACCCCCATGATGCAGGTGATTCCCGGTGGTGCGTCTGCCCGCCCCTTTATCACCCACCACAACGCCCTGGACCAGGAGATGTTCCTGCGTATCGCCCCTGAGCTGTACCTGAAGCGTCTGGTGGTAGGTGGTTTCGAGCGGGTGTTCGAGATCAACCGCAACTTCCGCAACGAAGGTCTGTCCCCACGCCATAACCCGGAATTCACCATGATGGAGTTCTATATGGCGTACGCGGACTTCAATGATCTGATGGATTTGACCGAGGCGATGCTCAAAGAGGTGACTCAGAAAGTGCTGGGCACCAGCGTGGTCAGCTACGGTGAAGAGACCTTCGACTTCGGTGCGCCCTTCGCTCGCATGAGCATGGTGGACGCCATCCTCAAGTACAACACCGAGGTGACCCGCGAGCAGCTGGCCGACTTCACCAGCGCCTGTGAAGTGGCCAAGGATCTGAAGATCGAAGTGGAGAAGGGCTGGGGCCTGGGTCGGGTGATCACCGAGATCTTCGAAGAGACCGCCGAGCACCGCCTGATTCAGCCGACCTTCATCACCGAGTACCCGGCTGAAGTGTCGCCTCTGGCCCGTCGTAACGACGAGAACCCGGAGATCACCGACCGCTTCGAGTTCTTCGTGGGTGGCCGCGAGATCGCCAACGGCTTCTCCGAGCTCAACGACGCCGAAGACCAGAAGCAGCGCTTCCTGGATCAGGTGAAGGCCAAGGACGCCGGTGACGACGAAGCGATGTTCTACGACGGTGATTACGTAACCGCTCTGGAGCACGGCCTGCCTCCGACTGCCGGTCAGGGCATCGGTATCGACCGTCTGGTGATGCTGTTTACCGACAGCCACACCATTCGTGACGTGATTCTGTTCCCCGCGCTGCGTCCCCAGGGCAGCTAAGCCGGAGTGAATCACTTAAGTGCCCGCCTTTTGGCGGGCATTTTTTTGTCTGAAATTCCAGGGGGTGGCCGATGTTGTCAGCATGTTGTTCCCCCTTGCCCTGCCGAAAGAGATCAAGGCCAGTGGAATTCACTGCCTTATCGAGAGAAAACCAGTGAATTGCAGTGCTCAGGTGCAGAGGCTGCTCCGATGAGCGGCAGGGTTTGGAAAAGTGTGACCTGGATCGGCTGGTGGATCATGCTGGCTTCAACCGGGCATCCAGTGGATGAAACCAGTGAACCTTCGGGTTTCGGCCAGATGTTATATCTGAATTGGGCTCTGTAACTGGATAAATTGCCTGTTAACCGCCGTGTAACCTGTGTCTTTTCTCTGGCATCAGCGATAGTATATGCCGGTCTTACATGAAGGCTCCGCCTTAAGAGAGCCGTCGAAGCGCCACCGGGCGCCCAATACAGGTAGCACCTATGCATTCCAACTCTTTGTCCAAAAGGATCTTTATCGGCCTCTTCTCCGGCCTGCTCCTTGGGACAACCATCCAGTTTCTCCTGGCCGATGTGGCCCTGTTTTCTGAATCCCTGGTGGAGCTGGCCACCCTGGGGGGACAGCTGTTCGTCAACCTCATCATGCTGATGGTGGTGCCCCTGGTGTTTGTGTCCATCGTCAGCGGCGTCTGTGAGCTGCCGGATGTGCGCGCCTTTGGCCGCCTGGGGAGCAAGACCTTTGGTCTGTACATCATCAATACCATCATGGCCATCGCCGCAGCGGTGGCGATCTCCCTGATGTTCCAGCCTGGCCTGGGAGCCAACCTGGTGAGCATGGGGGAGGGGGCGCAGATTCAGTCCACCGACCTGCCCAACATCGGCGAGCTGATCCTCAATATTGTGCCGCGCAACCCCATTACCGCCTTTGCCTCCGGCAACATGCTCCAGGTGATCTTCATGGCCCTGCTGCTGGGCATCGCCATCAAGAAGCTGGGCAGTGAAGTGGAGGGGGTGGCCAGGGGCTTCGGGGTCGCCAACCGCATCATGATGACCCTGATCACCATGGTGATGAGCCTGGCGCCCTATGGGGTGTTCTGCCTGATGCTGAAACTGGGGGCCACCCTGGAGGCGAAGACCTTCCTGTCGGTGCTCAGCTATATGGGGCTGATCCTGGGGCTGCTGCTGCTGTGGCTGTTTGTGGTCTACCCTGTGGTGGTGTCCCTGACCACGGAGATGAGCGCCGCCGAGTTTCGCCGTAAGACCCGGGAGCAGGTGCTGTTCTCCTTCTCCACCGCCAGTTCCAACGCCACCATTCCGGTGACCATGCGTACCCTGGTGGAGAAGATGAAGGTTAACAAGGCCACCGCCGGATTTGGTGTGCCCCTGGGGGCCACCATGAACATGAGCGGGGTGTCCATCTACATCACCATCGCCGCTTTCTTCCTGGCCAATGCCTATGGCGCTCCCATCACCATGGCCCAACTGCCCGCCCTGGTGACCTCCTGTTTCCTGCTGTCTGTCGGCGCCGGTGGCGTGCCCGGTGGCGGCATGGTGATGATCGGGGTGCTCATTCATCAGATGGGCCTGCCGGTGGAAGCCTTTGCCCTGGTGGCCGCCCTGGACCGGGTGATCGACATGGTGCTGACCTCCACCAATGTGGTGGGGGATACTGCGGTGGTGACCATAGTGGACCGCAGTGAGGCTCGCCAGGCCCTGCTGGAGGAGCGCACCGAACTGTCCGGTTAACCCCTCATCGGCCTGGATAAAGACCCCGCTCCGGCGGGGTTTTTCTTTGTGGGGGTTCTGTTATTCTGGTTAACAGTTCAACGCCACACGAGGGATGGGAATGAGCCTTTGGGTTAACGGCACCGTAGTCGAACGGATCGACTGGAACGATAAACTCTTCACTCTCAAGGTGGAGGCCGAGGTGGAGCCCTATGTGGCCGGCCAGTTCACCAAGCTGGGGCTGGAGCAGGACGGGGAGCGGGTGCAAAGGGCCTACTCCTTCGTCAATGCGCCCGGTGAGTCCTTGCTGGAGTTTCTGGCGGTGTCCGTGGAGGAGGGGAAACTCTCCCCCAGGCTGCAGGACCTTCGCCCCGGCGATCAACTGATGGTGGCCAAGCGTCCCACCGGGTTTATGGTGCTCGACGAAGTCCCCGCCGGCCGTGACCTGTGGATGCTGGCGACCGGCACCGCCGTCGGCCCCTTCCTCTCCATACTTCGCGACCCGGCAAGCTGGGATCAGTTCGAGTCCTTCAACCTGGTGTACGCGGTACGCAACCTGGAGGACATGGCCTATCTGGAGGAGATTCGCGCCCTGGAACAGGCTCGCCCTGAGCAGTTTAAGTTCATCCCCGTGGTCAGCCGTGAAGAGGTGGAAGGGATGCTCAAGGGGCGAATTCCGGCACTGATCTCCGGCGGTCAGATTCAGGAGTACGCCGACCGGCCCATCACCCCCTCGCGCAGTCAGGTGATGGTGTGCGGCAATCCGGACATGATTCGCGATACCCTGGCGGTGCTGGAGGGGATGAAGCTGAGGAAAAACCTGCGGCGCACCCCGGGACAGATCACCATGGAGAAGTACTGGTAGACTCCCCTGGAGTCCGGTTTACTCTTCCCGGCGAAACTGGTTCTGCTCCGGCAGGTAGTGAAAGCCGATGGCGCCCAGCTTGTGTTCCAACTGGGCGCCGCTTATTCCCAGATCCTCCTCAAGCTCTCCAAGGTTCTCGCAGGACAGCCTCAGGCGCTCATTGACGATGCCCAGCAGAATGTGGGCATCCAGCAGTTCCGGCCGTTGAATCTCCATAATGCCTCCAGAAAGATGACTCCTGTCGTTAACTATAGATTAGGGGCTAAACGACGGAGTGTGTACAGCCGGGGTTAAGCTAGGATCTCCCTACACTGGTATAAACTTGCCATGCTCTCAATTCAGGGCATTATGGAAGTGGGATTGAGGGAGAGAAACGGATGCGAACCAGAACAATCTTATGGCCTCTGCTGCTGGCTCCGGTTGTGGCTCAGGGAAGCGAATATGGCCCGCTGATGGTCAAGGCCCAGTCGCCGCTACAGGCCCAGGCTTACACCCCCATGCTGCGCAGTGGTCAGGTGATGGAAACCGGCACGGTGGAGTGGCATCTCACCGGCGCCATCGCCAGTGTCTGGGCGGTTACCCCAGATTATGAGATGGACTACTACCACAATGAGGTCAACCTGGGGGCCCGTTTCGCCCCCTGGGAGCGCTGGGAGTTTGAGCTCAACTACCAGTATCGTTTTGCCGCCGACAATGGGTTGGACACCATCACCGAGAAGTTTCACGACTTCTTTGGCCTGGGGCAGAACGGCCGCGACCAGGTGCCCAAGCACCGCTTCTACATCTCCGCCCCCCAATATGGGGTGCTTTATGAGGACTTTCAGGGCGAAACCCTGAGTAACGCCCTGTCCGGTTATGCCGGTTACCAACTCTATCAACAGGGGCCCCACGCGGTGTCTGCCGGACTGGGCCTCTCCTACAACTATGTGGGCAGCGGTCCGTTCGAGATCAGCTCCTTCGAGCAGATTGCCCAGCTCAACTACAGCTACCAGCCCAATTCACCTCACCATTTCCATTTTACCGTCGGCACGGCCCACAGCGACGATCAGGAGGTGTCCGGGGGACTGAAGATGAGTGACTGGTCGTGGATGGCCGGTGGCAGCTATCAGTACCGCCTCGGTGAGCGTCATCGGTTGTTGCTGGAGTATCACGTCTACAGCGGTGAGACCAAGGATGTGGATGAACTGGATGAGATCTCCCATGAGTTTCTGCTGGGGTACCGCTACCACTTGAAACGGGGGGCCATCGAGCTGACCATGATTGAGAACGTGTTCAATATGGACAACAGCACCGACATCGCCTTTGCCCTGGGCTATCGCCACAGGATGTAGTGCAGTCCGACAACAAAAAGGGCGCCCCGGGGCGCCCTTTTTCGTTGGAGGAGGTTACTCCTCGCCAAACAGCGGGTAGGGGCGTGGCTCGATGGCCAGTTCCACCTCGCCGATGCGCAGCCTGGCGTCGGCCTCCACATCCTTGGCCATCACCGCCGTGGCCCAGAGTTCCCCCTCAACCAGCTGGCTGCTCAGCAGGGTGCCGCCACGGCGCCAGTTTTCACCCAGGGCCAGCTCCAGATCCCCCTCGGGCAGGGCCGAGGCGCTGCCCTTGAGGACGAAGGTGGCGCGCTTATTGCCACCACGGAAGTGCATCCGGGCCACGGTCTCCTGGCCGATGTAGCAGCCCTTGTCGTACTGAATGCCGCCGACGGCGTCCAGATTCAGCATCTGTGGCACCAGTTCGCCACTTTGACTGGCGGGCAGCATGGGCCAGGCCTGGGCGATCTCATGGCGCAGCCACTGTGCTTCGCTGCCACTCTCCAGGGCGCTCAGGCCGCCGGGTACCTCTCCCAGGAGGATGGCACTGGCGTCGTCCAGCAGCAGGCTGGCGCTCTCCAGGTGGCGCAGGTTGCCGTCACCGGCAAACAGCTCTGCGGCCAGCTGACAGGCATCGTCGCCCAACAGCCCGTGAACCGGCAGCTCGTCGCTGGCGTCGGTGATGGTCACCTTGTTGAACACGGCGTACTTCTGAAGCTGAGGCATATCCAGGGAGATCAGCTCTTTGGGCATCAGCATCAGGATGTCGCCGCCCTGCTTGAGCACCCGGAAACTGGCCAGCAGCTTGCCCTTGGGGTCACAGTGACCGCCCCAACTCCACTGGTTCTCCTCCAGGGTCATCAGGTTGATGGTGAGTTGCCCCTGCAGGAAGGTCAGGGTGTCGTCGCCGCTGATGCGGACAAGACCCAGGTGGGTCAGGGGGATGAGCTGCGCCATGGCAAATCCTAAAAATATGGTCGATGGAAGCCCATCAGTGTAAGCCATGGCGAAGTGGAAAAAAACTGGCCTAAGTCCCCATTTTGAAAGGGGCCATTCACCAGATGGTGAATGGCCCCAACGGAGTCAGACCTGGCGACAGGGCGCCGGCAGGGATCAGTGCAGAATACGGGCGCGGATGGTGCCTTCGATGGCGCTGAGCTGGGCCAGGGCGTCGTCGGCGTATTGAGTTTCCACGTCCATCACCACATAGCCCAGGTCGCCCTTGGTTTGCAGGAACTGGGCAACGATGTTGATCTCCTTGGCGGCAAACGCCTGGTTGATCTGGTTGAGGATGCCGGGCACGTTGTGGTGGATGTGCAGCAGACGGCTGGCGCCGGTGTGCTCTGGCAGGGACACCTCGGGGAAGTTCACCGCCGACAGGGTGGAGCCGTTGTCGGAGTACTTCACCATTTTGGAGGCCACTTCGATGCCGATGTTCTCCTGAGCCTCCTGGGTGGAGCCCCCCACATGGGGCGTCAGGATGACGTTGTCGAACTCACGCAGCGGGGTGACAAACTCCTCGTCATTGGATTTGGGCTCCACCGGGAACACGTCGACGGCGGCGCCGCGAATGCGACCACTGGAGAGGGCGGCGGACAGGGCGTTGATGTCCACCACAGTGCCACGGGAGGCGTTGATCAGTATGCTGCCCTGACGTATGTGGGCCAGGGTATCGGCGTTGATCATATCCTTGGTGGCCGGGGTTTCCGGTACGTGCAGGCTGACGATGTCCGCCTGGGCCAGAAGCTGGGGCAGGGAGGCCATTTGACGGGCATTGCCCAGGGGCAGCTTGTTCTCGATGTCATAGAACATCACCTGCATCCCCAGGCTCTCCGCTAACACGCCCAGCTGGGTGCCGATGTGGCCATAGCCGATGATCCCCAGCACCTTGCCACGGGCCTCGAAGCTGCCGCTGGCACTCTTCTGCCAGACGCCGCGGTGGGCCAGAGCGTTCTTCTCGGGAATGCCACGCAGCAGCAGCAGGATCTCACCCAGCACCAGTTCAGCCACGGATCGGGTGTTGGAGAAGGGGGCGTTGAATACCGGCACACCCTTCTTGGCGGCGGCCTTGAGGTCTACCTGGTTGGTGCCGATGCAGAAGCAGCCGATGCCCACCAGTTTGCTCGCGGCTTCAATCACTCTCTCGGTCAGCTGGGTGCGGGAGCGGATGCCGATGAAGTGCACATCCTTGATACGCTCGATCAACTCCTCTTCGGAGAGGGACGTCTTCAGGGCCTCGATGTTGTCATAACCGGCCAGTTTGAAGCTTTCGATGGAGCGCGGGTGCAGTCCCTCCAGCAGCAGAACCTTGATTTTGTCTTTTTCGAGAGAGTATTGGGTCATGGTACAGATTCCATACAGCGCGAGTGGGAATAGCCCAGCTTACCCTAATTCCTTTTTGTATGAATAGTGGAATTGATCGTTATACTTAGCCGCAATACAACCATAGGAATGATAGATAATAGCCATGTCACAAACCTTGCCCCGCCTGGCCTGGGCCGCTGTTTTTACCCTGGTATTGATCTGGTCTGCCATCGATCCCAAGGATGGCTTCACCTGGTTTCTGGAGGTGTTGCCTGCCCTGATCGGGGCGGTGATTCTGCTGGTCACCCTGAAGCGCTACCCACTGACGCCTCTGGCCTACCAGCTGGTGCTGGTGCACTGCGTCATCCTGATGGTGGGGGGCCACTACACTTACGCCGAGGTGCCGCTGTTCGATACCCTGGCCGAGTGGTTTGACTGGGAACGGAACAACTACGACAAGGTGGGCCATCTGGCCCAGGGATTCATCCCCGCCATACTGGCCCGGGAGATATTCCTGCGGAATCAGGTGGTGCGCCCCGGAGGCTGGGTGTTCTTCCTGTCGGTCTGCTTCTGCCTGGCTTTTTCCGCCTTCTATGAACTGATCGAGTGGTGGGTGGCACTGGGAACCGGTGAGGATGCTGAGGCCTTCCTGGGGACCCAGGGCTATGTCTGGGATACCCAGTCCGACATGATGTGGGCCATGATCGGCGCCATTGCGTCCCAGCTGTTGCTGGGACGGGTACACGACGGTCAGCTGAAGGCGCTCAGCTCTCAGGCGTGATGGCCGGGGGCGGCCAGGGCGTTCCAGAAGATGGTCATGGCCGCCTGGTGCTGTTCGGGGTCGGCGGCCTGGTCAGGGTGGTCGATGAAGTGACCGGCACTGGCCATAAACAGGCTGTGGCACACCTCCATCATCAGTTCATGGGGGTAGTTTGCCAGCTCTCCGCGGGCCTGCCCCACCTTGATCAGCTCCAGCACGAACCCCAGGGTTTCAAACTTGGCGGTACGCCGGGTCTCGGGCGTCAGCACCGGAGACTGGTAGTAGGCCAGCAGGAAGCGCAGTTTGTCCGGATGGCTCAGGGCCCACTCCATGGAGGCCTGCCACATCTTGCCCGCCATCTCCCGGGTGGGGATCTCCGAGGTCACCGGCGGCAGCCGCTCCGCCAGTTCGCCCTTGATGGCCAGATAGAGGGCTGACACCAGCTCCTGCTTGTTGGCGAAGTGATGAAACAGGGTGCCGGTGGCGACACCGGCTTCCTTGGCGATCTTGGCGGTGGCCGCCCCTTCAAGCCCCTGCTCGACGAAGAGCACCAGGGCGGTATCCAGAATCTGCTGACGTTTCGAGGCGCTCACCTCAACTCCTTATCTGAGGAAGAATTTGAAGATCAGTTTCTGCAGCCACTTGTCGTAGGGGGGATACACCAGTTTGCCTACGAAGAGGCGCCCCTGGCGCAGCACCGTCTTGGCATGAGAGAAGGTCTTGAACCCCTCGATGCCGTGATAGTGGCCCATGCCTGATGGTCCGACTCCACCGAAAGGGGCGTCGTCTGCGGCCACGTGGAACAGGGCGTTGTTGATGCACATGCCCCCGGCGTGGCTTTGGCTGATCACCTTCTGTTGCAGCACCTTATCATAACTGAGCAGGTAAAGGGCCAGGGGACGGGGGCGGCTGCGGACGTACTCCAGTGCCTCGTCGATGCTGTCGTAAGGGATGAGCGGCAGCAGCGGGCCGAAGATCTCCTCCTGGCGAACCGTCATCTCGTCTGTGGTGTCCAGCAGCAGGTGAGTGGTCAGGCGTTTTCGCTCGTCATTCCTGTGATGGCCGGGCACACAGGGCAGTACCTTGGCCCCCTTGTTTTCGGCCTCCTCCAGCCAGGCGATCAACCTCTGATACTGGCGCTCATTGACCACAGAGGTGTAGTCCTGGCTGTCGATCCCCTTGGGATAGAGTGACTGGAACTGACGCTGGTAGGCCTCGGCAAATCCCTGAAGCTTCTCCCTAGGCACCAGCACATAGTCCGGTGCCACGCAGATCTGACCGCCATTGAGCGTCTTGCCGAGGATCATCCGTTCGGCGGCAGTGTCCAGATCCATGTCCGGGCCCACTATGGTGGGGCTTTTGCCCCCCAGTTCCAGGGTGACCGGGGTCAGGTTGTCGGCGGCCGCGCGCATCACATGACGGCCTACTGTGGTGGAGCCGGTAAACAGCAGATGATCGAAGGGCAGGGCACTGAACTGGGCGGCGATCTCCGCCTCTCCCTCGATGCAGACCACCTGCTTCTCGTCAAAGGCGTCCGCCAGCATCTCAATCAGCGCCGCGTTGGCCTTGGGGGTGAACTCAGACAACTTGATCATCGCCCGGTTGCCCGCCGCCAGGGCGGTGATCAGCGGGCCGATGGAGAGCATCACCGGGAAGTTCCAGGGCACCACGATGCCCACCACACCCAGAGGCTGATAGTGCACCTCCACCTGGGCAGGAGCCAGCAACAGCCCGGCGTGGCGACGTTCTGGCTTTGTCCATTTTTTCAGGCGTTTAGTGGTGTAGCCAATGTTCATCACACAGGGGAGGATGTCAGAGATCAGGGTGTCCTGATGGCTGCGCCCCTGGTAGTCCTGGTCTAGGGCCTGGGCCAGGTTGTCACTGTGCTTCAACAGGGCCTGCTTGAGGCGGCTGAGGTCGTCGATGCGGTGCGCTACATCCCGGTAGGGCTCCTGGTGAAACGCCGCCTTCTGTTGCTCAAAGTGCAGCAGCATGGCCTGCTTTTCACTGTTCAATGGCTGCATGGGTTGCTCGGTCATGGGTCCTCCGGGACGAAAAAACTACCGACTGATTAGTCGGTCTGATCTTGGTCCAAAAAAAGAGCGCCGTCAAGGCGCCCTGTTGGAATAGTTTATAACCGGCTTAGCCCTCAGAAACCAACTTGTTGATCTCTTTGACGATATCTTCATCATCTGGCTTGGTGGTCGGGGCCCAGTAATCCACCAGCTTGCCGCTGCCGTCCACCAGATATTTGTAGAAATTCCACTTTGGGGAGCCCCCCTGGTCCGCCAGAGCCTTGAAGATGGGGTCGGCATCGCTGCCACGCACCGAGACCGGAGCCAGCATGGTGAAGCTGACCCCATAGTTGCGGTAGCACACCTCTGCGGTCTTGGCTTCCTCGTCCTCCTCCTGGAAGAAGTCGTCGGAGGGGAAGCCGATGATCACCAGCTTGTCGCCATAGGTTTTGTGTAACTGCTCCAGTTGCTTGAACTGGGGGGTGTAGCCACAGTTGCTGGCGGTATTGACGATCAGGGCGGGTCGACCGGCGGTCAGCTGGCACAGGTTGACCTGCTCCTTGTCATGCAGACGGCGCTTGTCCACATCCAGCCAGTCTGGGCAGGAGGCGGCGTAGAGGGAGGGGGTGGCCAACAGGGCCAGCAGGGCGATAACAGCTCGCATTGTCACTCCTTGGACTGAAAAAGGGGTATCCACTACCCCTTACGAGAATGGGCGGCGAGCCGATCACAGGATCGGCCCGACACAGAGGTGGTTACTTGATGGTCTTGACGCCTTGTTCGGTGCCCAGCAGCAGTACATCGGCACCGCGGTCGGCGAACAGGCCATTGGTCACTACACCGACGATGGCGTTCAGCTGGGTTTCCAGCTTCTTGGGCTCGGTGATCTTCATGTCGTATACGTCCAGGATGACGTTACCGTTATCGGTCACCACACCTTCACGGTAGACCGGGCTGCCACCCAGTTTGACGATTTCCCGGGCCACGTAGCTGCGGGCCATGGGGATCACTTCGACCGGCAGAGGGAAGTCACCCAGGATGTCCACTTGTTTGGAGCCGTCGGCGATGCAGATGAACTTGTCGGCCACGGCGGCCACGATCTTTTCGCGGGTCAGGGCAGCGCCACCGCCCTTGATCATCTCCATGGCAGGGTTGATTTCGTCGGCACCGTCTACATAGACGGACAGGTTGTCGACGCTGTTCAGGTCGAACACCGGGATGCCCAGGGCCTTCATCTTGGCGGTGGAGGCTTCGGAGCTGGATACGGCACCCTCAATGTTGTTTTTCTTGGTGGCCAGGGCATCGATAAAGTGGTTTACGGTGGAGCCGGTGCCCACGCCCACAATGCTGCCGTCTTCCACATATTCCAGCGCGGCCCAGCCGGCGGCTTTTTTCAGTTCGTCTTGTGTCATCGAAGGATCTCCTAAAAGTCTGTCGGGAATTATAGTTCCCTTGGCTCCTGGAGATAAACCGTTAGGTCACATTTGGGAGAGAGAAAAAGAGAAGTGGTATTTCAGTCAGTTTACTGCCGGAGCAGTAAGCCATGCTTACCCTTGGTGATGCCTTTTGCGCTGATCGCCATCGTTTTACAAGAGTGGCTATTTCTGGCTAGGGATGATGATTTAAGTGCACAATCAGATGGGGTTGGCGCCCTACGGGGCCGGACTGGCGACTTACACTTGGCGTCGTTTGGTTTTGACGTAGACCACTATGTCTGCAACCAAACTCCTTAATTGTCAGTCGTCATCCTCGACCAAAAAGCTATCAACAAGAAAAAACATGGCTTGGGGAGATAACGGCTCCGGCAAGGCGCCCGTTAACGGGCGCCGGTCATTATCAGGCTTCGACCAGACGGCCTTCCTGCTTGATGGCGATCTTGCGAGGCTTCATCGCTTCCGGGATCTCGCGGACCAGATCCACGTGCAGCAGACCGTTCTCCATCTGGGCGTCACTGACCCGAACATGGTCGGCCAGCTTGAAGCGGCGCTTGAAGTTGCGCTCGGCAATGCCCTGGTGCAGGTAGTGGCGCTCTACATCGCCCTTGGCCTTGGTGCCCTCGATGCGCAGGGTGTCTCCCTCGACTTCGATATCCAGCTCGTTGTCACCGAAGCCGGCCACGGCCATGGTGATGCGGTAGTGGTTCTCTTCCACCAGCTCGATGTTGTACGGAGGGTAGCCGTTGTGATTCTCGGCGCGCTGGGCTTCATCCATCAGTTTGGCGAAACGCTCGAAGCCGATGGCGGATTTGTACAGGGGGGCAAAATCAAAACTACGCATAACAGTGTCCTCTTTTGAGCAACAAATTCAGTGTGTAAGGTTGTCGTCCGGGCCTCCATTGAGCACCCATGCTTCGACACTGTTAGAGATGGAGTCGCCGGAGGGCTTTTCAACCCTCCCACAAAATTTTTTTACACAGTCGCGGTTTCCAGAGTTGGCGCCAGGCGAGTTATTGCTCCTATAAGTTGCTGTTTATCATATGGTTTGGGCACGTAGTAATCCATGCCTGCGTCGTAACAGGCCTGAACGTCGTCGTCCAGCACACTGGCGGTCAGGGCGATGATGGGGGTGCGACGCCGCTGCTGTCGCTCCTCCAACTGGCGAATCTGCCGACTGGCTTCGAAGCCGTCCATCACCGGCATCATGCAGTCCATCAGAATCAGATCGTATTCGCTGGCGACCACCATCTCGGTGGCCTCCTGGCCATTGTTGGCAATCTCAACGTGGAATCCCGCCTTGGAGAGGATGATCTGGGCGACGCGCTGGTTGGTCTTGTTGTCCTCCACCAGCAACAGCCGGGCTCGATAGTGCTCTGAAGGAGTGGTACTGGCGGACTGCAGGGGGTTGGCGGCCGCAGGCTCAGTGGCCATCAGTTTCTCCAGGTTTCTCTGTAGCCGCTCACCGCGAATCGGGGCCAGCATCACCTGAACCGGTGTGGTGATCTCATCCAAAGTCAGACTGTTGGACAGGTCGTTGAGCAGCATAAGTGGCAGGGGGTGGCTCTGCTGCAGGGTCACCAGGGTGCGCTCCCCATCAGGCAGGCTGGAGTAGCGTGCGATAAGCAGGTCGAAACGGCTCTCTCCCTGGAGCATGGGAAGCAGCTCGCTGACCTGGGTGACGTAGCTGACCTCCATCCCCAGGGCCACCAGCTCCTGACAGTAGCGCTGGGCGGAGTCGTAATAGCCGTCCAGCAGCAACACTTTCAGGCCTTCCAGTTTGTTGGAGTGAATTCTGGGGGTGGGCACCTCCTCCAGAGGCAGTTCCAGCAGGAAGGTGCTGCCCTCTCCTTTGAGGCTGCTGACCCGTATCTGTCCTCCCATCAAGTGGGCCAGCTGGCGGCAGATGCTCAGGCCCAGACCGGTGCCGCCAAACTTGCGGGTGGTGGACCCGTCCTCCTGCTTGAAGGGGTGGAAGATCTCTTCCTGCTTGTCCTGGTCGATGCCGATGCCGGTATCCTTGACCCGGATGCAGAGGATGGGGGCCTGCTCCTTCCGCTGCAGTACCCGGCAGCCCAGCAGTACCTCTCCGTCGGCGGTGAATTTCACCGCGTTGGAGAGCAGGTTCAGCAGTATCTGACGCAGGCGATGGCTGTCTGTCATCACCTGTTCCGGCAACTCAGGGGGGTAGTCCACATCGAATCGGATCCCCTTCTCCATCGCCTTGGGGGCCACCACGCTGGCCACCTCGTAGAACAGCTCCTTGAGCTTGGTTTTGATGGGGGAGATCACCAGGTTGCCTGCCTCGATCTTGGACAGGTCCAGCACGTCGTTGATGATCGACTGCAAAGCCCTGGAGGAGCTTTGGATGGTGTGCAGATACTCCAGTTGCTCACCGCTGAGTTGGGTGCTGCTGAGGATGTCGGTCATGCCGAGGATGCCATTGAGGGGCGTACGGATCTCATGGCTCATGTTGGCCAGAAAGATGCTTTTGGCATGATTGGCTTTTTCCGCCTCCTCCTTGGCACTGACCAGGCTGGCCTCGAATCCCGCCCGCTCCTGAACCAGCCGATTGAGGGTTTGACCGAGCCGGCTGAGTTCATCCTTTCCCGGCAGTTCGATGCGCAGGCTGTAATCCCGGGTCTCCTCCACCTGTTTCATGGTGTCACCAATGGCGGCAATTCCATGGCGAAGGTGGCGGGCCAGTCGCAGGGCCAGGGCGGCCATCATCCCCAGCATCAGCAGCAGTATGGCCAGGTTGGTGAAGAAGTGAGTCTGCTGGCTGTGGTAAGCCTGGCTGGCGGACTGGGCGATGTCGTTGCGCACCGCCTGCAAAACCTGATCCAGCAGTTTCATCCTGGTGTCGGCGGCTTCGAGCCTCTCCGCGGTCAGGGTGTGACTCTCGCCATCGAGCAGGGACTGGCGCAACTCATTGCCTCGGGTGAAGGCATCGTTGGTGAAGGCGGAAAGCAGCAGATTGACCTGGGACTCGCTGGCATAGACGCTGACGTACTTATCCAGCACCGATTGTTGCAACAGAGCCAGCTCCTGCAGTCGTTGCCGGGCGGCGGCGCTGAGAGCGCCCGATTTGAGTGCCTCTTTGATCACCAGCAGCTCTTCCCGGGCGTACTCCAGCATGAACAGCAGCTGATTGTAGGCCAGTATCCCCTCGCGGACGGTTCGGCTCTCCACCTCTACCGGCAGCGACTCCACCATTCTCAGGCTGTTCTGTTGCCAGTCGTCTGCCAGAGAAAGCCACTCCCAACGAAGGTCCTTGTCCAGCTCGCTGTCCGGCAGTTCGCCGATGAGGTAGGAGAGCTCCTCCAGATGCAGCTCGAATCCGTCGGCATCGGCGACAAACAGCTGGCGGAACTCAGGGGCATCGAGGTGGGTGGCTGCCAGGCGGGCATTGGAGATCTGGGTGGCCAGGGTACCCAGGGTGGGCTCAATGACGGTGGAGCGGCGCAGCTTATCCACAGCAGCCATGGCCAGTTGCAGCTCAGAGATCAGTTGGTAGCGTTGCTCGATCTGTTGCAGATCCTGAAGCTCGCTGTACTGACCCATCATGTAGCGGCCAAAGATGATGGAGCAGAACAGCAGTGGTATGACCACCAGCAGTTGGATTCGGCTGCGCAGCGAAAGATGTTGGGCCATTGAGCTTCCCTTCTCAACCAGCAATAAAGTTGATCTGTTGTCAGAGCGTGTTGACGACACTGTTCCGTCGAGTGAGTCTGACGCCGGTCCACCGGATCAGAAATCGAACATCTTGATTGGTCACTATAATTCTAGGCCAAAATTTAACCGCCGAAGATAAACACGCCCTATACTGTTACTTGATAAAGCCTAGCAATGATTATGGATTTTGCTTATCAGGGATGACTTGAATGATGCATTCAGGGATGAAATGGGCTTATCGGTTACTGTTGCTGCCGTTGTTGCTGGTCATCTGGCCAGCGAGAGCGGAGTACGTGCTGATCACCCTCAACGACAATATGCCTGCCATCAGCGAGAGCAAGGCCAAGATGCTCTATCTGGGCAAGTTGCGCTCTCTCGACAGCTTCGGTCGGGTGGAGCTGCTGGATTTCCCTGAGGGGAGTTCCCAGAAGCAGGCGTTCTATCGCTCCTTCCTTAATAAATCGGTGCCCCAGATCAACAGTCGTTGGGCCAGGATTGCGTTTTCGGGCAAAGGGAAACCGCCGGAAAGCCTGTCCGAGGCCAGTGAAGAGGCGCTGCTCAGCTGGCTGGCTGAGCACCCCAGGGGCATAGCCTATGTACCTAAGAATCAGGTGCCCGTGGGGGCCCGGGTTATTCTCGACATCGAACAGGGAGTGGATCGATGAGAGCCGTCATTCTGATTATTGCTGTGCTGACCCCTTGGGGAGCCCAGGCCGCCGTTGAACTTTGGGATCAGTACCTGTCCCTGTCCGGATTTGCCTCAGTATCTGCCACCAAGAGCGACAATAGCGTGCCACTCTATTTCCATCGGGGCATAGAGGATGAATGGTGTTATGACTGTGATACCACTGTGGGTTTGCAGCTGGACTCCAGATTCAACGATCACTGGCGGGCCTCGGCTCAGGTGGTGAAGCGCCCTCGGGACAATTTTTCCAACCCTCAGTTTGAGTGGGGTTACCTCAGCTGGCAGGGAGAGCAGACTGAGATCCGCGCCGGTCGGCTCCGGATGCCACTGTTCCTGGCGTCTGACTACTACTATGTGGGCAACGCCTATCCCTGGGCCAGGCCACCGGTGGACCTGTATGACACCCTGTTGGGCATCACCGCCTTCAATGGTATCGATCTTATTTTTGAGATGAGCTTGAGCGATGAACTGGAGATGGCGGTGCACCCATACTACGGTGGGCACAATCACGAGACTGTCGATGTGGGCGTGGCTAAGCTGAGGGTGGAGACCGATGTACAGACCGGCCTTAATCTGAGGCTGAATACCCCGGAACTGCTGTTTAACTTCTCCTACCTGCACACCGAGTTCACCCTGGATGGGGTGGAAGACCGCATGGACATCTTCACCATTGGCGGTCGTTACGAGGGCGAGCTGTGGGAGTTCTGGGCTGAATTTGAGAAAGATAACATTCAGCACGGTGGCTACTTGGGGATTGTGATGAACCTGGACCTGTGGCGTCCCTACCTGATGGTGGCCCGAAACTGGGAAAGGTTGGAGTCGGTGAGTTATATCGGTGGTGTTCGCTATGATCTTCAGCCGAACCTGTCGGTGAATCTGGAAGTGCAGTTGGCGGATGCCCTGGGTGACACCGCAGGGCAGTTCATACTGCCTCCCAAGCTGGTGGGGGAATCGACTCAGGCCGAGCTGGTGACCCTGATGCTCAGCTACAACTTTTAAGTCTCAGCGGACGGTCAGCCAGCGTTTGGGGGTGACTACCGCATCCAGGGGGATGTCCCAGGGCTCACGGTCCAGGCGCTCCAGCCGCTGAATCTCGTGGGCGCAGCCCACCAGCAGCGGCCTGGGGCTCTCTCCCGCCAGGTAGCGATCATAGTATCCGGCGCCCATGCCCAGACGGTTGCCCTGCTCGTCGAAGCCCACCAGGGGCATCAGCATCAGCTCAATCTGCTCCCTGTGGAGTATCTCACTCTCTGTCCAGGCCGGTTCGGCGATGCCGTACCTGTTGTTCACCATGGCGGTGTCGGGGGCGAAGCGCTGGAACAGGATCTGTTTAGGGTCACTGGGATCCATCACCGGCAGGACCAGGGTCTTGTGCTGCTGCCACAGCAGGCGTATCAGCGGCATCAGATTGGGTTCGCCATCATTGGCCAGGTAGAGCGCTATGGTCTTGGCCTGGGCAATCTCGGATTGGTTAATGAGAGTGTGGGCCAATGCCTGAGAGGCCTGACGTTGCTGTTCGGGGGAGAGGGCGCGGCGCTGCTGGCGAAGGTGCTGACGAAGTGCCTGGCGATCCTGGGGCATGGTTACTCATCCTGATGGTTAATCAGGATTAAAGGTACCGGAGATGGCAGGAGAGAGAAAGAGTGCTCCCCACAGATGTCGCTGCAGGTGTAAGCCCGTGAACCGTAGGTTCAGGGCGGGAACACTGCCTTCGCCGTAGGCTTCTCGGTACTTGCCGAGCATGCGCAGTAGCGCCGGAGAGTGAACCCTTGGTTAGTAGCATCGGCCAGGGACATAACCCGCTGACGAGCACCACAGGGAGCTTGTAACTTTTCGGGACCGGGTCCCGGGACGGGGCGATTCTTTGTGACTCTGGGGTCGCAGGAACCGGTTTGCCGCCACTTTCGGCAGGTCACCTGAGTGACTTGCCACACCGGACTCCATGGAGTCACGGTGGAGAAGAGTGCTCCCCGCGGATGTCGCTGCGGGTGTAAGCCCGTGAACCGTAGGTTCAGGGCGGGAACACTGCCTGTGCCGTAGGCTTCTCGGTACCTGCCGAGCATGCGCAATAGCCCAAGGGAGTGAACCCTTTGTTGATAGCATCGGCCAGGGACATAACCCGCTGGCAAGCATCACAGGGAGCTCAGTAATTGTAGAGCGAAATACCGTTCGGTGCCTTGCTCTGTAATTCCAGACTACTGCGAGTCTGAGTCGGACTCAACCGATTTTGGCTGCGTCACTTCACGTTTGCGCAAAGCCTGTTCAATGGCGTTTTCAAGTGCCTGAATTTTCTTCGATCTCTCCTGCATTTCCCGTTGAGTACGGGTCTCCAGGTTCATCAATTCATGGGTCAGGTTGAGGGCGGCCATCACCGCCAGCTGATCGATGGAGAGCAGGGCGTTGCGTTGTTTGAGCTCAAGAAAACGCTGGTTCAGCTGGTGCGCGACCTGCTGCAGGGTGGCCTCCTCCCCGGGGGGGCAGGCGATGGTATAGACCCGTTCGAGAAGCGTAATTTCTATGGTGTTTGAGCTCATTCTGGGTTCCGCTGTTTTGGCCGGGTACGGACTATATGCCGGGAGGGCCGAATCTGCAAGGTGATGCCCCCTGTTATGCCTTATGGTTGGCCGGATCTCAATACGGCTGTAACACCTTGTATCAATGAATGAACAGCAGAAACTTCGGCCAGGATGACAGAGCAGGGAAGATATGGAGCACGACCTGTCGCCGTGATAGCATGAGCTCACTTCTACTGCGGGAATAGAACAGATGAAATGCAACTCACCTTTACTGCTCAATAAGCTGGACGCGGCGTTGAATAAAGCGGGTCTGACCATGCTGCCCAGCGAATTCCACGGCTTGATGACCGGCCTGGTCTGCGGCGGCATTCGCCTGGACAAGCGTGGCTGGCAGGAGAGCTTCCTGGCCCTGGCCAACGAGGGGCAGCCGTTCGGCGATGAGCTGGAGAAGGTGATGAAGGAGGTCTATCGCTGCATCGATAAGAGCCTGTCTGAAGATCCCGAGGTGCCTTTTCAGCCGCTGCTTCCCGACGAAGATGAAGCCCTGGCGGTGCGCCTGGAATCCCTGATTGAGTGGATTCAGAGCTTCTTCCTGGGCCTGGCCCGGCTGCAGCCCACCTTTAATACGGTCGGAGGCGAATTGGGCGAGATGATCGGTGACCTGCGTGAGATCACCAACGTCGAGTTCGACGTAGAAGACAACGAAGAGAATGAAGAGGGCTTCCGGGTGCTGGTGGAGCACGTGGTAGACACCTGCTGGAAGTGTTTGCTGGAGTTCGGCACTCTGCCCGGCGACAAAACCCTGCACTGAGAACAATAACCAAGGATTAGCGCCCAATGGAGATTAAGGATTTCAAGGCACAGCGTCAGCAACTGATGGCCAGCCTGCCCGAAGGCAGTGTGGCCCTGCTGTTTGCCGCCCGGGAATGCACCCGTTCCAACGATACCGAGTACCACTTCCGTCAGAACAGCGACTTTTTCTACCTGACCGGCTTCAATGAGCCCGACGCCCTGCTGGTGTTGCGTCCCGGTCAGACGCCGGAGTCGGTGATCTTTGTCCGGCCCACCGACAAGCTGGCGGAGATCTGGCACGGTCGCCGCCTGGGGGTGGATGCCGCCCCCGAGGCGCTGCAGCTGGATGCCGCATTCAGCGTGGAACAGATGGCAGAGCTGCTGCCGGACCTGGTCAATGGCGCCGATACCCTGGCCTGGCTGCCCGGCCAGGAGGGCTACAGCGACGAGGCGGTGTCCGCCCTGATGGCGACCCTGAGAGGCGGCTTCCGTCAAGGGCGTCGCGCCCCCACCCAGCAGCTGGACCTGCGTACCCAGCTGCATGAGATGCGTCTGCACAAGAGCGACGCCGAGGTGGCGGTGATGGCCCGCGCCGGTGAGATCAGCGCCAAGGCCCATGTGCGTGCCATGCAGGCCTGTCGTCCCGGCCTGTTTGAGTATCAGCTGGAGGCGGAGATCAACCATGAGTGCGCCATGCACGGCGCCCGCTTCATGGCCTACAACTCCATCGTCGGTGGCGGCGACAACGCTTGCATCCTCCACTACACCGAGAACGAATCTCAGCTCAAGGACGGAGACCTGGTACTGATCGACGCCGGCTGTGAGCTCGAAGGCTACGCCGCCGACATCACCCGCACCTTCCCGGTCAATGGCCGCTTCTCCGAGGAGCAGAAGGCGATCTACGCCCTGGTTCTGGAGGCGGAAAAAACCGCCATCGCCATGATCAAGCCCGGTGTCTCCATCAAGGAGGCCAACGACCAGGTGCTGAAGATCATGGTATCCGGCCTGGTTGAGCTGGGATTGCTCCAGGGTGAGGTGCAGGAACTGATTGAACAGGACGCCCACAAGGCGTTCTATATGCACGGCCTGGGCCACTGGATCGGCATCGACGTTCACGATGTGGGTGACTACCACACCGCCGAACGCACCCGTCCCCTGGAGCCCGGCATGGTGCTGACCATTGAGCCCGGGCTCTACATCGGTCCCGACGCCGAGGTGGATCCCAAGTGGCGCGGCATCGGCATCCGGGTGGAGGACGATGTGCTGGTCACCGAGGAGGGCCACCGGGTTCTGACCGGTGACGTGCCCAAGGAGATCGACGAGATTGAGGCCCTGATGGCCGGGTAACCCCATGGATCAGTTTGATATCGCCATCGTCGGCGGTGGCATGGCCGGTGCAACCCTGGCATTGGCCCTGGCAGGACAGCAGCAGGCTGGGCGGCGCTGGCGCATCGCCCTCATCGAGGCGCAGGTGCCCGACAGCGAGGCCCATCCCGGCTTCGACAGCCGGGCCATCGCCCTGGCCCATGGTTCGGTGGCCCGCTATCGACAGCTGGGATTGTGGAATGCCCTGGCACCCCATGCCGCACCCATTCACACCATCCACGTCAGCGATCGTGGCCACTGGGGCCAGGTGAAGATGACCGCCGCCGAGCAGGGGGTAGATGCCCTGGGACAGGTGGTGGAGCTGGAAAGGGTGGGCCCGGTGCTGCATCATGCCCTGGCACAGACCCAGGTGGTGCGCTTCTGTCCCGATGCCCTGGCAACCCTGGAGCAGCAGCCCGACGGCTGTCAACTGACCCTCGAGTCCGGCGCCCGGCTCAGTGCCAGACTGGTGGTGGCCGCCGACGGCGGCCCATCTCTGGTGAGGCAGCAGCTGAAGCTGCCGGTGAGTCGCAGCGACTATGGTCAGGTGGCGGTGATCACCAATGTGGAGCTGACCCGGGGCGGCGACATCGCCTATGAGCGCTTCACCGACGAGGGGCCCCTGGCCCTGCTGCCCATGACCGAGGGGCGCTACTCCCTGGTGTGGGTGCGCCATGAGGAGCAGGCCGAAGCGCTGATGGCCCTGGAGGATGAGCCCTTCCGTCAGGCGCTGCAGCGGGCCTTTGGCTATCGTCTTGGGGAAGTCACCCGGGTGGGCAAGCGCTTCAGCTACCCCCTGGTGCTGCAGCGCATCGAGCGCCCCATCCATCACCGGGTGGCCCTCATTGGCAACGCCGCCCAGACCCTGCACCCCATTGCCGGGCAGGGGTTCAACCTGGGGATGCGCGATGCCCTGACCCTGGCGGACCGGTTGGCGCTGGCCCTGGCGCAGGGCGAGGACCCCGGCAGCTTTGCCCTGCTGGACGATTATGCCCAGGGGCGCAAACCGGACGTGGACCGCACCGTGGGACTGACCAACAGCCTGGTCAAACTGTTTTCCAATAACAATTTCCTGCTTCAGGTTGGTCGCAACCTGGGGCTTATCGCCATGGACCTGTTCCCCTCTCTGGGGCAGGAGATGGTGTCCCACACCATGGGACAGGGATCCAAGAGAAGGAGCGAAAGGTGGTAACGGCACAATCGGTTCAGGTAGCCATCGTCGGCGGTGGCATGGTGGGGATGGCAACCGCCATCGGGCTGGCCAAGGCCGGCATCAGCGTCGCGGTCATCGACCGTGAAGAGCCCACCCCGGCCAGCGGCCCGGCGGACCTGAGGGTCAGCGCCATCAACCGCGCCAGTGAACTCTATCTGAGGCAGCTGGGCGCCTGGCCCCGCCTGCCCAAGGAGCGGGTCTCCCCCTACACCGGCATGCGGGTCTGGGACAAGGACAGCATCGGTGTCATCGAGTTTGATGCCAGGGATTACCATCAGCCGGATCTCGGCCACATCATCGAGAATCGCTCCATCGCCTACGCCCTGTGGCAACAGGCCCAGAGTGAGCCCAAGATTCGCTGTTTTGTCGGCGCGCCGCAATCGGTGGCGTTCGGCGAGCAGGAAGCCTGGCTGACCCTGGCAGACGGCGCCATGCTCAGTGCCCGGTTGTTGGTGGCCGCCGACGGCGCCAACTCCTGGCTGCGTCAGCAGCTGAATGTCCCCCTGACCTTCCGCGATTACGGTCACCATGGCCTGGTGGCCACGGTGCAGAGCAGCCGCCCCCATGAGCGGGTGGCCCGTCAGGTGTTCCTGCCTCAGGGGCCCCTGGCGCTGCTGCCCCTGCCGGACGCCAACCAGTGCTCCATCGTCTGGTCCCTGCCACCGGAGCAGGCCCAGACGCTGACCGAGTGTGATGCCGAGACCTTCTGCCGCAAGATCAGCCTGGCCAGCGAAGGGGCCCTGGGCAAGATTGAGGTGGTCAGCGATCGTATGGCGATCCCCCTGACCATGCGTTATGCCCGTGACTTTGTCCTGCCCAGGCTGGCCCTGGTGGGGGATGCCGCCCACACCATCCACCCGCTGGCGGGCCAGGGGGTGAACCTGGGGCTGGCGGACAGCGAGCAGCTGGTGAGTGTCCTCAAGGAGGCCGCAGACCGTGGCTGGGACCTGGGGGATCTCAAGGTGCTGCAGCGTTACGCCCGCCCGCGCAAGGCGGCGGCCCAGGAGATGATTGCGGCGATGAGCGGCTTCAAGTGGTTGTTCTCAGGACAAGATCCTGTGAAAAAGGGGGTGCGCGACATAGGTCTGGCCCTGGTCAACCGCATGCCCGGTTTAAAGCAGAAGTTTATCGCCCAGGCACTAGGCATTGCTGCCTCAAACCTAAGGTGATTTTGTATACAAACAGGCTGGGTTGGGTATAATGCGCCCAGCCCCTAAAATAGACCCTGATCACAAAAGGGCATAAAGCCAGACAAGGAACACAAATGGCGAATCAAACCGTACTCTACGCGAAGCACCTGGAGTCCAACGCCAAGATGGTGGATTTTCACGGCTGGGACATGCCGATCCACTACGGCTCCCAGGTTGAGGAACATCATCAGGTCCGCACCGACGCCGGCATGTTCGATGTGTCTCACATGACCGTGGTAGACATCACCGGTGCCCAGGCACAACCCTTCCTGCGCAAGCTTCTGGCCAACGACGTGGCCAAACTCACCCAGCCCGGCAAAGCCCTCTACGGCGGCATGCTCAACGAGCAGGGTGGCGTCATTGACGATCTGATTACCTACTACCTGAACGACAACCACTACCGCATGGTGGTGAACTCTGCCACCCGGGAGAAAGACCTGGAGTGGATCTGTGCCCAGGCCCAGGGATTCGAGGTGTCCGTCACCGAGCTGCCGGAATTGGCGATGATCGCCGTTCAGGGCCCCAAGGCGGTGGAGCGCACCGCCACCGTGCTGGATGACGCCCAGCAGGCGGCGGTTGCCGGCATGAAACCCTTCTTCGGCGTGCAGGCGGGCGAGTTGTTTATCGCCACCACGGGCTACACCGGCGAAGCCGGCTATGAGATTATGGTGCCCCAGGACCAGGCGGCGGACCTTTGGGATAAGCTGCTGGCAGCCGGGGTAAAACCAGCTGGCCTTGGCGCCCGTGATACTTTGCGTCTGGAAGCGGGCATGAACCTCTACGGCCAGGATATGGACGAGAGCGTCAACCCTCTGGCGGCCAACATGGGTTGGACCGTGGCCTGGGAGCCGGCGGATCGCGACTTCAACGGTCGCGAGGCCCTGGCCCGGATCAAGGCCGAGGGCACCGACAAGCTGGTAGGCCTGGTGATGACCGACAAGGGCGTGCTCCGTGGCGGTTTGAACGTCTTTTTCACCGATGCCGACGGCAAGGAACAGCAGGGGGTGATCACCTCCGGCAGCTTCTCGCCTACCCTGGGCTACTCCATCGCCATGGCGAGGGTACCCCGCAGCGTGGGCGAGGAGGTAGAAGTGGAGATGCGCAAGAAGCGGGTCACCGTCAAGGTAATCAAGCCCAGTTTCGTGCGTAATGGCAAACAAGCCTTTTAAGAGATTGATGGGGAAACAACAATGAGCAACATTCCATCCGAACTGAAGTACACCAGCTCCCACGAGTGGATCCGTCCCGAGGGTGACAACGAGTACACCATCGGCATCACCGAGCACGCCCAGGAGCTGCTGGGTGACATGGTGTTCGTGGACCTGCCTGACGTGGGCGACGAAGTAAACGCCGGCGACGACACCGCCGTGGCCGAGTCCGTTAAGGCGGCCTCCGATGTTTACTCCCCTCTGACCGGTGAGGTGGTGGCCATCAACGAGGAGCTGGAAGACAGCCCTGAGCTGGTCAACAGCGACCCCTTCGGTGACGGTTGGCTGTTCCGCGTGCGCATCAGCGACGAGGCCGAGCTGGCCAACCTGCTGGATGCGGAAGGCTACCAGGCCGTCATCGACGACGAGTAACATACCGACTGATTAAAGCCCCCGCAGAGGGGCTTTTGTCTTCTTATCTGAGCCGCCCTGTACCCTGGACGCGGCATCACAAGGATTATTGGATAATGAGCGAGCAGCAGTCTCTGTCCCAACTGTTTAACCGGGACGAGTTCCTTCCCCGTCATATTGGCCCCACCCTGGCTCAGCGTCAGCAGATGCTGGAGTTCGTCGGCGCGACCTCTCTGGAGGATCTCACCGGCCAGATCGTGCCGGAAGGGATTCGTCTTCAGAACCCACTGGGGATCGGCGACCCTCAGCGCGAAGTGGACGCCCTGGGAACACTGCGCGGCTTTGCCGAGCAAAACCAGGTGTTTACCTCCTACATTGGTATGGGTTACTACAACACCCATGTGCCCCATGTGATTCAGCGTAACGTGCTGGAAAATCCGGGCTGGTACACCGCCTACACCCCCTATCAGCCAGAGATCGCCCAGGGCCGCCTGGAAGCGATCCTCAATTTCCAGCAGCTGACCATGGACCTGACCGGCCTGGACCTGGCCTCTGCGTCCCTGCTGGACGAAGGTACCGCCGCCGCCGAGGCGATGGCCCTGGCCAAGCGGGTGTCCAAGAACAAGAAATCCAACCTGTTCTACATCGCCGACAACCTCTTCCCTCAGACCATCGACGTGGTGGTGACCCGGGCCAAGCACCTGAACATCGAGGTGCAGGTGGGCCCGGCCGAGGACGCGGCGGATCACGACATCTTCGGCGTGTTGCTGCAATACCCTGACCGCAGCGGTCAGGTGACCGATTTCTCCTCCATCGCCGAGGCGGTGAAGGCCAAGAAGGGCATTGTCTGTGTCGCCTCCGACCTGCTGGCCCTGGTGAAACTGACCGCCCCGGCCGAGCTGGGTGCCGACGTGGTGCTGGGCAGTGCCCAACGCTTCGGTGTGCCCATGGGCTATGGTGGTCCCCACGCCGCCTTCTTCGCCACCCGAGACGCCTACAAGCGCTCCATGCCAGGGCGCATCATCGGTGTGTCCAAGGACACCCGAGGTAAGCCCGCCCTGCGGATGGCGATGCAGACCCGTGAGCAGCACATCCGTCGTGAGAAGGCCAACTCCAACATCTGTACCGCTCAGGTGCTGCTGGCCAACATGGCCTCCTTCTACGCCGTCTACCATGGCCCAGAGGGCCTCAAGCGCATCGCCGAACGTACCCACCGCCTGACCACCATCCTGGCGGCGGCGCTCAAGGGTGCCGGCATCTCTCTGGTGAACGACAGCTGGTTTGACACCCTCACCCTCGAAGTGAGCGATGTGGACGCGGTGTTGGCCCGGGCCAAGGCCGCCCGGTTGAACTTGCGGGTGGATGGCGGCAACCGTCTGGGCGTCAGCCTGGATGAGACCACCACTGCCGAGGCGCTCAAGGCCCTGTTTGCGGTGATCGTCGACAAGGGCGAGCTGGACCTGGACGCCCTGGATGCGGCCAGCGCCAGCCCTCTGGCTGATGCGCTGGTGCGCAGCGACGCCATCCTCAAGCATGAGGTGTTCAACGCCTACCACAGCGAAACCGAGATGCTGCGCTACATCCGCCGCCTGGAAGGCAAGGATCTGGCCCTGAACCACTCGATGATCTCCCTGGGCTCCTGCACCATGAAGCTCAACGCCACCGCCGAGATGATGCCGGTGAGCTGGCCCGAGTTCGCCAACATGCACCCCTTCTGCCCCCAGGAGCAGGCCCAGGGGTATCGCAAGATGGTGGACACCCTGGCCGACTGGCTGGTGAAGGTGACCGGGTATGATGCCATGAGCATGCAGCCTAACTCCGGCGCTTCTGGGGAGTACGCCGGCCTGCTGGCGATCAAGGAGTATCAGGAGTCCATCGGTGAAGGTCATCGTGACATCTGCCTGATCCCAAGCTCCGCCCACGGCACCAACCCGGCTTCCGCCATGCTGGCCAGCCTCAAGGTGGTGGTGACCGCCTGTGACGCTAACGGCAACGTGGATCTGGATGACCTGCGCGCCAAGGCGGAGGAGCACGCCGACCGTCTGTGCTGCGGCATGATCACCTACCCCTCCACCCATGGGGTGTATGAGGAGACGGTGCGCGAGATCTGCGACATCATCCACCAGGCCGGTGGCCAGGTGTACATGGATGGCGCCAACATGAACGCCCAGGTTGGGGTGACCACTCCGGGCTCCATCGGCTCCGACGTGTCCCACCTGAACCTGCACAAGACCTTTGCCATCCCTCACGGTGGCGGCGGTCCCGGCATGGGCCCCATCGGCGTCAAGGCGCATCTGGCGCCCTTCGTCGCCGGCCACTCAGTGGTGAAAACTGGCGCCGAGTCCCAGCACAACGGAGCGGTGTCCAGTGCCCAGTACGGCTCTGCCAGCATCCTGTCCATCAGCTGGATGTACATTGCCATGCTTGGGGACCGCGGCCTGGCCGAGTCCACACAGGTGGCCATGCTCTCTGCCAACTACCTGGCCAAGAAGCTGGGTGAGCACTATCCGGTGCTCTACACCGGCCGCAACGACCGGGTGGCCCACGAGTGCATCATCGACCTGCGCCCCCTGAAGGAGGCCAGCGGCGTCACCGAGATGGACGTGGCCAAGCGCCTGATGGATTACGGCTTCCACGCCCCCACCATGAGCTTCCCGGTGGCGGGCACCCTGATGGTGGAGCCCACCGAGTCTGAGTCCCAGGTGGAGCTGGACCGCTTCGTCGAAGCCATGGTCAAGATCCGCAGGGAGATCGACAAGGTGCAGGCCGGTGAATGGCCGGCGGACAATAACCCGCTGCGCAACGCCCCTCACACCCAGGCGGACATCATGGACGAGGCCTTTGGTGAGCGCCCCTACAGCCGTGAGCTGGCGGCCTTCCCCACCCAGGCCACCCGTGAGGGCAAGTTCTGGCCCACGGTGAACCGCATCGACGACGTGTTCGGTGACCGCAACCTGTTCTGCGCCTGCGTGCCCATCGACGCCTACCAGGAGTAAGGGCTGCACACTGCAGACAAGACAAAAAGCGAGCCGGATGGCTCGCTTTTTTTGTGGGGGTTATTTTGCAGTGCGTATCTGCACCTGGGCATCGCTGCGCAGGTAGATGAGGGTGTCGCTGTTGGTGATCAGGCTGTGGCGGGACTCTCCCAATGCGCCGAAGTAACTGCCTGGGCTCAAACGGGTCTGGGCCTGGGTGTTTGCTGGGCGATAACCGGGCTGGCCCTGGATGATCACGGCTCTGAGCTCATCGCCCTCGGAGCGCAGCTCCCCCTGAAAGCCTGCGGGCAGTTTCAACAGGCTGCCCCTGAGTTGGCCCGGCTGGTTGGTTCCCCAGAGCAGGGCAATGCCGGCATCCTTGGCGGCAGTGCTGTTCCACTTCAGATCCGAGGCGCTCAGCCACACCAGGTTGGTGGCATCCACATTGACCGGCCGCTCGCCATTATCGAAGGCTTCACTGGCGGGTTTCACCAGGTAGGGGCCTTCGTCGATCTCTATGTAGGCCAGGGTGTTGTTGCCCTTGGCGGCGGTGATGTGCACCTCGCCTTTGGGCTGGGTCCAGAAGGAGCCACTGGGCATCCACATTCTGGCGGCATCGGGGTCGTCGTTATGGATAACACCACTGATCACCACGCCGCGATAGGAGACATTGTGGATATGGGGCGGTGATTGAAAACCGTCGGTGGGGCGCAGCAGGTAACCTGTGGCCTGGGAGCCGTTTCTGTCCCCCCACAGGGTGCCCGCCCCTGGGCTTTTGTCGCCGCGAGCGGGATTGAGGTGTTGCCACTCCACCTCGGACGCTGTCACCAGCTCATAGGTGGTGGCGTGGACTGGTGCTGCCAGGGTGGCAGTGGCCAGCGCCAGGGTGGAGAACAGGCTTATCTTGTGCATAGGTGAGGCTGACGAATTCGGGAACAATTCCGTCAGCTTAAGAGCCAGTTGCCCCGGCGATAAGCCTGCATCAGACAGAATCACTTTCAACAACCTCCGGGGTAATGGGGTCTTGTCATCAGGCATGGGTCCCGGCAGGGACATCTGTTCACAGAGACCACTCATCTTTGCTTCTGGTCAAAGGGTGAGCAGCCAAGAGCAACTAACCTAATCTTAGAGGAAAACAGGCTTATGGACTGAGCTGATGGGAAACTGGGTGGAGTTTGTCGCCGGGCTGGGGATCTTCCTCTATGCCATGCAGCGGCTGGAGAGCGCACTGGGCACCCTGGGGGAGCAGACCTTCCGCAGGGTGCTGCTCAGTGCTACCGATTCCACTGCAGGGTCTGTGGTCAGTGGCACCCTGGCCACCGCTGTGTTGCAGAGCAGTTCCATGGTGGGGCTGATGGTACTGGCGCTGGTGGGCAGTGGATTGCTGCCTCTGGCCAATGCCATCGGCATGATTGTCGGTGCCAATCTGGGGACCACAGTGACCGGCTGGCTGGTGACCCTGCTGGGGTTCAAGCTGTCGCTGACCACTATCGTGCTGCCGATGATGGGCGTGGGTGGTTTGGTCTACATCTGGGGCGAGGAGCGCAGCCGTCGCCGGGCCATCGGTTTGATACTCTTTGCCCTGGGCCTGCTGATCTTTGGTCTGGATACCATGAAGGGCAGTGTGGCCGACCTCAAGGGCAGTTTCCGCCCTCAGGATTACGCCCATCTTCACAGCATTGTCTTTGTCCTGGCCGGGGTGGCGTTCACCGCCGTCATTCAGTCCAGCTCCGCCTGCATGCTGATCACTCTCAATGCCCTGAGCGCCGGCCTGGTGGAGCTGCCGGCGGCGGCGGCGATCATCATCGGAGCGGACTTGGGCACCACCATCACCATAGTCATTGGTGGGCTCAGAGGCAGTGACAATAAGCGCCGGGTGGCCGCCGCCCATGTGCTGTTCAATCTGGCCACCGCCGTCATGGCTTACCTGCTGATCTTGCCTGTTATCCAACCTCTCTATGCCTGGCTGGGGCTCACCGATCCCCTCTATGGTCTGGTGGCCTTCCACAGCCTGTTTAATCTTTTGGGGGTGGCTCTGGTGTACCCCTTCGTCGGTTGGCTGGCCAGGTGGCTTGAGCGCCTGTTCCAAGCTCCGGCGCCCCAGATGGACAGATTGATGATGGACATTCCCCCTGACCAGGTCGCCATCGCTTCTCTGGCCATAGACAAGGCACTGAGAGAGTGCTGCCAGCTGGCCCTGAGGATCAACAACCGGGTTTTGAAACTGCCCATGCCCTCGGCTACCGAGTTGTCACCGGAGGCGGGGGCCCACACCACCTATGAGGAGGAGTATCAGGCGCTGACGGACAGGGCTGGCCAACTCAGTGCCTTTGTCCTGCAGGTGCTGGCCCATGCCGAGCCCAAGGAGAAGCCAGCATTGCTTACCGGTCTGAAGTTGCTGCGCCACATCGGTTACGCCACCAAGGCGGTGAAGGACATCAGGGAGGACCTGCATCAGGCCAAGGTGGCTGGCGACAGGTCCCTGATGCGGCTTAAGCGGGAACGTACCCTGCTGGAGCAGCCCAGGCTGGAACAGGTGGCGCTCTGGCTGGAGCCCAATGAGATGACGGCAGACAAAGAGGCTCTGCACCAGTTGCAGAGGCAGGCACTCCAGGACCATCTGGCGTTTATTGACCGCATCTACGGCTGGATTCGTGAGGAGGAGATCCAAGGCGAGACCTTCATCGTTCTCACCAATCTGAGCAAGCACCTGCAGGATATGCAGAAGCAGTGGGTGAGCTGCCTGGCGCTGCTGAATCACCCGTCAGAGCCAATGTAACTGATGTCATTACATTTGATTACATTGCGGGAATTCCGAATGCTGCATAATGTCTGGCCTTATCCACAAATGCACTCTTGCTGCAGCAGTGGATGGGAGAAGTCTGAGTCCTGAAGGTCTCAGGTTTCTGCAAATTCATCGATTTTGGTGCCTGATGGGCACCGATTGATGGATTTTCCAATCAGTTTTTGAAGACCGTTCCCGCCAATCCCGACAGCGTCCGGTGGGTCCGGTCATTTTTTTGTCTGCGCTTTGACCTTCCATCCTGTTCAGCACGATCTCCGTTTCCATCCATGCAATCTGCAGTATGATGCCCACAGACAGTGCGTTCCCACTGAGACTGTAACTCGGGTGCCCTCATCATGAACAAGCAGATTAAATACGATGCCTATCAGATGATCCTGTTTGATGCGGTGGCATCGACGGGCAACTTCACCAAGGCCGCAGAGCGGCTTGATGTCTCTATCTCCCATGTGAGTAAACAGGTGAAGGACCTGGAGCAGAGGCTGGGAGTAAAGCTGATCAAGGTGAACTCCAGGCATCTGACCCTGACCCGTGAAGGGGCCATGTACGCCGAGTCGTGTAAACAGGTGGTCAGCATGATGAAGCAGGCCTCGGACCAGGTTGTGGATTGCCGAAATGAAGTCAGTGGCCGGGTGCGCATCGCCATGTCCCACTCCTTGGGGGCCCGATACATACAATCCATTGCTGAGCGGCTGCACAGAGACCATCCGGGTCTGACACTGGAGGTGACTCTGGGGGATTGTCGGGTGGACATGCTTGAAGATGATGTCGATCTGTGGTTTACCACCAGCAATGAGATCACCCCTGGCTACATCGCTCAAAGGTTGTGTGACATCCGCTTCCTGCTGTTGGCCTCCCGGGAGTACCTGACCCGGCACCCAGCTCCTCGTCATCCTCGCGATCTTAAGGGGCACAACTGCATTACCTATCAGAGCAAAACCCGGGATTACCACCTCTGGTCCTTTAGTCAGGCTGAGCAGCGCCATGAGGTAGAGGTGAGCGGCAACTTTGTCATCGACAGCGCCGAAGTGATTCTGGATGCGGTGGTCGCCGGTATGGGCATAGGTTACATCGCCGATTATCTGCTGCTCAAGCAGCCGGGGGCGGAGAAGCTGGTCACCCTGCTCGATGACTGGAAGGCCGATCAGACGATGCCGGTGTACGCCGTCTACCCATCACGCAATGCCCTGCCCAATAGGTTGAAGGCGGTGATCGAGGTGGTCAGGGCACACCTGAACACCTCCCCTGACTGATTTCACTTCACTCTTTCAATAATGCGTTCTGCCTCGGCGGGAAAAGCAGCTTTTCCCGCTGGATCTGTTTGCCCCCAGCTCTCACCGATACCATGACTCCATGTCTGGAGACTGCCGATACAACAGCAGCTTCCGGTTGTTTAGTTATTGTTTTTAAAAAGCTTTGTTGAGCTGGAGGCCTGGTATGACTGTGGTAAATAAGGATGAGAAGACCAAGGGGATCCGCCAATACCATATCGGTATGGTGGAGGGAGATGTGGCGGAATACGTCCTGCTCCCGGGAGACCCGTTCCGCACCGACATCATCGCCAACTACCTTGAGGACGCCAAGCTGGTGGCCCACAAGCGGGAGCACAAGACCTACACCGGATACTACAAAGGGGTGAGGGTTTCGGTGACCTCCACCGGTATGGGCTGTCCCTCTACCGCCATCGCCGCCGAGGAGCTGGCGAACATCGGTGCCAAGGTGTTTATTCGTCTGGGGAGCTGTGCGGCGCTGCAAGATGAGATCAACATTGGCGATCTTGTGGTGACCACAGGGGCGATGAAAAACGAGGGCACCTCCAAGTTCTACGTGCCCGACAACTTTCCCGCCATTGCCGATCTGGAGGTGACCGCCGGGCTGATTGAGGTGGCCAAAGAGTACTGCGCCGGTAAGGCGCCGGAGGTGCACTGGGGAATCACCTCCACCGACGACTCCTTCTATGGCGAAAGCCCGGAGTGGATTCAAAAGCTCATCGACCTTGGGCTGAAGAATATTGAGATGGAAGCCTCTGCCCTGTTTACCGTGTGTCACCGTCGTGGGCTGCGCGGGGCCACCATCTGCGCCGTGGCGGCTAACCACAAACGGGCGGAAAACTTCTGGGGCAAACGCAACATCCCTCTTGAGCAGGGAATCGAGCTGGAGACAGAGGTCGCTCTGGAGACCATCTATCGCCTGCATCAAGCCGGTCTGGCGCTGTAACCCTGGGCGGGAGAGCACTCTCCCGCTTGCTGATTCACCCTGCTTGAGGATTAGACCATGAGTGTGGAGCTACTGGGGTACCTGGGCTCAGCCCTGATCACCGTGTCGCTGTTGTCGGCCAATGTCTATTTTCTAAGAACCTTCAACTCTATCGGGTGCCTCATCATGGCGGGCTATGGCCTGGCCATCGAGGCCTATCCGGTGACCCTGATGAACGTCATCTGCGTGGTGATCAATCTGGCCCAGATGGTCAAAACCCGGCGAGCATCCAGTCGCCGGGCGGTATGAGCCTCTGAGGGGTCAGCCCCGGCCGTGGGGGCGATCCAGATCCAGCTGGGGGCCCTCGGGCACTACTTGGGTGGGGTTGATCATGGTGTGGCTGAAGTAGTAGTGGCGCTTGATGTGGTACAGGTCCACGGTGTCGGCAATGCCCGGCTGCTGGTAGAGCTCCCTCAGGTAGCCTGACAGGTTGGGGTAGTCGGCGATCCGCTGCTTGTTGCACTTGAAGTGCCCCACATACACCGCATCGAAGCGCACCAGAGTGGTAAACAGCCGCCAGTCTGCTTCTGTGAGGCTGTCGCCGGTCAGGTAGCGGTTGTCGGCCAGCCGGCTGTCCAGCTGATCCAGGGCGTCAAACAGGTTGGCATAGGCTTCACTGTAGGCCTCCTGGCTGGTGGCAAAGCCTGCCCGGTAAACCCCGTTGTTGATGGTCGGATAGATGAAGTCGTTCATCTCATCGATGACTGGCCGCAGCGATGGCGGATAGAGATCCAGGGTGTTGCCGGTAATGTCGTTGAACGCCGAGTTCAGCATGCGGATGATCTCCGACGACTCATTGCTGACGATGCGGTTTTGCTGTTTGTCCCAGAGTACGGGCACGGTCACCCGGCCTGAGTAGCTGGGGTTGTTTCTGGTGTAGACCTGATGCATGAAGTCGAAGCCGAACAGGTGGTCTCCGCTGCTGCCTCGCTCGGTGTCGAAGCTCCATCCCTGTTCCAGCATGTCCGGGCTCACCACGGAGACGCTGATGTGATCCTCCAGCCCCATGAGTTTGCGGTAGATCAGGGTGCGGTGTGCCCAGGGACAGGCCAGGGACACGTAGAGGTGGTAGCGGCCGGACTCCGCCTTGAAGCCCCCTTCACCGCTGGGACCTGGGGCGCCGTCGGCGGTGATCCAGTTTCTCAGCTGGGCTTCCTCACGCTGGAATTTGCCCTTGGTGTCTTCGGTTTCGTACCAGACGTCCTGCCAAACGCCGTCCACTAATCGTCCCATGTCAGTCTCCTATGGTGCCGAATTTGCCTGATTGATAGTCCTTCACTGCCTGACGGATCTCCGCTTCGGTGTTCATTACGAAGGGACCCATGTGGACAATCTCCTCCTTGATACGGTTGCCGGAGAAGATCAGTGCCCCACCGCCTTGTTCACTGCTGAGTTCCAACGGGGCACCAGGGTCGGCAAGCAGCAGGTGACCGGCGCCGTAGCCATTGATCTGGCCTCTATGAATATAGATAAACAGCTGCTCATGGTGGCCCCGGTCCAGATTGGCGCTGCCACCTGGGGAGAGGCGGAGATCGGCGACCGAAGCCTGCCCCGCCAGTTCCTCAATGGGTGAGATAGCCTGTTGCCCCTCCATCTCCCACTCTCCTGCCAGGGCGCGCAGTAATGCCCCCTGGCTGCCTTGAATCTCAGGAATCCCCTGGGCGACCGAATCCTGATAACGGGCAGGGCGAAGCTTGTCTTTGGCGGGCATGTTCACCCAGATCTGGAAGCCATGCATGCCCCCTGCACCGGATACCGGCATCTCGGAGTGCACCACGCCAAATCCGGTGCTCATCCACTGTACGTGTCCCGGGCCAATCACCTTGCGATTGCCCATCTGGTCTCTGTGCTCAAAGCCGCCGTCGATGATGTAGGTGAAGGTCTCTATGCCCCGGTGCGGGTGGGGAGGGAAGCCTCCCATGTAGTCCGCTTCGTTATCGGATTTGAGCTCATCAATCATCAGGAAGGGGTCCAGTATCTGACCGCTGAAGTCAGCCACCCGGGAGATGTTGACGCCATCGCCATCCTGGGTGGCAACGCTTGTGGCGAGATTAAGAATCTTCATGGTCGCTCCTAAAGAGTTTTGATGATCCAACCCTAGCAGGAGCCTTGGGGCACAACTATCGCAAAGATCTGGCCACTAGATTCTAAAAAATAGAAAGAATGCCGCTGTTGAGCCGGAGTTTGTACTGCAATGAGGGACTAAGCCGGGAGTTGAACGGCCTAATATTCGAATTTTACGAACGCCCGGCAGAGTGCCGAGCCAAAGAGATGGCAGAGTGCAGTCGTTAGCGGCAAAAATAAATCATAAATGCTGAAAATGAATTTAACATTTGCTGCCGGTGCAATCTACCACAACTCTCCTTAGGCTTACATCTGCTGAATCATATGTTCTGCCAGTGGTCGGCTGTGCAGAGGATTTCATCGGTCTACGCAGATTGGCGCGGAGTAATCCCCAAGTTTGGTGCGCCCTGGGGAAGTTGATATGGGTCACCAAATTTAAGTCATTGTTTCTCTTAACATGTCTCTGACCATTTGGATGGTTATCCCTTTGTTGGAGAAATGATGATGAAACTAACAACTAAAACTCCGCTGGCATTGATGCTGGCCTCTGCGCTGATGATGAGCGGCTGCAGTGACGGTGACGATGGCAAGGATGGTGCGCCGGGAGAACCAGGTGCCCCGGGTACGCCCGGTGAACCAGGCTTGCCTGCAGGCTCCTTTGTCGATACGGCCAACAGCCCTGCGGACCTGGTCTACACCATAGCCCCCACCGATGTGGTGATTGAACCCGGTAAACCTTTCGCGGTGAAGTTCACCGTGACCGGCAAGAATACCAAGGGTGACGACGTGCCCTTCGTGGGCCTGGATAAGATCGCCCTCTACCTGACCGAGCAGGTTGCCAACGAGTCCAATACCGGTGCGCCCTACCAGTGGATCAACCATGGTGTGGCCACCGAGTTTGGCTCCTCCCTGTATTGTTCCCCCACCGGAGCGACCACGGATCGCAGAGGCAATGAGGTTCAGGCCTGTACTCTGACCGAAGATGAAGCCAATCCTGGCAGCTACTCCCTGACCTGGGAGCACGACGGCGATGCCCCGCTGATCTGGGCTGACGCCGACATCAACAACCTGCACCGTCTGATGATCCGCTCCTACAACATCGTCGATGACCAGGGAGTGGGGCTGTCGGACAAGGTACTGACCCCGCCCATGGACTATGTCCCGGCTACCGGGGAGTTGGCCGAGTCGGAGAAAGATATCGTCAGCAGCAACGCCTGTATCCGCTGCCACGGTGAGAAGGAGGGATGGATAGAGAACATCCACGCCCATCACAACTACCAGCGGGTGGAGAACTGCGTTTCCTGCCACAACGTACAGATCAACCTGCCCGACAGTGAAAACGGTGTGGCCGACGACAATGGTGACATCAAGGGGTTCAACCCCAACTTTGCCCCCATGGTTCACCGTCTGCACGCTGGCCACCACATCGAGGATGCCCTGCTGGGTGAAGCCAAGGAGATGTTTGGTGAGATCGGCTTCCCAGCGGACATGAGTGAATGTTCTGTCTGTCACGACAATGGCGCCGGCTGGGCGGTGAACATCTACGCTGACGCCTGTCAGGCCTGTCACATCGATGTGAACTTCGAGACCGGTGAAAACCATGCAGGCATCGTTCCTCAGGACGACAGCGTCTGCGCCGGTTGCCACGGTGCCGGAGCCCTGAGCCCCATGGAAGCCCATAATGTGGGCGGCCGCATCGCGTCCGAGTCTGCCTTCGAGATTGTCCTCTCCAGCATCGCCATCGATGATGCCAGCGGCGATCTGACCCTGGTGTTCGACACCACCGCCCGTCTGGGTGACGGAGTGACCCTGACCGATGCCATCCTGCGGGACGACATCATGTTTGGTCAGATTGAAGCGGACGGCATCTTCAACCAGTCCGGCACCATCAACCTGCTGGACGGTGTGGAGTCCAACGGCAGTTACACCGTGACCGTGCCTGGCCGCACCGAACTGGTGGGCAACAGCGCCTACTTCGTGCCTGACTTTGCCATCTGCACCGACGGTGCCGACCTGATGGCCTGCGCCGACGTGGAGCTCAAGGTGTCCGCCACCATGGCGCCCACCTACTGGAACTTCGCCAATGCCGACGGCAGTGATTATGTTGCGCCCCGCATCGAGAGAGACAACGTCTCCATCGATGAGGCTACCTGTAACAACTGTCACGATAACCTGACCTGGGTGAAGCTGCCCCACAATCATGGTGCCAATCAGTTCACCACCTGCGTCAGTTGCCACAGCCCCAAGGATGGCTTCACCGGCTCTTTCCACAGCCAGGTCAGCGCCATTGGCAAAGACGCCGACGGCAATGATGTGGCCGTGGACGTGAAACCCGGAGAGTTCTACAACCGTGATCTGATGACCGTGGCCCACCGCTACCACAGTGGTGAATGGCATGTGACCGGTGCTCACGGCGTCTTCCGCCGGGTGGACGATCAGGGCGTCATCGGTGATCTCAATGGTTACCCAGATGTTCAGAGCGACTGTCAGGCCTGTCACAAGGCGGACGTGAGCCTGTTCACCGCCAATGGCACCCTGGCCTCGGGCAAGGACTCCATTGCCATCACCAAGGACTTCGGCTCCACCTATGGCTACATCTCTCCGGTCTCCGAGAGCTGCCGTAGCTGCCACGTTCACAATACCGATGCCGCCAAGGCCCACTTCGTTGCCAATGGCGCGACGCTCACCGATGAGCCCGCTGCCACTACCGCCGACGTGAGCATTGAGAGCTGCGGTGTGTGTCATGCCGAGGGTAAGACTTACGGCATAGATTCAGTGCACAGCGGTCCTGCGCACTAGCGTTTGCATTTCCCTGCAACGCACCAAGCCAAAGCGCCTTCGGGCGCTTTTTTTTGGTGCAATAAAGATCATGAATAATAAAGGAAAATAAAGTTCTGCTTAGTGTTATGAGTGACTGCATTTCCGTGACGGATCTCCGTAAAGCCCGCCAAGGGATCGCCTATATTAGCTTTTTCGGATGTCGGGGAAATCGATGAAGCGGCTCAATGATGTGAGTATCTTTTCGTTCCAGGTGTTTGTGCTTGTCTATGAGTCTCTGAACTCCATGACGGTGGCTCAGGCCCTGAATGTGCCTGCCTCGAAAGTGAGCCGAATCCTGAATCAGCTGCGTCATGCCCTGGACGATCCCCTGTTTCACCGGAAACAGTATGGTTTTGAGCCCAGTGAGATGGCCGTGCGTATCTACCCCGAGATGAAGCGGGTGCTGGAGCTGGCTGAGCAGGCCTGTTCTCTGGACCTGGATGAACACAGCCGAATCAAGAGGGAGGTGTGCATCGCCGCACCGTCCGGTCTCAGGGTGGGCCTGTCACTGTACTTGAACAAGCTGGCGGAACAGCACAACCAGAGTTGCACCTTCGTGGTTAAGCCCACGAACTACTACGTGGAGCGCGATATCCGTCAGGGGGAGATCGATCTCAGCATTTCCAACGAAGCCTCGGTGGCGGACGGGGTCAACAGCCGATTCATCACCCAGTCCAACTCGGTGTTTGTGGTGGGCTGTCAGCACCACCCCATATGGCAGGTGGATGAAGACAATATGCTGGAGGAGATCATCCGCTTCCCCTTCGTGGTCAATGGCATTCCTGCCTTTAACGACAGGATCGATCCCCTTGAGGTCTATGCCCGGGATCTGGGCCGTGAGCTTAAGATTGAGGCCAGGGTGTGCGACATTGCCGAGTTGGCCAACCAACTCCTGGACACCCAGTCACTCTCCTTTGTCGGCGGGCTGCCGGCGGTCACCTTGCTGCAGCGGATAGAGGGGATAAGGGTACAACGCCTTCCTCCCGGGCAGATGGAGTTGCTTCATGGTCGCATGGGGGCCCCTAACCATTTCCTGCTCAGCTCTTCGCGCCAGCACAGTTACCCGGAGTGGCTGATTGACGCGATTTTTGACTATGTTTCCGACTCTGTGGTGCTGCCAGATTAAATCTTGAGAGAATTGAGTTTGTTACTGGGTGAGAGTATTAACTCTATTCTGGGGGAGGATCTTTTTATGCTCCCACCGGATGATTGGGGGAGTGCATCGAGGCGCTGGTTAATTAATTAAATAATATGAAAAACTCGAATTCTGGCCGCCATCTTCCGCATCAGTGCTGGTTATTTATGTCTTGTAAGTTGTTCTAAATCCTGTTTTTAGATTTGCTTTCACCCCTTCTCATTCACGCCATTCATGCTACATTCGGCACTCTCAACGTTCGTCTTCATATGTGAAATTTTCGCATTTCTATTTGGCTGGGGTGCGGCTCGGTTGTGGGATTTCTTATTCGAAAGGCACGTCAGTTGTCCGAGAAAATTCGTTAAAGATGATAAATATGAATAGCATGTGGAAACGTTTTGCCTCAGTTGTATTGGCCTTTTCTCTGACTTCTCTGGCGTCGGCTGCAGAGCTTGACCTGCCTCAGGGGCAGGTTTTGTTGACCATCAGTGGCAAGATAGCGCGAACCAATGCAGCTGGGGAGGCTCGACTCGATCGACCGATGTTGGCTCAGCTGCCTCAAAGCAGCGTGACCACCCTGACCCCCTGGACGGAGAAGCCGCATAAATATGAAGGGGTGCTGCTGACCGATCTGCTGCACTATCTCGGAGCCTCAGGTCAGCGAATCAAAGCCCGTGCACTCAATGATTACTTTACCTACCTCGACTTATCGGAGCTGGCACACTACCCCCTGCTGCTGGCGACCCATGTGGATGGCAAACAGATGCGGGTCAGGGATAAGGGGCCCATCTGGCTGGTGCTGCCTTTGACCGATTTCCCGGAGCTGGATGAGGTGAAGTTTCATGAAAAGATGATCTGGCAACTTCGCTACCTGGAAGTGCTTGAATGAAGAGATTTAAGCTGCTGGTGCTCACCTGTGTGGTGCTGCTGTTTGCCTTCAGCTCGGTCATTAGCAGTCAGCGCCACAGTCAGATGACCAATCTGCTCTCCCTCTCCATGAAGACGGTCAGCTGGTCTGCCGCGGAGCTGGAGATGGAACTGATCAGGCTGCAGCATGCGTTTCGGCGGGTTGCCCTGTCCGATCTGCCCGCCGATGAGGCCAGGCTGAGATTTGAGATCTTCTGGAGTCGGGTTGAGGTATTGGCAGTCGGGGAGGAGGCCCGGGACTTCAGGGGCCACCCTGGGGTCGAACAACTGCTTCAGGAGCTGCGGGCATCCCTGACCCGCATGGATTCACAGGTTATGGCTCTCTCCGACGGGGATGTGAGCGCTCTGGAGCTGCTGACACAGCTGGCGCCTATGGAGGAGCAGGTGCGGCAGCTGAATGTGCGCAGCTTCTCCGGGGACAGGGCTCTGTTCAGTCTCAAGCGGGTGTTTGACCTTCAGTATGAGGCCAACATCTATCTGCTTGGGCTCCTGCTCAGTGGCGCGTTTCTGGTGATCCTGGTGATCCGTGAGAGCCGCAACAATCGTCGACAGGCGCTGCACGACAGTCTTACCAACCTGCCTAATCGCAATCTGTTTCAGAAACGCCTCGAGCTGGCAATCTCCAAAGGGAGGCGGAAACAGCACAAGGTCGCCGTTTATATGATGGACATGAACGGATTCAAGGAGATCAACGACCAACTGGGACATGCCGCCGGGGATCAGTTGTTGCGGGAGGTGGCGGCCCGACTGAAAAACTCCATTGGCAAGGGGGAGCTGGTGGCCAGGCTCGGGGGTGATGAGTTTGGCGTGCTTCAGCAGGGGGTAACGGGAAGGGATCAGGCCCTGGTGTTTGCCCGGCAGCTGGCGGCGGAGATCAACACGCCGGTGACCATTCTGGGGCAGCGGATCTCCCCCAGGCTCAGCATAGGCATCAGCCTGTTTCCTGAGGATGCCCTTCAGCCCGACAAACTGCTCAACAATGCGGACACCGCCATGTACGCCGCCAAGAACGAGGAGATGTGTTGCCGTCTGTTCGAGCAGGAGATGGAGAACAGGGCCTTGCGCAAGCGGATCCTCGCCGAGGATCTGAAGCGTGCCATTGCCCAGGACCAATTGCAGCAGTTGTATCAACCCATAGTGTCTGTAGTGGACCGGCGGGTGATCCTGGTCGAGGCACTGCTGCGCTGGCGCCACCCTGTCTATGGGGATATTTCGCCGCTGGAGGTGGTGGCCCTCGCCGAGCAGTCTGGGTTGGCGGAGTCTCTCAATTTCTGGGTGATGACCAAGGCCTGTCATCAGAATATGGCCTGGCGATGCGAGGGCCTGAATCCGCCCCAGGTGTCGGTCAATATCTCACCCATGATGTACAGCCGATATGACCTGGTGGCCATGGTGGAGCGGGTGCTGGCCGAGACCGGTCTGCCGGCGGAGCAGCTGGTGATCGAGGTGACTGAAGACACCACCATGCAGGACATTGAATCCTCGCCGCAGATTCTGTCCCGGCTCAGGGGGCTGGGAGTGGAGCTGGCACTGGATGATTTTGGTACAGGGCACTCCTCTCTAAGTCATCTGAAAAAAATGCCATTTCAGAAGCTTAAGATAGATAAGAGCTTCGTCAGAGAGCTGGAAGCATCCCCGAGAGACGTGGAGCTGATCAGAGCCATCATCCATATGGCCCATGGTCTCGGAATGCAGGTGGTGGCCGAGGGCATCGAAGAGTACAGCAGCTTCCGCCAGTTGAGCCAGCAGGGGTGTGAATATGCCCAAGGTTATCTGCTGTATAAGCCATTGCCCAGTGGTGAGATAGGGCAGATATTGAGCAGTGATGCCTCCGTTGAGCTGTTGCAGAGCTAGCGGCGAAAGGCGGAAATTCCCGCCTCTGACTGGAAATGAGAGCGATTCTGACTTATACCGGAGTAAAGGCACTAGTTTTACGGCGACCGCTTCCGTTCGTGCCTTCCCATTTCACACGTTCGGCCAGTCAGGCGGTCGCCAACCCTCTTCCCCTTGGGCTAGAATGTCTCCCCCTGACTGAAAACGCATCTCACCAATGACCCAACTGGATGAACGCTATCGGCTGCTCCGGGCCGCTGATGAAACCCATTTCCATACCTGCTTCTATTGTGGCTGTATCGCCACCGAGCATGACTTTGCGCCACCACAGGCTCATTGGGGGGCGTTCGAGCATCACCGCCAAGCGGCGGACAACCTGCAGGTTCCGGCTTGCAAGGAGTGCGTCAGCCTGTTGAAGGGCTGCACCATGGGATTGCTGCAGCAGCGCCGTGATGTGGCTCAGGCCAAGCTGGCTGCCAAGTACAAAAAGGCGATCAATGTCTATCTGCGCTGGAGCCAGGAGGAGGTGGCGGATCTCGATCGCTCGCTCAAGCACAGCATTGCCGCCGGCCTGACCCTGGGTGAGGAATCCCACCGGCGGGCAAATTATCCGGGGTTTACCTATGAGGTGGACGGCAGTCGCGTGACTGTGGAGCAGGCGGTCAGCCAGCCTGTGGTGGTGTTTGGTCAGCGCTTCGAGGGGATTAAGGCCGCTCTGGAGCACTCTGCCAAGGCGTATGGCATCAGCCAGGGCAAGCTGGCGCAGGGGTTGGAGCAGCACAACGATAACCTGGAGGCGGTGATCCTCTCTGTGCAACAGCAGCAACAGAAACAGCTGGAGACGCGCCAGATGAACCGCCTCTGTGGCGAGTTTGCCAAGAGCCATAACCAGTCCCGGCGCTATGTGGTCAATGCGGTGCAGCGTTATCTGGACCGGGACGACAGGCTGACGGTGGCTGAGGCCCTGGAGAAGCTCTATGAGGAGCGGGTCCGTCACTTTAGCTGACCCTCTCTTCACACAAGTGTATTGTTTTATTTACTTTCAAACATACTGTCATCGTATGTAAGGGAATTTATTTTTCCGCCCCTGATCCAAAATTATATTTCTTAGCTGTTTTATTCTTCGCGCAAATTAGTTTCTTGGCAGTTATTTGCCAAGTCACATATGCACTCATCCTTATCTTGTTAAGTTAATTCATTGTTTGTCTCTGGTGATCAATTTGATTTGGTTTGAGCATGAATTAACTTTTGGTTGTTGAAGGGTAAATATGCAATCGAATGACAAAGTGAGCTTTGTCAGGGAGCTCTATTCTCTGGCCAACGACATTCACGGCGATCAGGGCGCCCTGCGCCGTCTGTTCCGTACAACCTCATTTATGACCTGGGGCTTCATGCACTCCAAAGGAATAAGGCAACTCTCCTCGCTGCTGAGGTGTGAGGCGCTGACTCCGGTGATTCGGCTCAATCCCAAGGTGATTCAGAAGCCCTTTAAACCCTATGTTTGCCGCAGCTGGAATAAAAGGCGAAGGATGGCCGAGGTGGCCAGCCACTTCCAGCTTCTTTCTCAACTTTTCCCAAACACCATTGATCAGGTTTATACCTATAAAAAGGTTAAGCTCCTCCAGATCAATGATGAGGATGGAAATACTTATAACCTCTATATTGAGCAGGGGCACAATAAAGAGGGAAGTCTGGGTATTGCCTTAAGGGATGCCAATGATATTGGCGTATTCTCCTCTACGTTCAGTCTGTCATCACGGCAGAACGGCAGCTTGTATGTGGGTGCCGTGCAGGGACCGTCGAGTAAGGTTGAGGGCAGGGAGAAAGTGATTCGCTCCCTGACCAAGGCGATGCATGGCCTCCGCCCCAAGGCGCTGATCGTCGAGCTGCTGCTGATGCTGGCCCGGGAGTTTCAGCTTGCCAATGTCTACGGGGTCTCCAACCGCGGTCACATCTATCAGAGTCTTAGGTACCTGGGGCGTAAAAAGCGCGGCAAGGTGAGTTTCGATTACGACACCCTTTGGCTGGAGCATGGCGCCGAGCCGGTGGACCCCTATCTTTATGCCCTGCCGTTGACCCTGCCTCGTAAGGAGGTGGCGGAGCTCAAACGCAGTAAGCGCCGGCTCTATACTAAACGTTACCAATGGCTGGATGAGCTTGAAACCGAGTTTCGCAGCAACCTCAAGGCACTGATGGTGCATTGATGGCGCGGCGGCAGGAGAAGGAGGCCCAGGCCTCCTTTTTCATTCAAGGGACTATGGACAGCATTCGCAGGTGGCGAAGAGGCCATGTCCCTTAACCCCTCCGGTCCATTTTCCTGGGGTGCAGACTGCATTGCACATGGTGATGGAGCCTCCATCCACGGGTACGTTGCCTTTGTAATTTGGCTTGGGACAGATAGGCGATGGGGGGGCATCGATATCCTTGACGATGTCGTCAAAGATGTGGCTCATGAAAGCCGAAGGTGAGGTGTTGCTTTTTGTGCCACTGTAATTGTGGCACTCAAAGCAGTTCATCGTTCCTTTACCCCAAGGGGCGTCTCGTTGGAACTGCGTTTCCATCACGGTATTGGCCAACTGCAAAGAACCACGTTGATTATCCGGGGTGGAGTCTTTCTCGACATCGGATACCCAAAGTGCTCCCACGACAAAGTAGTTTTTCCAAACTTGCAGTGACTCTGGTGTGCCTTGTTGGGCAAAGATGGAGTCTTCTCCGCCAATGTAGCTGTTGAGTTTATTCACAAGCTGGGTATTGAGACTGTAATCGCGATCATCTGGCTTGCTGGCATGAGCATATCCCTGACAGATTTCGGTACGCAGACCTGTCTTGGTCAGGCCGGCGGCTTTGACGGTCTGGTTAAACTGACAATCTGAAGGCGTCTGAGCACAGGAGGCACTGGTAAAAGACCAGGGCCCTCCGGTTACTGTTGGGCCCAAGTCATCGCACAAGGGGTTGTTGTCTTGATGCTCTAATGTCACCCACACCATTTCGGGATGATTATCAGCGCTGATGGCCAGATGAAGTCCCACCAGCCCCAGGGTCAGAGTCTGGGTTCGTTCAACACTGTTTTCTGCGATTACCGCCTGCATCACATAGTAGTTTCCGCTGTTGGCTTCATCGTCACCGAGAATACGCCAGGCGGTCTTCATCTCCAGTGTGCCCCCGGGAAAGTTGGGCTGACTCTGTATCTTCGTTACATCACAGAGGTTTTGGCTGAAACGGATCTCATACAGAACAATATTGCCGTTCTGGTCATAGATCGCGTCTGCGAATGCCTGGTCAATGCGCTCTGGCAGGACGAAGGGAGAGCTGTCCTTCATCGACTTCATTGAGCGGACCATTAGGGCGTTGGCCGGGTAGCTATCGTCGCAGGAGTTCGTGCCTCGGGTTTCAAGTAAAGGGAAGAGTGACTGATCCTGCCAGCGTGGTTCATCGAACTTGTCCTGACTCACAGGGGACACCAGGTATCTCATCCAATCCCAGGAGAACTGGTAAAACTCGCAGAATTCCGGCTCTCCTGTCGTAGGGTTATTGGCGACAACAAGAGGTGGGTATCCTTGAGTCGGAGATTGATTCCACCATTGCCCCTGAACTTGGAAGTTACACTCTTTGACTTGCAGGTTGTCCGGATAATCGCTGTCGGCCAATGCGCTCCATGAGGCCAAAACTGCGATACACAGCAGATAGATTCTATTCATTGCTCTAATCCTTTAAAGCGAAGGAAGGTGCAGTGATCTCGATGTTTTCTAATGAGTTGCACTTTTCAGATTAGGATTTGATCTGAAATAAAGCTTCAGAGGAGCAGGCGTTGGCTTGTAGGCAAAGTTATATGGCGTGAAGGGGAGTAAGACCGGAGTGCCTGTAAGTCTTGAAAAGAATCGGGGCTCAATAAGCCCCGACTTCATCTAGCGTTCAGTGTTTAGAATGAACCTAAGTCCACCGCATACGGCGGCCACCTGAGCCTGATTACACTCCTGCGGGGTGGCTGTGGGGCTGTCTGGATAGACTTCGGTGGTGGTGACGTAACGGGCGTCACTGAGGCCGGCGCACAGCCCCAGTTCCTTGGTGGGGTAGTTGATGACACCTTCCTGCTGCAGCGGCGCGCCGATGATATTGCCTTGATCGTCTGGGGGCGCAATGTGGGTCACCTGACGGACAGCGTCGATCATCGCTTTTTGAAATTCAGGCTGAGGCTGATCGCTGTCCCCCACCAAATAGAAGCCGTCGGGAATGACTCCGGGCTCAAAGGGCTTGCCGTCACGGGCGGCGAGGGCGGGGCGGAACTCCTCCTCATCGCTGTCGGTGGTTTCATGAAGGTCAAAGTGTGCCAGGGGGACGGTGCCCACGGAACTGACCAGCGCCATCAGGGCGGCCGCTTCCTCTGAGGGACTGTCCGGATAGAAGGAGCGGTTGGGATCCACAGCCTGAGGGTTCCAGCGGTTGATCACCTCATAACCCCAGGGGCTGACGCAGGGGGCAATCAGGAAGTTGAACTGCCCCTCGAAGCTGGCGGCCTGGGTGTTTGCAAAGGCGAGGGCGCCGTGGACGCCGGAGGTTTCGTAACCATGGACACCGCCGGTGACCAGTACCACAGGCTTGCCGTCCTTCCAGTTACGGCTTTTCAGGGCGAGCAGCGGATAGCGCGCCGGGTCAAGGCTGAGGGCGCCGTATTGCACCAGTTCGAACTTCTGCTGCAGCAAAGTGATCTTGCTGACCACCTCCTCCTGATAGCTGCGTTTGCGGCTGATGTTCGCCAGCCACTGTTCTTTATGGGCCTGGGTCCAGGGTTGGCCTGGGGTGCCTATGGGGTAGAAGGGGGTAAGACTCATGTTGCTCCCTGTCTCGGGTTCCTTTGAAGGCTCCAGTATAGAGACAGAGAGGCAACCGGGGTAGCCCATCCCTACAGGGGGGCTCCGTTGATGGCGGACAGGGGCGCGTTTACGGAAAACAGTTTTCCGTTTACCGGGCCTATGCCCCATTGGGTCAACCTGGCGGTGTGCATCTCCAGATAGGCCCGGGCACTGGCTTCATCCTCAAACAGATAGATGCCACCGGCCTCACCGCTTTCCGGGTTCTCTGTCCAGATCTTCCATACCATTCCCGGCTCCTGATTGATCGATTCGGCCAGCTCTTTCATCTGTTCGCTCATGGCCTGTCCCATGGGGCCCTGATAGGGGAAGTCGACTTGCAACATGGTTTTCATAAGGGGTCTCCTCTTGGTGAGACTCCATATTATTGGTCTAAAAAATCATGATAAAGTGCAAAATATAGAGCCAATGTGTAGAAGATATAGACCATGAAGCTGAAAACGACGCTGGAGCAATGGCTGACCCTGATAGAGGTGGAGCAGGCAGGCAGCATACAGGGGGCGGCTCAGGCATTGAACAAGAGCCACACGACCCTTATCTATGCCCTGCGCAAGCTGGAACAGCAGCTGGGCATGGAGCTGATCCGGGTGGAGCAGCGACGTTCTGTGTTGACCGATCAGGCCAGATCCTTGTTGAGGCGGGCGGTGCCTATGGTGGAGCAGGCCAGGACCCTGGAAGCGGTCAGCAGGCAAATGGCCCAGGGGGTGGAGTCGGAGATCACCCTGACGGTGGATCATCTCTGTAGTCGTCAGTGGTTGATGGAGCCGTTGTCGCGGTTTTTCGAGGCGTTTAGAGGAACGTCGGTACAGATACGTGAAACCTCTCTGTCAGCTACCGAACGGGCAGTGACCCAGCGTCAGGCGGATGTGGCCATCATCACCCTGCCCATAGAGAACCATCTGAGTGACCCCTTTGCCGTGGTGACCATGGTGCCGGTGGTGGCGCACAGCCATCCCCTGGCGCAGCAGAGTTCGGTGACCGTGGAGGAGTTGATCAGCCACACCCAGATCGTGGTTCGAGATCTGGGGCAGGGGGATCCCAGTGAACACCAGGATGTGGGGTGGCTGCGCTCGCAGCTCAGGGTGACGGTGGACAACTTCGATCATGCCTGGGATGCGGTCAGAGCCGGAATCGGTTTCTGCAGAATGCCGGCCCATCGGCTGCCTCAGGGGAAGCCATCTGAGGTGGTGCCGCTGACTCTGGAGGGAGGCGGCAGCTATCAGGTGCCCCTGAACCTTTGCTTGCCTAAAGGCGAGCAGACCGGGGTTGCGGCGCGGGCGCTGTACGCCATGTTGCTGGAACAGGCTCAGCAGCCATCCTTTGAGGGTAAGTATTTCTGACGCTCAGCGACGAGTGAATCTGCCAGAGCCCCATTAAGCTCATTTCAGGATCTTAGTGAAATATGTGCTTTATTTGGTGGTTATTATGGGGATTTCATGGTTGTTTTTGATCTTGGCAGTGGCCACAGAGGTGGCGGGTACCAGTATGATGAGCGTCATGGATGATGGCGTTGCCAAATACCTGAGCCTCTATCTGCTGATCGGCTGTTCCTACTTTTTCCTGGCCAGGGCGGCGCGGCGCATCGCAATCGGGGTGGCCTATGCGGTGTGGGAGGGGGCCGGCCTGGCACTGATCACCCTGTTTTCTGTGGTGGCACTGGGACAGACAGTGACCCTGCCGGTAGCGCTGGGCCTGGGCGGTTGCCTGTTGGGATTGGTGATGGTCAACCTGGGGGAGGTGACCTCATGAGCCCCTTTACTCTGGTGGTCGTCGCCGCGCTGCTGGACATAGGTGCCAACTTCTGTGCGACACGCTCTGACGGCTTTGCCCGGCGCAGCTGGGCGGTGGCGACTCTGCTGTTGATCTTTTCCGCCTTTACCCTGCTGGCCCAAGCCGTTCAGGGCATGGATCTGGCCGTGGCCTATGCCAGCTGGGGCGCCATGGGAATTATCGGCACCGCTGTGGTGGGCAGGTTGCTGCTCGGCCAGAAACTCAAGCCTGTGGGCTGGTGTGGCATCGCCCTGATGACCGCGTCTGTGTTGTTGATGAAGCTGGGATGAATGATGAGGAGAAGGAATGAACACCCAACAGGTATTGCACTTCACCCTGGCCGCCCGGCTGGGGTCTCTGGCCCGTGCAGGCGCCGAGCTGGGGCAGAGTCGCAGTGCTGTGAGCATGTCGATTTCGGCGCTGGAAGATCAACTTGGGGTCAGCCTGTTCCACCGCTCTGGTAATGCCATCACCCTGACTCAGATTGGGGAGGCGTTGCTGGAGGATTGTGAACGCCTGCTGGCCATGGAGAAGCGGATAAGCCGCAGGTGCCAGCTGTTTCATCAAACCGGTGAACACAGGCTGTGTATCGCCCGGGATGATGCCCTGCCAGAGTCTCTCTGGCAGGAGATTCTGATCGAGGTAAAGCGGACCTATCCCGGCCTCAGCCTGGTGGTGGTTCTGGCCACGCCCGGCGAGTTGCCCCAGCAGGTTGCTTCCGGAGCGGTGGATCTTGGCTTTGGCGTCTCCTTGCCAAGCCACCCGGAGGTGCGCCGCTGGAGCCTGGGCGAGATCAGGCTGCAGCTGGTGAGTGATGGCTCTCATCCCCTGGCTGCTCAGAAGGCGCTGACCCAGGAGGACTTGGCCCTCAATACTCAGGTCACCCTGGCCAGTGCCGGGCTGAGCGGGGTGGACACTGCCCACAGGCTCAGCAGCGACTTCCTGGGATTGTCCAGCTTCGAACAGATTCGGGACATGGTGCAGCAAGGGGTGGGGTGGGCTTGGTTACCCTCACCGCTGCTCAGCGCCAGGCTGAGACGGGAATCTCTCAAGGTATTGGACTGCCAGCCAAACCAGCAGTGGCAAAGCTATCAGGTGTGTTGTCGTCAGCAGGCCAGCCTTGGGGTGGTGAGCGAGAGCCTGTGCGACAGACTCTCGAGTTCTTTGGCGCAATACCGTTAGCTGGCCAGTCCCAATGCCTGACGTATGTGCTGCTCGAGGATCTGTTGCAGCCAGAAGGGGGTGGTGACCCTGCCGTCACTGTCATGCCTGAGCCACAGGTAGATGGTTTTCGGGGTCTTGTAGCTCACCAGCTCATCGAACTGTTCGGAGCTGAGCTGAATCGCCTTAAGGCCCTTAAACTCCTTGAAGAAGTTGGCGCAGGAGTCGAATTCCAGGACGGACAGGGCGTCGGATTCTTGCAGGGAGTGGGCTACGGCCCCCATATCCGAGGCGATGGAGTCCAGCTTGAAGGGCACCCCCTTGCGGCGGCAGTAGAACTTCATCGGCGACTGGCTGTTGGGGTAACAGCTGTTGCCATAGAGGATCTGCGGGTGACGGGCTATCTCCTCCAGTACCGGATTGTTCCACACCGGGTGGTTTTCCCTGGCCACCAGGAATACCTTCTTGGGGGAGGCGATCGCCTTGGAGATCACCCCATCACGCTCAGCCGGGGTAAAGCTGAGTACCGCATCGGTTCGGTTGGCCGCCAGATCATCCAGGCTGGAGTCGTTGAACATCCGCAGGTGAACACTGTGGGGGTCATCATGGGTGTCCGACGCGTGCCGCACCTTCTGAATCAGGTTGATCGCCAATTGAGGCGGTGTGGCGATATGCAAGTTCTTGTGCTGATCCATCTCCTGAAAATGGCTGATGGCTGCCACAGACTCTGACTCGCCTAAGAGCCGGCTGAGGATGGGGTAAAGGCGGCAGGAGAGCGGAGTGGGCTCGAATCCATGCTGACGCCGAATAAACAGCGGATCGGAGAACGACTGCCTTAGGGCATTCAGGCTGCGGCTGATCTTTGATGGCGGCACGTCCAGGATGCTGGCGACGGCGATGGAGTTGCCGTGCTGGAACACCAGGCAAAATACCCGGATGACAAAGAGGTTGATGTCTCTCAGTTTATCTATGTTGGTTGCTGGCACTCTGTTACTCCTCCTCGCCGGGTTCAGGCAAGACCACCGCGCTGGTGACAAATTCGCTGATGGCCGGCAGCAACCATTCGGGCAGGTTGCGTCCTCGGGGCGGGCTCAGCAGGAAGTAGCTGGGCACCCCCATGCGCTGGTGCAGCAGGTCAAATTGATCCTGTGGCAGTCGGCGCACCTTGATGTCCGACATGCGATCCAGGAATTCGGCGGCGTACTTCTGGCCTACGAAAGTCAGGCTGGATGAGTTGTCCAACTGGTCCGCCAGCTCCGTCAGGCCGCTGACCTTAACCTCCACCTCCAGGCTGCGATGGATGTCATTGGCGTACACCTCAAGGGGGTCGATGCGATCGTTGAAGGCGGGGCAGTCCGCCACAATGAAGGGGTAATCGATGATCTCCGCCAGCTGTGGTTTCACAGAGCGTTGCCAGATGGGGTGATCATTGCCGCCGGCGACATAGAGGCCGGTTCCCTTGGTAACGAATTCGCTCTTCACCCCTTCGGAGCTGCTGGATTCAAAGGAGATGGCCACGTCCACATTGCCATGCTGGATCTCACTGTCCACATGGTGATTGATGGGCTTGACGATAAAGGTGAAGTGCTGGCCATGCTGCTGGGCATGTTTCTGCAGGCTTCGGGACAGCTTGACGCACAATCCGGTGGGACAGGCGATGGTCAGTTCCTGTTTCAGCCTGTTGTTGTCGTCCATGTCTACGGTGCATGCCTGGCCCGCCAGCTCCAGGATCTTCTTCATCTCAGGATAGATGCGAGTGGCCATCTCACTGGGTTCGAACCCGTACTGCTTACGGTAAAACAGCGGATCATCCAGGGCATGGCGGAGGCTGTTGAGGCAGCGGCTGATCTTGGAGGCGGGCACATTCAGGGTTTGGGCAACACTGAGCGAGTTCAGTGACTCATATACGAGCACAAACACCTGGAATGAGAAAATATTGATGTCTTTGAGTCTGTCCATCACCGGGCCCATATCGGTTTTGTGCAACTATACGGTATTGCACATATGGGTTTCCTGATACAAATCACAGAACCGTATCGAATTCTGTACTTTCTTTATTGTTAAACAGGCTAAAACTAGCCATAAGTGACTGATTTTTTGATTCTTGCAATAAGTGAAATTGATGCTGGTTAGGGATATGTTCAATATATCAGTTGAATCCTCAAACATATTTCAGGTCGTTTTCGGCCGCATCCTCAATATTCCTGAACTCAAAAGAGTCGCGCCAGAACGCTACTTGGAATAAGGGTCGACGCTACTTCTTTGTATTTATTATGCTTCTTGGAGAGCATCCGATTTGGTCGTCTGACAGAGCTTCTGGGTAAACTGATCCGCAGGCTCTGGACGGGAGAACAGGAAGCCCTGAACCAGATCACACTGCTTGTCTTGCAGCACCTGATACTCCGCCTCGGTTTCCACCCCTTCGGCCACCACCTTGAGTCCGCCCTGATGGGCCAGGGCCAGAATCATATCTACGATGGCGGCGTTGTCCTGAATCCTGTCCAGGTTGGAGACGAAGGCGCGATCGATCTTCAGGGTGTCGATTGGCAGGCGTTTGAGATAGGAGAGGGAGGAGTAGCCGGTGCCAAAGTCATCCATGGCGATGGTGACGCCACTGGCTTTGAGCTCCTTCATGGTGTCCACCACTCTCTGAGGATCGCTGGCGGCCACCTCTTCGGTGATCTCCAGTTCCAGCAGTCCGGGGGTGATGCGGTGGCGTGCCACGGTTTTGGCCACCAGCTGAGGGAAGCCACTGTCCTGAAACTGCTGGGCGGAGACGTTGACCGCCACGGGGCAGGTGGTGATGCCCCTGGCCTGCCATTGCGCCAACTGGCGGCAAGCCTCATTCAGTACCCAGTTGCCCAGCGGCATGATCAGGCCAGACTGCTCGGCCACGGGAATGAACTCCCCTGGGCTGACCAGCTCACCGTTTCGGCGCCAGCGTATCAGCGCTTCTGCCCCGGCCACCTGGGCACCGTTGGCGGTCACTTTGGCCTGGTAGAAAAGCTCAAACTCATCGTCTCTGAGCGCATTACGCAGGGCGCTTTCGGTTGCCAGCCAGCGCTGGGTTCGGGCGGTCAGTTCGGCGTCGTAGAAGCGGTAGATACGTCCAGGCTCCACCAGGGCGTGAATGGCGGCATCGGCGTTGCGCATCAGCCTGTCGCTGTCTGAACCATCTTGGGGGTAGCGGGTGATGCCAATCTTGACGCTCAGGTTGAGCAGGCGGTCACCGATGCAGAAGGGGTCATCGGACATGGTGGACAGGGAGCAGGCCAGTTGCTTGAGGTGCTCGGGCTCGTTGCTGCAGGTCAGTTGCACCGCCCAGGTGTCATCATTGTAGCGGTAGAGAATGGCGTCACAGGGGCTGAGGCGCAGCTTTTCCTGAATCCACTTGCCGATGTGTTGTATCACTTCGCCGCCGAAGGCGTGACCATAGGTGCCGGTGATCAGCGGGTAGCGTTCCAGCTTGAGCAACACCAGGGCACCGCTCTCTCCCTCCTGCTGGGTCTGTTGCAGTGCCTCTTCCAGGGAGCGGCGGTTGGGCAGGCCGGTCAGGCTGTCGTAGAAGGCAAAGCGGAACAGCTGGTCCCTGTCCTTCAGTCTTGAGTAGAGGGCGACAAGAACGAAGAGGGAGACCACCACTATGGCGATGGTAAAGCCGGACAGCAGTTGAGCCAGGCGATCTACCTCGGTCAGGGCGGATTCGCTGTCCTGCATGGTCACCATGCGGATGTTGGCCTGCCACAGGTCCAGTTGTCCCTGGGCTTCGACGGCGGCGGCCTGAGCGTCGGACAGGTGTTCTCTCAGCCTGTCCCAGTCACTGTCGGGGCGGGCCATCTCCCGGTCGAAGTTGTTGGCATGCAGCTGCAGTTTGGTGAGGGTGGCGCGCAGAGCCAGTGCGTCCTGGCGACTGATGCCCAGCTTTATCAGGTAATCGATGCTGTGGTCTATCTTCTCATCTTCGAAGCGGCTGCCTGAGAGATAGGCATCCCGTTCTGTGGTGGCGTAGTAGAGATAGAGCTGGTTGACCCTGTTGCTCAGGGCCCGCTGCAGGAATCCGATGGTTTCCAGCTCAGGGATGTGGCGCTCCACCATCTCCCGGGAGTCCTCCTGAACCATGAAGCCGGTCTTGACGCTGAGCCAGCTCATGGAGGCCAACATGGCAGTAACCAGGAGAAACGCGGCAAACATCCATTTGGCCATGTGCTTCGATCCCAGCTTGGGTGTTCCTGTCTGCGCCATCCGGCTGTATCCCTGAATTCCATCGGAAGCGGCAGTGTATCAAATTCATCATTTGTTAACCCTATTTCATTGGTTAACATGCATTTAATAATCACTAAAAGGTTCGAAACACCAATCAGATAGGGGATGCGATCTGGTAGGACCATTATGGCGGGCCGGACTGACTAACCCTGGTCCCGGGACTACACTGGGAGGGACGACTGGAGGGAGAAGCATGGAACTGCACTGGATATGGGATTGGGTTGGCTACGCCGCGTCCATCGTGGTGGCGATTTCACTGACCATGGCGGACATCAAGAAGCTGAGGTGGTGGAACCTGCTTGGGGCCGCCCTGTTCGTGCTGTACGGCTGGGCCATTGCCGCCTACCCGGTGATGCTGGTCAATGCCTTTATTGTGATCATCGATGCCTACTACCTGGTGAAGATCTATCGTCACGAGGCGGAGGAGGAGAGCTGAAGATCAGGTTTCCTGCTCTCGCTTGAAGGCTGCCGGGGTTTTGCCTGTGTGGCGTTTGAAGTACTTGATGAAGTGGGTGATGTCGTCAAACCCCAGTTGGAAGGCGGCGTCCTGGACCGACAGCCCATCCATGGCCAGCTTGCGCTTGATCTCCAGGATAATCCGAAAATCGATCAGCTGCTTGGCGGTGTGGCCGCAGCAGGTTTTACATAGCTGGTTCAAACATTTGTAGCTGCTGTGCATCAACTGGGCGTACTGGCTGGCTTCCCGAATTTCGCTGTAATGCTTATCCACCAGCCGCAGGAACTCCCCGAAGCGCTCCTTCTGATGTTCACTCAGGTGGATAAGGTGACTCTCCCTCTGCTTGGTCAGTTTGAGCAGCATGGCCGACAGCAGCAGCTGCACTATGACGCCGCTGTCCGGTCCTTCGCTCAGGGCCCGGGTCATTTCGGTCAGCATTGCCCGGCAACTTTCATTCAACTCCTCGGAGAGATGAAGCACCGGAAACGCGCTCAGGCTTTGATGCACAGGGACAAAGTAGGAGGTGCGGATGTTGGCAGAGCTGGCGGAGAAGAACTCCCGGGTCATCAGCACCAGCTTGCCCTGGATCTTCCTCTCTTTGTCGAACCCGTGTATCTGCTCTTTATTGAGGAAGATGATGCAGTCCGGCTCATACTGATAGGAGTGGAAATCGATAAAGTGCTCCCCCTCCCCCTGCTCCACAAAGATAAGGCAGAAGTGACTGACCCTGTGGGGCTGATAGGGGTTGGCGCCCTGGGCACAGATGTCCTGGAGAAACTCCTCGAGGTCCAGTATGTCCATGCCTGTCTTACGAAGCCTGGGGCTGTCGTAGGTGATTTGGGGAATGTCGTCGATTCTATCCATTAGTCGGCTTCTCGCGAGGGTCCGCTACAGTGTCTGTGCAAAAGCCCGAAGGCTTGTTGTTGAAAAAAGAGGTGTCAGCCTGATTCGCTGACACCTCCCGGAGCAGGGTACCTTAGAGGTGCACTTGTTTCATCTTAGCGGCTCGGGCGTCATAGTCCTCGGTATGGCAGCCCTGACAAGAGTCGGCGGGGCGCAACCAGGGCTGACTGTACTGGCCATCCTCGGAGTAGTGGTGACCATCCTCGGAAGGCGCGGAGATGTCGACCTTGAACAGGTGTGACTGACTGGGCATATGACAACTGGTGCAGTCTGTGCTGCCGTGGATCATGGCCGCCATGCCGTTGCCGCCTTCGGCGTTGGCAAACTCCATCTGGTGGCAGTCGGTGCACGCCTTCTTCAAGGCCCCTTCGTGTCCTGGCTTATCCCTGAAGTGCGTGGACATATGGCTCTCATGGCAGGTGTTACAGTGCATGTTGCGCTTCTTGCCCTGGGCCACACCGGTATCCGGATCGTATCCCATCATGGTGTCGGCCGCGACACGACCACCGCGTCCACCTCGGCCACCCGCGCCTTTGGCAACCAGGCCGCCGACCGCATCAGTACCGCCAAAGGTTTCGGTGTAATGGGTCAGGTATTCGGGGTAGGACTTGTCGCCACCATGGGTGTGGCATTCCACACAGGCCACCGCTTGGCCAAAGGCCTGATCCTCAGCTGTCATCTGTGCCACAGTACGAGGCTCGGCCAGGCGGGTAATGTTGCTGCTGGATGGAGCCATGATGTGGTCGCTGCCGGCGCCGTGGCAGGATTCGCACTGGACGCCGGGCTGTTCGAAGGTGCCCAGGATCCCCTCCATGCCATCCTGATGGTGGGGGTTGCGATCATCGCCCTCTTCGGAGGTGAAATCCTTCCAGCCTGTGGTATGACAGCGGCCGCAATAGAAGGGGGCTCGCTCTGGGCCGAGGTTGTCTCCCCAGGACCACATCTCATAGACGTAACCATCTTCGTCGAGCTTGCCGATTACCTTGTCGCCGGTGTAGCGGTAGCCATCCAGGTCCAGCCACATCACCTGTTTCTTATAGCCGCCAATGACGTAGGAGACATCCTCATAGCTTTCCGGGGCACCGCTCGGGTTGACCACACCTTCGAGCATCTCCAGTGCACCAATGATGTTGGTGTAGGGGTACTCGGGCATCTGACCGTCGACCACTTTATTAAGTTTGAAGGGATGGCCGGATGTCAGGAAACTCTCCTTGTTGCTGTGGCAGGTGAGGCAGGCTTGGCTGCCCACATAGCTCAGCTGAACCACAGGCTCGGCCTGAATGGAGAGGGTAAGGGTGGAGGTGGCTTCACCGCCTTTGCCATCGGTAATCAGGTAGGTGAACTTGGCTTCTCCGGCCTGTTCTGGTTCAAACACAGCCTTGTTGTCCTCGATGGAGACGCTGCCGCTTCCCTCGGTCAGATCGATCCGGGTCAGGGTCAGGGGGTCACCATCGGCGTCGGTGTCGTTGGCCAGCAGGTCTATGGTGACTGGCGTGCCAACGGTGGCTTCGGCGGTGTCCGGATTGGCGACCGGGGCCGTATTTGCCGCCGGGGGCGGCGGAGGTGGAGGCGTCACGGACGCCTCGTTGTTGTCATCGCTGCCGCAGGCGGTCAGCATGCTGAGCAGCATGGCCGCTGTCAGCGTCTTCAAGGGCGCATGGTGCGCGGTGGGGTTCATCATCATCATTTCCCTGTAGTAGGTAACACGGTGGAACCTGTATGGGCAGGGACCAACAGGAACCGGGCTGTGCAATAGGGAAAGTAATGGTGAACTCACCAAGGAAACAGGTCGGAAAAGTCTCGAAAATTGCCGTTAATGTACCTTGTGACGGGAATGTGATCGCCGCCGTCCTTGAGGCGGAGCCGGATCTCAAAATACACCTCTTCAAAACCGGTTAGGCTTGTTGAAGCGGGGTGGGCGCTAAAACTCATTGTCCCGTTTAAAGGCGGCCGGAGTCTGTCCGGTCAGCCGCTTGAAGTATTTGTTCAGGTAGCTGCTGTCTTCGAAGCTGAGATCCGAGGCGGTCTCCTGAGTCGACAACCCATCCATCACCAGCTTGCGCTTGATCTCCAGTATGGTGCGGAAGTCGATCAGCTGCTTGGCGGTCTGGCCGCAGCAGCTCTTACACAGTTGATTGAGGCTCTTGTAGCTGGTGTGCATCCACTGGGCGTACTGACTGGCTTCCCGGGCCTCGATGTAGTGTTGCTCCACCAGGTTGAGAAACTGGCCGAAGCGCTCCTTTTGTTGCTCACTCAAATGAGCCAGATGACTCTTGCGTTGCCGGCCCAGCTTGACCAGCAGGGCGATAAACAGCAGCTGGACCACCAACTCATCATCGGCGCCCTCCTGTTGAGCGAGGCTGACTTCCTTGAGAAGGGCGTGACAACTGTGATTCAGTTGGGGAGACAGCTGAAGAACCGGTGAGGAGGCCCGGTTCAGGTGGGTGGGAATGAAGTAGGAGGTGCGAATATTGGCCGCACTCTTGGCAAAGAAGGCGGGGGTCATGTTGATCATCTTGCCCTGGGGACGGTCACTGGCGTCGAATGCGTGCACCTGATTGGGGTTGATGAAGATGACACTGCCGGAATCATAGGGGTAGCGCTCAAAGTCGATCAGGTGCTCCCCCTGACCCTCGGTGATGTAGAGGAAGCAGTAGTATTTCACCCTGTGGGGCTTATAAGGGTCAAAGTGGTAGTGTTTCAGCCTGCTTCGAAACAGCTCGAGGTCGAGTATCTCGATGCCGGACTCCTCTATGGAGGGGGGGCGATAGCTGACGTCGGGAATGGGATCGCTGTTGTCCACGGGATCTCCTGTTAAAGCCTGCCGTTCAATGATGACACCTCCATCAGGAGGTGTCAGTAAGCTTATGGAAAGCCGGCGACCATGGTCGCCGGCCTTTGGCTTTAGTTGTGGATGGTGCCGATGCGGACAGCCCGCTCGTCGTAGTCCTCCTCGTGACAGCCTGAGCAGCTGTCGTAAGCACGCAGCCAGGGTTTCACGTAGTCACCGTCCGCCGAGAAGTGCCTTGGGTCATCCTTGGCCCCCTCGAGATCGATCTTGAACATGTGCGAGTCCGAGCCCCCGGGCATGTGGCAATCGAGGCAGGTGGCGGTGAACTCGTGGGCCGCAGCGGCGATGTCGCTGCCCGGAGCGTTATTGAACTCCTGGGTATGACAGTCGGTACACTGGCGCACCATGGCGTTTTCGTGGCCGGGTTTATCCATATTGACTTTGGACTGATGCGGGTTGTGGCAGGTTGAGCAGGTGAAGCCCTTCTTCTTGCCCATGGCCTCGCCGGTGTCCGGATCGGTGCCCAGCAGTTCCGTTGCCGCCTGACGACCACCCCGGCCATCACGACGGCCTTCGGGGCCAAAGCCGGTCATCACCTTCAGCCGCGCTTCCAGGCTGTCGCCGCCAAACTCCTGGTTATGAGGCGACACGTAGTCTGGATAGCGCCTTACTGCATCATCGGTGCTATGACACTCGGCGCAGGCGATAGGCTTGCCGAAGCCCATATCCTCTGCCAGGAAATCGTTGGTGGAGCGTGCCTCGGCCACCTTGACGATGTTGTCTTTGGAAGGCTTTTGAATGTGGGCAAGGCCGGCGCCGTGACAGGCTTCGCACTGAATGCCGGTGAGGGCGAAGGTGCCGCCCATGCCAGGCATGTCATCCTGGCGGTTGAGGTTGCGGTTGTCGTGGCTGCCCTCGGTGTAGTCCCTCCAGCCTGTGGTGTGGCAGCGACCGCAGTAATCGAAGCCGTGGGAGTCGGGAGCATCGTTGGCACTGTAGGGGAAGGCATAGGGTACCTGCCCCCCTTTGGGCGCCACGCCGACACCGGCCTTGTCGCCCGAGAAGATGTAACCATTTTGGTCGATGAACATGGCGCTGCGCATGTAGCCACCAATCACGTAGCTGATGTCCTCCCAGCCATTGGGGTTACCCAGGGTATTGTGCACATCCAGCAGGTCTAGGGCACCGGAGATGGAGGTGAAGGGGTAAATGGGCTCTTCACCGTTCACCTTGGTCAGCTTAAAGTTGTGGCCCGTCTCCAGGTAGCTCTTCTTGTCGGTATGGCATGAGAGACAGGCCTCTGAGCCCACGTAGCTTAGCGCCTGGGCAGCGACGGAGATGGTCACCGTGGAACTGGCGTGGCCGCCGTTGCCGTCGCTGATGCTGTAGTTGAGGATGGTGGTCCCCACCTCCAGAGGCTCGAAGCGGATGCGGTTGCCATCAATGGTGGCGACACCCCGGCCGTCGAACAGGGTAACGGTTTCCAGGGTGAGTTCATCGCCGTCGGCATCGGTGTCGTTGGCCAGAGCATCAATCATGCTGGGGCTGCCCATGGTGGCGCTGGCGTCCACAGGGTTGGCAACAGGAGTCGTGTTTCCGGGGGGAGTCGGGTCCCCGCCATTGTTATTGTCGTTATCGCCGCCACAGGCGCTCAGCAGGCTGAGCAGCATGGCTGCGGTCAGTGTTTTGAGGGGCGCATTGAGCGCGTAGAGTTTCATCATCATTTCCCTTTGGTAGGTGACACAGTCTGGTGCCGAGGCGGAGTGGATGCCTGGGCAAAAAGGTTTGTGCACCTGTGAAAGTAATGCTGAAACCGGGGACAAAACAGGTAACAAAAAGCCGCAAACAGGCCGATTGTGTACCTGAGTTTGAGAGTGTGATCCTGGCAGCCCGGGAGCTGTGATCAGGCTCAAAATCAGCCTGGTCCCGGGTCAGTTCCGTGACGGGGACCTAGGCATAAGATGGAGTACCCTCGCGGGAGACTTTTTGTTGGCTAGAGGGGGGAGTCGCTTATTCAGGCTGCTGAAAGCGCCCTTGCCTCAGGAAGAGATCCGTCTGTCTGGCGACCTCGGAGGAGAACAGCATGGAGGTGTGGCTGTGGGGCAGAATGATGTGGTCGTGAAACCCCTCCAGCCGGGTTTCCTCAACCAGTACCGTACCGTCGGTATCCGACTCTTCGTTGGGCAGGAGCAGTCGGCCCACGCCGATGCCGGCGTTGCCCGCCAGGCTGCCAAGCTCTGCCGAGCCTTGATAGTGGTCGTTGGGGTTGGTCAGCAGTCCATGCTGATGGGCATTGCCCATGACGCCCTCCAGCTTCCACTGGGCCAGGCGGCGGGCGATGGCGGCGCCCTTGTGCGGTGAACCCAGGGTGACGATGCGCGAGCCTTCGGGGAGCTCCATCTGTTCGGCATAACGTCGCGCCAACACCCCGCCGAGGCTGTGTCCCACCAGAAACTGGGGCTCTCCCGGACGTGACAGGGCCGACAGGCGCTCAAACAACAGCCCGGCATCAATGGCCAGGCTGTTGTAACTGAACCCCTCAATTTGCCAGCCCAGGTTGCTTAGCTGGGCGGCAAGGGGCCGCATGATGGTGTGGTGCATATACAGTCCATGTAGCATCACCAACTGCATAATTCTCTGATCCTTAAATGAGGCCGGGGCCTCAGCATACCCTATTTATTCTGGGAGCGGATCATACTCAGGGTTTCACCCTTGGGCTTGTTGCCGTAGAAGTTGTTGTAGTTCAACAGGTCGATGGCATCGTTGCCGGTGACGGGGCATTGACGCTCCTTCTTCATGTCGGCGCTGTTCTTGATGCGCTTACCCTGTGCATCGTAACAGTGGGTGGCAGAGTTTGCATTTGCGTATGCCGGGCCCGGATAGCCGCCGCCGCCGCCGCCGCCAGTGGCCATGGCTGCGCCGCTGAAAACCAGAGTTACCAATAACAGTGACTTCATAGTGCTTCTCCATTTGCTACCTCATTCTTCAGGGTAGACCGGATCGCTCCTGTATGTATTTCAACCTTTAGCTCAAATCCTCAATCGATAAAAGCGAATACAGGGATGCATTTTGCTCGTTTTATTAAATTGATGGTGGGGTCCACAATTGATTTTGTCGATTAACGGAGGGGTTATGTGGCAAGGCCTCTATGAGTGGATTGAGTGGCGCTGTGGCGCCCAGGAGCAGAATCATGAGCAAACGACTGACCGCACAGAACGGCGCACCCATCGCCGATGATCAAAATAGCCAAAGCTTTGGTGCTCGGGGCCCGGTGGCTTTGCAGGATTGGCACCTGATTGAAAAGTTGGCTCATTTCAACCGAGAGCGGATTCCCGAGCGGGTGGTTCACGCCAAGGGAAGCGGCGCCTACGGCACCTTTACCCTGACCCGGGACATGTCTGAGTTTACCCTGGCGGACCACTTCAATGGGGTGGGAAAGCAGACCGAAGTGGTGGTGCGTTTCTCCACCGTTGGGGGAGAGTCGGGCAGTGCCGATGCGGAGCGCGATCCCCGGGGATTTGCGGTGCGTTTTTACACCGAAAATGGTAACCACGACATAGTTGGTAACAATACTCCGGTGTTTTTCCTGCGAGACGGCATCAAGTTTCCCGATTTCATCCATACCCAGAAGCGTCACCCGGTGACCAACCTGAAAGACCCGGAAGCGATGTGGGACTTCTGGTCTCTCAACCCTGAGGCATTACACCAGGTCACTATCCTGATGTCGGACCGGGGGATTCCTGCCAGCTACCGACACATGAACGGCTATGGCTCTCACACCTTCTCATTGTGGAACGACAAGGGAGAACGCTTCTGGGTGAAGTTCCACTTCAAGACCCGCCAAGGGATCCAGAATCTCAGCAATGAGCAGGCGGACAAATTAAAGGGAATAGACCCGGACCATGCCCAGCGTGATCTCTATGGTGCCATCGCCGACGGTGACTTCCCCAGCTGGACCCTCTATCTGCAGGTGATGCCGGAGCTGGACGCGGAGCAGTACCAGATCAACCCCTTCGATCTGACCAAGGTGTGGCCCCACAAGGACTATCCGCTGATTGAGGTGGGCATTCTGGAGCTGAACCGCAACCCGCAGAACTATTTCAATGAGGTGGAGCAGGCGGCCTTTGCCCCGTCCAATCTGGTGCCCGGGGTGGGCGCGTCTCCGGATAAGATGTTGCAGGCGCGGCTGTTTGCCTACGCCGACGCCCAGCGTTACCGGGTCGGGGCCAACTACAACCAGCTGCCGGTGAACTGCCCCCATGCGGCCCAGGCCAACCACTATCAGAGAGCCGGAGCCATGGCGGGAACAGGCTGCCCCTACCATGGTGATGCCAAGGAGAGTGGCGTGAGCTATGGGCCCAACAGCCAGGGAGGTCCGGAGCAGCAGCCGCAGTTTGCCGAGCCGCCATTGAAGATCAGCGGAGATCTGGACAGGTACGATCGCTTTGCTGAAGAGAACTTTGCCCAGGCCGGCGATCTCTACCGACTGATGAGCGATAGCCAACGTCAGGCCCTGGCGGACACCATCGCCGCCACCCTGAGTCAGGCCAGTGATTCGGTGCAGCAGCGGATGCTGGCCCATTTCTATCAGGCGGATGAGGAGTATGGTCAGCGGGTGGCCCGGGCCATCGAGGCGGTTAAAGCCTGACCGAACCCGGTTTACCCTGTGGAAACTGTGATCGCCGTCTCTTGTTGAGGCGGCGTTGCCATTGCTAGTCTGATGGCTCGGCCTGACGCCGAGCCACTTATTTTTCAGGTAGAGATGATGCTGTACTCCATCGTTTTTATCGCTCGATTTTGCCAGCCTCAATGGCAAGGTGGAGCGTAAACTAACTCGCTGACCATGCCATTGGGGCTAATTGAACCGACAGTTGTCGGGATTCAATTGGCAAGGTGGTGTGTCTCTTCCTGCTCCCCCTCCTGTTCAATCTCCCGACCACTGTCTAGCGTTTTTACTGACAACACCGGGATGACTTAACTTTGAACACCAAACTCGTAGGCGCCACCCTCATCGTGGCCGGCACCAGCATCGGCGCCGGCATGCTGGCACTGCCCATCGCCGTGGCCAATATCGGCTTCTGGCCCGCCATTGCGCTGATGCTGCTGATCTGGGGCCTCTCCGGCTATACCGCCCTGTTGCTGACCGAAGCCAACCTGGCCACAGGTCGTGGCCTCAACTTTCACCGGATGATGGGAGAGAGTCTGGGGCGGGGCGGTCAGCTGCTGTGCTCCGCCAGTTTCCTGGCCCTGCTCTATGCCCTGACGGCCGCCTATCTCACAGGTGGCGCGTCGTTGGTGGCCCTCAAGGCCAAGAGCCTGTTGGCGGTGGAACTGGGGGGCAGCAGTGCCACCCTGATCTTCGCTTGCACCCTGGGGTTGGTGGCGGCCTTTGGGGTGCGTTACGTGGATCTGCTGACCCGGGGGCTGTTCAGCCTGAAGATGGTGGCCCTGGCGATTCTGGTGGTGTTGCTGTTGCCCCAGGTGGAGATGCATAACCTGGCTCCGGCGCTTTCCGATCAGGGGCAGGGCAGCCTGCTGATGGCGGCACTGCCGTTGATCTTTACCTCTTTCGGCTTCCATGTGTGCATCCCTCCTCTGGTGGATTACCTCGAGGGTGATGTTCGCTCACTGCGCAAGGTGTTCCTGATGGGCAGCGCCCTGCCGCTGCTGTGCTATACCCTGTGGCTGCTGGCGGTATTCGGTCCTCTGGGGCAGGCGCAGCTGGCGAGCCTGGCTCAGGGGGACAGCCTGGCCAACCTGGTGAATGCCATCGCCACCCTCACCGGTTCCAGCAGCATCGCCACCCTGGTGACCCTGTTTGCCGATCTGGCTCTGGTCACCTCCTTCATCGGGGTGACCTTGAGCCTGTTCGAGTACCTGGCGGAGCTGCGTCAGGGCCAAGGCGGCCGGGTCGGCACCTGGCTGATCACCTTTGTTCCCCCTCTGGTGCTGGCGCTGGCGCTGCCGGAGGGGTTCATTGCCGTGCTGGGGTTTGCGGCGGTGCCGTTGGCGGTGCTGATCGTCTTTCTGCCGGTGGCGGCGGTGCTGAAGCTGCGCGACAGTGTTGACGCTCCCTACCGGGTAGCGGGCGGCACACCGGCATTGATTCTGGCGACACTGTTGGGAGCGCTCATCGTTCTGGCCCAGTTGATGTGAGGCCTTGTTAGTCTATTCGCTGGATTATGAACCTGATTTCCCGCCAAATTGCTTCATGATGTTACAGCGAGGTTATTCCGCACAATCGCTTGTGATAGAGTGTTCCGGACTATTCTGGCGGCAGGTGAGCCTGCCGCCACCCACCCTAAAGGATCATCCGTCCGTGTATTAAGAGACGGAATCTGAGAAGGAAACAGCAATGAGAGCTTGGTTAACCGCGGCAGTGGTAGCACTGCCGCTGACGGCGCTTGCCGACGAGGGCATGTGGCAGCCCTATCAAATCCCCTCCCTGGAGGACAAACTGACGAAGATGGGCCTGGAGATCGACGCCAAGTCCATGGCGGATCTGGGTGCCTTCCCCATGAACGCCATCATCAACTTCGGTGGCTGTACCGCCTCTTTCGTCTCTCCCGATGGCCTGGTGGTGACCAACCACCACTGTGGTTATGGCGCCATCCAGTACCACTCCACTCCGGAAGACAACATCCTGGAGAACGGCTTCCTGGCCAAGACCCGCTCTGAAGAGAAAGAGCCGGTACCTGGCTACAAGATCTGGGCCACCGAGTCCATGGTCGACGTCACCGACAAGGTGTTGTCCGGCACCAAGTCGGCCAAGAACGGCGAGGAGTACTACAACACCATCGAGAACAACACCAAAGCCCTGGTGGCCGAGTGTGAAGTGAGCGATGACTACCGTTGTGACGTGTACAACTTCCACCGCGGCGCCCAGTACTTCCTGATCAAGGAGCTGGAGATCCGTGACGTGCGTCTGGTGTACACCCCCTCCATGTCCGTGGGCAAGTACGGCGGCGACATCGACAACTGGATGTGGCCCCGTCACACCGGCGACTACTCCTTCTTCCGCGCTTACGTGGGTAAAGACGGTCGTCCCGCTGACTACAGCGAAGAGAACGTGCCCTTCCAGCCCGAGCGTTTCCTCAAGGTTTCTGCCAAGGGTGTTGAGAACGGTGACTTCGTGATGGTGGCGGGCTACCCAGGCCGCACCAACCGCTACCGCACCGCCGAAGAGGTTCAGACCTACTTCGAAGCGATCTACCCCAAGTCCAAGGTGGCTCGTGAGGAGATCATCGACCTGATCAAGGCGACCTCTGCCGAAGGCAGCGACGCCCGCATCAAGTACGAGAGCACCCTGGCCAGCCTGGCTAACTACGCCAAAAACTTCCAGTCCATGATCGAGGGCTATGCCAAGACCGGCATCCTGGCCAAGAAGATGGGCGAAGAGAAGGCACTGCTGGATTGGATCAACAGCGACAGCAAGCGTGCCAAGCAGTATGGCGACGTAATCAACCAGCTGAACGCGCTGATCGAAGAGGATCACGCCCACCTGGATCGCGACATCATCCTGGGTTACCTGCGCTACAACCAGATGACCAGCATCGCTGCCCGTCTGTATCGCCTGTCCCAGGAAAAGCAGAAGCCTGATCTGGAGCGCGAGCCTGGCTATCAGGAGCGTGACTGGGATGGCATCAAGGCCGCCATGCAGCGTGTAGACCGTCGTTACGACGTCGAGGTGGACAAGGCTATCCTGGCCCTGCAACTGGGCAAGTACGCTCAGCTGCCCGCGTCCGAGCACCTGGAAGATCTGGACCGTGTATTTGGCCTGACCGGCAAGTTCGACGCCGACGCGCTGAAGAGCAAGCTGGACTCCATGTACGCCACCACCGACCTGGGCAAGGCGGACACCCGCCTGGCGTGGCTGGACAAGACTCCTGAAGAGTTCCAGGCCAGCAACGACCCCTTCATCCGCTACGCCGTCGCCACTTACGACGCCAAGATGAAGCGTGAGAAGGAAGCCAAGGACCTGTCCGGTCGCCTGCTGCAGGTTCGCCCTGACTACATGAACGCCATCATCGCCTACAACGAGAGCCTGGGTCTGCCGGTTTACGCCGACGCCAACTCCAGCCTGCGTCTGACCTTCGGCACCGTGGTGCCTTACTCTCCGCAGGATGGCCTGGTCGCCGTACCTTTCACCACCCTGGAAGGCCTGGCCGCCAAGGCAACCGGTGAAGCGCCTTTCCACGCCTCTGAGAAGCAACTTCAGCTGATCAAGGACAAGGTCTACGGCCCCTACAAGCAGGAGTCCCTGGGCAGCGTGCCGGTGAACTTCCTGACCAACCTGGATTCCACAGGTGGTAACTCCGGCTCCCCAACCATGAACGGTCGTGGCGAGCTGGTGGGTCTGCTGTTTGACGGTGTGTATGAGTCCATCACCGCCGACTGGAGCTACAACAACGACCTGAGCCGTTCCATTCACGTGGACAGCCGCTACATGCTGTGGGTGATGAAGTACCTGGACGGTGCCGACAACCTGCTGGAAGAGATGGAAGTGGTTGAGTAAACCCGCCTCTCCTTGAAAAACGCCCCGCTTTGCGGGGCGTTTTTGTTGGTGGGGTAGGAAGAGAAGCGGGAAAGGGTGGATTACATCTTGCCAAGGCATATGGGAATTTCATAAGCTAAGTGTCTGACGCGGCTATCGTATAATGGCCATTACCCGAGCTTCCCAAGCTCGTGATGAGGGTTCGATTCCCTCTAGCCGCTCCAAGATTCCCGTAAAAAACCGGCTCAATGAGCCGGTTTTTTAGTTTCTGTGTTTTACTTTTCATCCAGAATCTTCTGCAGTGCCGGACTGAAGCGACTGACCGGGCCCGTGGGGCCGCGCTCCACCAGCATCACCGCCAGGTCCAGCTCTCTGGCCAGAGAGAGGGCTTTGGCCGGAGTCAGCACCATCATGGCGGTGGCGTAGCCATCGGCGACGGCGCAGCTGGGGTGGAGCACGGTCACCGACAGGGGGCCGGAGGTGGCCGGAAAACCGGTGCGCGGGTCGATGATGTGTCCCAGGGTCTGGCCCTGGGCCTGTATTGCGGTGACGTAGTTGCCCGAGGTGGCCATGGCCATGTCGGTCAGTGGCACTACCTGCTGAAACTCCAGGCTCAGTTTTTCGGGACGGGTGACCGCCACCTGCCAGCGCCTTCCCTGGGGCGAGTGGCCCCGACTGCGAAGCTCACCGCCCACTTCCACCAGGAAGTGCCTGATGTCCATCTGCATCATGGCCTCGGCGATGAGATCCACCCCATAGCCTTTGGCAATGGCAGAGGGGTTGAGCTCCAATCCCTGAATGGTCTTGATGAACCTGCCCTCTCTTAGCTGAAATCCTTCCATGCCGGTCCTGCTGCGTACCCGCTCCAGTTGTCCCAGGGTTTTATGACTCAAGTCCCTGGGGCGCACTCCAAATCCCCAGAACTCGATGACCGGGCCCAAGGTGATGTCCAGGGCACCATCCGTCTGTCTGTGTATGCGCTTGGCCAGGCTCAGCACCCGCACCGTCTCTTTCGATACGCCAATGGACTGGCCAACCGGTGCGCGGTTGAGGGCGACAACTTCGGAGTCTTGGCGAAACACCGACAGGGTGTTGTTGATTCTCTCCAGCTGGCGCTCGACCCGGTGCAGCACCTGGGCCGGATTTTGTTCCGGACTCTGCTGTTGCCAGCGGATGCTGTAGCTGGTGCCCATGGTATTGCCATGCAGCTGACGCACAGGGCTGCTGGCGGATGCACTGAGGCTCAGCAGCATCAACACCAGCCAAAGGGGAGTGAGCAGAGAGTGAGAAGATGGGGTCATGTTGGCCTCCAGAAAAAAGCCGGCCGCAAGGGCCGGCAACAAGGGGCGGAATCCTTCCCCTTAGAGGTTGGCAGCTTCCTTACCTGCGATGCGGCCAAACACGGTCACATCGGTGATGGCGTTGCCGCCCAGGCGATTGGTGCCATGGGTCAGGCCGGTGACTTCACCGGCGGCGAACAGACCGGGGATCGCCTGGCCGTTGTCGCCGATGACCCGGGTGTGGGTGTCGGTGACCAGGCCGCCCATGGTGTGGTGCACCGAGGGCTTGGCCACCAGCATGTAGAAGGGGGGCTTGAGCAGGGTCTTGAGGCCACCGCGATGGTTGAACTGCTGATCCTGGCCTGCCTTGGCAAACTGATTGACCTGAGCTACCTGGGCCATCAGGGCCTGCTTGTCGATGCCGAACTTGTCGGCCAGCTCTTCGATGCTGTCGGCCTTATACATGAAGCCTTTGCGGTGAAGCTCGTCGAACTCCTCCTTGTGCACATCCACGGTGTGGGCGTACTTCTCGATCTCCTGGCCCCAGAGCACATAGGCTTGCTGGTTGGTCTGCGCCAGGATGGCGCGGCTGATGACATCACGACGCTCCAGCTCCTCCACAAAGCGGTTGCCCTCCTTGTTCACCAGGATGGCACCGAAGAAACGAGAGTCGGCGATCAGGGAGATCACTCCGGTGTCCACATGGCAGATGGGGTAGGTCTGGATGTAGTTCATGTTGGCGGTCTTGGCCTTGAGCTTTTCCGCCATCACAATGCCGTCGCCGGTGATGCCGCGGGCATTGGTGGTGCCGTAACGGTTGTCCAGCTCAGGGACAAACTTGGTGCGCATCGCCACATTGGCGCCGAAGCCGCCGGTGGCCAGGATCACGCCCTTAGCGGCGTTGTAGACCATCTTCTTCCCATTGTGCTCCGCTTCCACGCCGATAACCCGTCCGCTCTGATCCTTGATTAGGGCGGTGGCTGTGGTGCGGGTGTGGATGGGGATCTGAAGTTCGTCGGCCTTGGCCATAAACTTGCTGATCCACTCGGCGCCGGTGTGGTTCTTGGGGATCAGGGCGCGCTTGACGCTGTGGCCGCCAAACTGGAACAGCTGGTCTTTGTAGAAGTCGACTTTGATGTAGTCGCGCAGCCACTCGGCCGCAGGCAGCGACTGCTCCGCCAGGATGCGAACCATTTCAGGATCGCCCTTGTAGTCGCCCCCTTTCAGGGTGTCCTTGATGTAGAGCTCGATGTTGTCTTCGATGCCCATCTTCTTCTGAACCCAGTTGCCGGGCACATTCATCTGGCCGCCGGTGATCAGGGAGTTACCTCCAACCGTGGGCATCTTTTCGATGATCACCACCTTGGCACCGGCGTTCTTGGCGGTGATGGCGGCGCTGAATCCGGCTCCCCCTGACCCAACCACCACCACGTCGAAGTTCTGCTCTGCGTCCAGGGCTTTCTCTTTCTTGCCGGCCTTGGCGGCACCGGCAATCAAGGTAACGCCGGCGGCATCCAGGGAGTTGTTGACCGCCTCTTTGAAGGCGCCAGAGGTGATGGTGGCACCGCTGATGCCGTCCACTTCGGTGCTGTTGGCCTGGAGCATGGCGTCCTTCATTTCGGTGAACACCGCACCGGCCAGCACTTTGTTTTCGTTCTGCTTCAGGATCTGGATATCCACCAGCTGACCGCCCTTGGTTTCGGTCTGAACCTGAATCTCACCGTGTTTGCCAAAGGCCTTGCCCTGACTGGTGACGCTGGGTTGTTCGGTCTGGGCGCTGCAGCCCGCCATCAGCGCCAGGATGGCGCCGCAGATAAGAGATTTCTTAATCATTCAGTAGTCCTCTCGATCAGAAGCTGAAGCCAACGGCCAGGCCGTACTCGATGCCATCGTTGGGCGTGGCCCCCCAGCTGTCGAACTGGGTCAGATGCAGCTTGGTGTAGACGCCATCTCCCAGGCTGGTTTTCAGGGTGGTGATGATCTGGTGGCCGTAGCTGTCGTAGCCCAGGGTGCTCTGGTGCTCGTCGTCCCGGCCGAACTGACCCTCGTAGTTGATGCTGAGGGAGTGTTTGAGGCCCAGGAACTGCAGCGGATAGCGCGCATTGATCACCGCGGCGCCCCCGGTCAGGCCGTCGAAGCTGGCGTTGGTGGGGCTGAAGGAGGCGGCGGAGTAGTTCACCCCCAATCCGGCATTAATGAACAGCTGGCCATATTTACGGTTGGTGGTGAAACCCAGGTAGAGGTTGTCCTCCATCACGGTGCGGTTGGAGGAGAGGAAGTTCTGCAACCACCAGTTGTAGGCGGAGTCGCCAATCTGTTTGTCGACGATGGCCAGGGATTTAACCGTCAGTTTGCCGTCGGCGCCATGTTGGGCGTCTTTGACTTCACCGGGGTTTTCCAGTTTCACGTAGGCGAACAGGGTGCCCCAGTCTGCTTTGTTGAAATGGCTCAGCTTCAGAAACGGCTGGTCATAGGCGCCGCGATTATCATCCTTGGTGTCTGAGGTGTAGGCCTTGTAGCCGATGTCCAAAGAGGTGGCGGAGAGGGCCGGGGTGGCAACCAGGGCGATGGTTGCCGCCAGGAGTTTGAGTTTCATAATAAGTGTCCCCTTATAATTGACGGAGACAGAATAACTATTGGCTCAGGGATTAATGTGAGTTGGTTCGCGCTGATTTTTAAGTGAAATATAACTCTGTGGCTTTAGGAAGTAATGGAAAAAGGTTTATAAATTTCACCTGGATGCTGTGGGGTAATTAACACAATCGGCCGAACTTTAGAGGTCTTTTCCCCGACAGATAAACTCAATGTCAAATGCGCGTCAAAACATCCGATGGCTTCGACATTATTTTCACCAAAATAAAAAATGGCGACCGGGTAGGCCGCCATTTTTCTGCTAGGACTGTATCTGCAGTCTGGCGCAAAAATGCCCCTGCTCCCTCGATGTATTGAACTGCCATCCCAGCTGTTTGGCCAATCGCCTGACCAGCATCAGTCCCAGGCCAAAACCGCTGTGATTGTCTTCGCTGGTGGGATTGCTGATGGTTATCGACTCCCCCTGCTGGCGAATCACCACTCCCTGGGCACCGTGTTCCATGGCGTTGCGGATCAGGTTATTGAGCATGATGGCCAGGGGCTCTTTCAGAAGCCGGAGCCGGGTGTCGTCCCTTTCGATGTCGATGTGCGTCAGATAGCCCTGAGCCTGACGTTGGCCTGAAACCACCTCTTCCAGCAGCTGCCCAAGCTCGACCTCCTCCTCATCAAGGGGGCTGCACTCCTCATTGGTGAGCCACAGCAGGGTCTCGGTGATCGATTTCATCTGGGCTGTGGCCTGACTGGCGTGCAGGGTGGGGCCGCTGAGCTGCCCCTGCTGGAGGTTGAGGATCTCAAAGGAGGATTGGCAGATGGCGATGGGGGTGCGCAGCTCGTGGCTGGCAAAGCGAAGGAAACTGAGTTCCCTCTGCTGTGCCTCCTGAAGTTTTTTCAGGGAGTTATCCAGGGCGTCCACGATGGACTGCAGTTCGGCGTAGCACTGTTTGGGGAAGCTGAATGGCTTCATGTTCTGCCAGTCGTGCTGTTTGATGGCGCGGCTGATCTGGTGCACCGGGGTGATCACCTGGTTTTGCATGTAGAACGCCAGGCTGGCGACCACGAAGAAGGTCATGGTGATCAGCAGCAGTATGGCGGTCATGTTTTTGGGGGCGAACACCAGGTCGTGGGTGGCGTCGTACCTGAGCCAGATGAAGTAGGTCTGGCCATCGCTGCCCTGGTAATTCATCAGGGCATCGATGTAGGCACCGTCATCGTGATGATGGAGTACCCCCTGCTCTGGCATCGGTCGCTTGTTGTCGTTGAGTTGTTTCGCCAGTTCCGGAACCTCTGACCAGCGCCGGTAGACCCTGAGGTTCTGTGTTTCATAGGGCTGGTCAGTCAGCTGAAACCACTGCTGCGCGGCCTGCCCGGCGTTGGTCATGGTGATCTCATGCATGGAAAACATGCCGGTGCACATCATGCACAGGGGGATGATGCTGTTGATGGCCAGGGTCAGAACCAGAAACCCGATGCCATAGAGCTGATAGGTGCGCTTGAGGCTGAGCTTACGCGCCATCTGTGGTGCTCCTCAGGCTGAGTCCGACACCTCTGACGGTGTGCAGCAACTTGGTCTCGAAGGGTTTGTCTACCACCCGGCGCAACAGGTGCAGATGACTGCGCAGGCTGTCGCTGTCCGGCGGACTGTCTGGCCACAGGGTGCGCTCTATCTCTTCACGCTCGACGATCTCCGGGCTGCGCCTGGCCAGCAGAGAGAGAATCTGCCAGCCAGTTTTGGAAAGATTCAGGGGTTGGCCCTGGCGGTGGGCGCTGTGGCGGGCAAAGTCGATCTCCAGGTCACCGAGTTTGAGTGTCTTGGGGGCCGGGCGCCTCTGGGAGATCACCTTCAGCCTGGCCACCAGCTCCTCCATGGCGAAGGGCTTGACCAGGTAGTCGTCGGCACCGGCATCGAAGCCGTCGAGCCTGTCGTTGAGGCTGCCCCGGGCCGTCAGCATGATTACCGGCGTATTGATGCACTGCTGCTGCCAGCGCCGGCAGGCGGTGACGCCATCGCCATCCGGCAGGTTCAGATCCAGGATGATGGCATCGAAGTGGTGGTGAGACAGGCGTTGTTCTGCCCGCTCCAGGGTGTCGGCAAAATCACACTCTATCTCCCTAAGTTCCAGATAATGTAGGATGTTTTTTGCCAATAGGTGATTGTCTTCGACCAGGAGTACCAACATATTTCAGAACAACTCAAATTGGTGGGCGATATGAATCAGGTTGGCTCGATTGGCCGCCCCAAGCTTATTTCTCAACGACTCCATATGATATTCCACTCCTCGAGCGGTAATGTGGAGCCGCTCGGCAATTTCGTGATTATGAAATCCCAGTGCCGCCATTTTCAGCACTTCGATGGCGGTCGGATTAAATAACCGGCTTTGCCGATAGGGGTTAAACGAGGTGCGATGACTGTCCAACAGCAGAGCCTGCCCCTGCCTGAGGGTTTGCTCCAACTCCTCTTTTGTCGTCGAGTCCCTTTGCTGGGTGCTGAGCAGGATGAAGCGTCCACTCCAGGCACTCAGGCCAAAACTGGGCAGTGGCCAGCTCAGTACCGAGGTGACATCGTGGTTGAGGAAGAGCCGGGCTGCCTGAGGGGCAACAGCGGGATCCAAGCAGTAGCGATGAGGGGAGGAGAGATCCAGACTTTGTTCGAAGTTTGGGTCCTGGCGCGCCACCCGGGACAGGTAGAGGCGTTGCAGGCTCTGAACCTGGCTGGAGGACGCCAGAGTCGCCACCGGACGACGTAGGGCTGCCGGGGTAAACAGCTGGCTTCGGCAGGGGGCGTTATAATTTTGCCTGGCATGATGGGGAATCCCCTGATACCAGAATCCGGAGAAGCCCAATGGCAGAATCATGGCTCTGAGGTGCTGACGGAGCTGGTCCAGGCTGGGCGGCATCGGGCGCTCCTGCCGCTGGGCAGGAGTTTGGACGGCGTGCATGATCTTCCCCCTTTCACTGTGATTGATCACAGACTCTACGACTTGAGGTGTCGCTGGAAAAGCGGTGTAAACCGGAAGCGATAGCACCTCGGCAAAAGCGAAAATCCGGGTGAGAAAGTCAGTTTTTTTGACGAGATTTTGATGTTGGCTGCGCTAGCATGGTGAAGCCCTTGCACCTCGCACAGGGGAAGAAAATGGCCGTCCGATGGGCGGCCTTTTTATTGGTGTGCTTCCAGTATGTAGTTTTCCAGGCAGCGTTGCAGCCAGGGCGGCGTGGCCAACCTTCCCTGGGCGTCCTGCTTCAGCCACAGATAGGTACTGGGGGGGCTGAAATGATCCAGCACCTGTTTGTCTTGCTGGTAACCCATCTTTTGCGTCCTAAGTCCCTTGAACTGCTCCAGATAGTCGACGGCAGAGCGGATGCCGACAATGATCACTCCTTCGCTGTTCAGCAGCAGGTGGGCCGCGCAGCCGAGGTCGGGAACCGTGGCCAGTTCATCCTGCAGTTTTCCTCTGGAGCGGGCGTAACAGGCCAGGGGGGACTGGTTGTCAGGGAAGGGCAGGGAAGCCAGTTTCACCAGGGGGTATCTGATCAGCTGCTCAGGGCAGGGATTCTCCCAAACCGGGTGGTCTTCTTTGGCTACCAGGTAGCCGGCTCGAATCTGGATCACCTTCTTCGTGTATATCCCATCTCGCGCAGCTGGCTCGAAGGCGATTACCGCGTCGGCTTCATTGCTGATCAGTCGCTGGGCGCTCTCCTTGTTCCAGTACTCCATCTTCAGGGTCAGCTGGGTCTGGTGGCGTTTGGCAGCCTGGTGCAACGCCAGGGGCAAAGACATGGCGATCTGAGGGACGGTGATGATGGTCAGGCTAGCGCTGCTTCCATCTTGCAGGGCCTCTCCGGTTCCGCAGGCTTCTTCGGCCAACATCACCAGTTGGCGCATCAGGGGATAGAGGTGGTGAGCCGCCTCTGTGGGCTGCATACCCCCCTGTTGGCGGTTGAACAGCGGGTCTTTCAGGGCCAGCCTCAGCCCCTTGAGCTTGCGGTTGAGCTTGGATGTGGTCATCTCCAGCTGCTCTGCCAGCTGGGCGATGCCTTTGCCATTGTAGAGCTGGCAGAAGAGATCCAGGCTGGAGAGGCTGAGTTTAAGCAGGTTGTCTGCCAGGCTGGTAAAGCTGGGATGTTGTTGCCAAAGCTGCTGCATTCGCTTGAATACCGGATAGAGCTGTTCGGCTACCTGACTGCGTTCAAAACCTGGCTGGCGCCTGATGAACAGGGGGTCGTCCAGGCAGTCTCTCAATGAGTTCAGTCCCCGGCTGATGGCCGCCGGTGTGGTTGCCAGGGTGGTGGCCACCTCCTTGGCGTTGAGGCGCTCATACACTTCCACGAAGAGGTTTATCTGGAAGAGGGTGCAGTGTTGCAACTTGTTCACGGTTCCGATCCCTGAGTAAGACTCGAGCTAATCTACCCAGCTTCAAGAAGGTTGGCGATTGTCACCTGTTCGAAAATGAGCCTCCCTCACTGTCGCCATCGTGTTTCGTGATCCCGTCCACGTCCGAACCTGACATTCGAGGCGATTCCGAGAATTGCAAATGCCGACTTTGGTTAATTCGCAAAATCAAACTTGGTGAAAGCTCCGAAAAATATTGAAAAAGCCGAGGTGTTTGCCTGAAACCTTCATGTCTGCCGGCCCGGGGCCTCTGCTCCAGGGCGCCCCGTAGCGAAATCCTCTTTTTGCGTCGCTCTGCTCAAGGGTGATGGCGGTCAATTCCCGGAGTGGTCCGGATACCTACCATGGCTGCGACCACAGTGATGATGGTTTTACGGAGATGATAATGATGAAAACACCTAAGGCGCCGTTGGCGCTGTTGATGGCGTCGGCTCTGATGATGGGCGGTTGCGGGGATGGCGATGACGGCAAGGATGGGCAGCCCGGTCAGCCAGGGCAACCGGGCGATCCAGGTGCGCCCGGCAGCGTTGGCCTGCATATCGATATGGCTCAGGAGGCCATTGCCGAGATCAAGGGAGCAAGCTACGCAGAGGGTATTATTACCGTCGGGTTTGAGCTGACCAACGCCCAGGGGGTGGGTCTGTTTGGACTCGATGGCAGCAACCCCTACCACGACTTCCGCTTTTCCGTGGCGCAGCTGGCGGTAGAGGATGACCTCAAGCAGTGGCAGTCACTGCTGAATGAGGCCACCAATGAGGCTGGTACCACTTTTGAGCAGGGGTTTGAGAAGCTAAAGGATTGTCCGGATTGCCTCCAGGACAACAGAGATGGCAGCTACAGCTACCGTTTCCATACCGACCTGTCTCAGTGGCAGGATCCGGCGGGCGTCGTTTTCGATCCGGCTCTGACCCAGAGACTGGCCATCGAGATGCAGTTCGAGTATGACTCCGGCCATGAACTGGCTGAGAATGCTCACTATGATTGGATCCCCTCCAGCGGAACCCAGGAAGGAGTGGAGACCCGGGAACTGCTGTTGATGGACACCTGTTATACCTGCCATCAGCCCGATAGCTTAAAGGCCCATGGTGGCCGGCGTCTGGATCTGGAAAACTGTCAGTCCTGTCACAATGGGCTGGTGTCCGATCCCGAGGGCGTGTCTGTCGAGCTGGGGCATATGGTTCACGCCATCCACATGGGACCGAATCGTCAGGGTAAGGATGAGCAGGGGAATGTGGTGCCCATGCCCTACACGGTTTCCGGCTATCACGGCCCACACGCCTTCGATTACCCGGCGTTTCCCACCAAGCCTTTCATGGACTGCACCGCCTGTCACACCGGAAACGAGTCCCTGGCCGATGCCGACCTGTGGTTGAAGGATGCCAACGCCAATGCCTGCATCGGCTGTCATACCGACAGCCCCGTGCAGCACAACTCCGACAAGAATCCGCAGCTGACCTGTACCGATTGCCACAGTGGCGTAGACCACCGCAAGCACGGTGCGCCCTATGACGCTGCGGCGGGATACTCGGTGACTGTGTCCAACATCGTGGTCAACGCCGAGAATCTGCTGGAGATGGACATTCAGGTCGTCGATGCCGACGGCAACCTGGTCACCATCGATGAGATCTACCAGCAGGGGTATTCCAACCCCTATGTGGTGGTGAGCTGGGATGTGGACAAGGACTATCCCGAGCAGCGGGTGACCCTTGAGGGAGAGGGTTTCAGCGAGGGGACGACTTATGAGCACCGTCGTTTCAGCCTCAAGGGCGACGGTTCCACCACCTACGCCGATGGCACCTTCCACCTGACCACTGAGAAGGTCAAGCGCGGCACCACCTATACCCTGGACCTGCCAGCCGATATCGCTCAAAAGACTCTGGAGGTCCTGCCGTTGGTGAAGGTGTGCTTCGAGGACAACAGTGCGGTTCGCACCGACTGCGTCAGCGAGGGTGCCTATCCGGCCTATGTTCAGAGTGAGCCGGTTCGCATCATCCTGGGTGACAGCGAGTCCCAGGTGCCGTCGCGCCGTGCCATCATCGACCAGGCGAGCTGTTTCGGTTGCCACTCCAAGGAGTTCTACCACGACTCCAACGGTGTCAACTGCATCGCCTGCCACACCAACGACAAGAAGTTGGTGGACGTGGAGGTGGATCACCAGCCCACCGGCTATCTGAAGTCCTCCAGCTTCATGTACAAAGCCCATAAGGCCGAGGGGCATGATAACGGCCATGGTGGCAGTGGCACTCTGCTGAAGACCGACTGCATGACCTGCCACTCTGCCGAGCAGGGCTGGGGTGGTCTGGCTTATGGTTTCGAACTGGGGCGCAACGCTGGCAGCGCCCTGGCGGTGCCCAGCACCGTCAAGGAGAAGGATGTGGCCGAGACCTGGTATGCCTCTCCTGACGTGGGTGCCTGCATGAGTTGCCATCAGAAGTACCTGTCCGATGCCGCCATGTCTCACATGATCAGCAACGGTGGTTACTTCGGTGACGACAAGGCCCAGGCTCAGGCGGCTCAGGAAGCCTGCGCCGTGTGCCACACCCCTGAGAAGGTGATGGCTCACCATGGGCACAAGCTCTAAGTATCATCATTACTTTCAGTGACCCAAAGCGCCCAATAGGGCGCTTTTTTTGCGCCATAAAAAAGGCCGCCCGATGGGCGGCCTTTTCGTCGATGTTGCTCAGTAGTGCCAGGGGAACTTGCCGAAGTCCTGGTCGCGCTTCTCCAGGAAGGCGTCGCGGCCCTCCTGGGCCTCTTCGGTGCCGTAGGCCAGGCGAGTGGCTTCACCGGCAAACAGCTGCTGGCCCACCAGGCCGTCGTCCGGCAGGTTGAAGCCGTACTTGAGCATGCGCATGGCGGTGGGGGACTTGGAGTTGATCTCCTTGGCCCAGCGCAGTGCCTCGGTTTCCAGCTCGGCGTGGGGGACGGATTTGTTGACCATCCCCATCTGGAAGGCTTCATCGGCGCTGTAGTTGAAGCCGCAGAAGAAGATCTCGCGGGCACGCTTCTGGCCAATCATCTTCGCCAGGTAGGCGGAGCCGTAGCCGGAGTCGAAGCTGGCCACATCCGGATCGGTCTGCTTGAATACCGCGTGCTCCTTGGAGGCCAGGGTCAGGTCACACACCACGTGCAGGCTGTGTCCGCCGCCCACGGCCCAGCCGGGTACTACCGCGATCACTACCTTGGGCATAAAGCGGATCAGGCGCTGCACCTCGAGGATATGCAGTCGGCCCATGCGGGCAACATCGGCCTTGCCCTTCTCTTCACCTTCGTACTTGTAGCCATCTTTGCCCCGAATGCGCTGGTCGCCACCGGAGGAGAAGGACCACTGCCCTTTGGCGGAGGGACCGTTGCCGGTCAGCAATACGCAGCCAACGTCAGACCATTGGCGGGCGTGATCCAGGGCCAGGTAAAGTTCATCCACCGTCTTGGGGCGGAAGGCGTTCAGGCAGTCGGCGCGGTCAAAGGCGATGCGAACCGTGCCCTGATCTTTGGCTCTGTGATAGGTGATGTCTTCGAAGTCGAACCCTTCCACCTCCTCCCACAGGGAGGGATCGAAGATGTCAGATACCGCGTTGCTCATAGGGTGTTCCTTGTATTTTCGTTGGCCAAAAGTTTAGGGCCTGTTGAACTTTGCTGAGTCGTCTTGCGCCAACATTTGGCTGTTGTGAAGCCAATTGGATTGGTCTTCATTTGGTCTGGATGAGCTGTTGGCAATGTCGTTGCGCCCTTCGGGGCCGGCCTGACGGCAGCCACTCTGCGTTGTTCGATTTTGACGTAGAACCACTATGCCTGCAATCGAACGCCTTGATTGGCCACCGTCACTCTCGGCCAAGCCCTCGCACCAAAGATCATCAGACCCTAGGCCTAAAGCTCAGCAGGGTCAATGGCTCAGGTCTTGGGGAGTGATCCCTGTTCATGGATTAGCGCCTGCAGCAGCGGCAGGTCTGCCGGAGCCAGGGTGGTCAGGTCCACCTTATCAGGTTCAACCCACAGGTAGCGGTCGTGGCTGCCGGTCAGTTGGATAGGCTGAGGGCGCCACTGACAATAGTAACCATGCAGTCTGACCCCCTTGCTGCCGTAATGGTGCTCCGAGGTGCCCAGGTGGTGGCCAACCTGCTGCTCGATGCACAGCTCCTCTTTCAGCTCCCGTGCCAGGGCCTGCTCCAGGGACTCGCCGGGTTCGCACTTGCCACCGGGAAACTCCCACAGGCCTCCCTGGCTGCCGTCGGGGTGGCGACGACATAACAACAGCTTGTCCTGATGGACGATCAGGGCACAGGCGACTTCCAGCATGGGGACTCCTTCAGAAAAACGAGGATTCAGTGTGCGGATTTCCGAGGCGAATGCAAGGGATTGCTCTCTTCTGAAAAAATGTGATCTGGGATACACTTTTTCCGTGGATTCAATAGTCTTCCGTGGGGAGACCGAGTAAGGAGTGCTGGCACTATGCCGAGAGAGGAGAAGGATCTGAGCCGTCCCTGGCTCAAAGGGTGGATCGCCCTTATCTATGTTCCCCTGGGAATTCAGATGATGTTCTGGATGATGGCTCTGGGGCTGGTGGACTTCAGCCTGCCCGAGTCCGTCGGGGCAGTGCCCATTACCCTGGTGAACTACTATGTGTCGATAACCATACTGCTTTACCCGGCGTTCTTTCTCTACGGGTTGTTCTTCTCCCTGCATCAGAATCGCTGTGGCCTTGCCGCCCCCAAAGTCATGCTGGCCAGCCTCATCCCCTTCCTCAGTGCCGCGCCCTATCTGCTGGTGGGGGAGATAGGTGCCTATTTCGGTGGAAACTGACCATCAAGCGGGGAGTTTGATCACACTGTGGCCTGCATTGGCTGGGCCAACCTTTCTCCTGGGTTTAGACTGCGATTGCTTACCCTAGAAACGAGGTTTCCATGAACGCTACCATCGCCACTGTTGTCAGCGCCAAGCTGGTCAATCAGGATGTCTATCACGTACGCCTGCGTCCTCACAGCCCCATGGCTGCGCGAGCGGGTCAGTATGTGGAGGTTTGTCTGGATAACGGTTGGTGCGTTCCCTACTCCATGGCCAATGACCCTCAGCCAGGTGGCGAGCTGGAGATGTACATTCAGCACTTCCCCGAAGGCAAAGCCTGTGATCAGGTAATCAAAACCCTGACCAGCCGCACCGAGGTGCCCATTCTGGTGGATGGTGAGATTGTCTATGAGCAGGAGTGGGACAAGGATCCTCTTATTGTGCTCAGTGCCGGCTGTGGCATCAGTCAGTCTCGCAGCGTGATTGAGCACCGTCTGGCCAGCAGCAGTGCTCAGCCCATCTATCTGTGCTGGGGAGGACGGGATGAAAGCGAACTGTTCGAGCTGCCGCAACTGCAGCAGTGGCTGAATGATCGCCGCTTTATGGCGGACCTGGCCCTGGAAAACCCTC